>JAABSE010000034.1 GCA_011390575.1 Sphingobacteriia bacterium
TTTCCATTTTCACCGGTTCAAGGTTTTCTACGGCAATTTGCCCCAGCTCTGCTTTCTCCTTTGTATATTCAAGGCGTGCTCCTTTTTTCTCCTGGGCCGTGGCGAAAGTAAAAGATATGACTACAAAAAGCAATGCAGCGGCACCTTTAATAATGCCTGCGGACATAAGATTCATTTTTGAAAGTTTCATGACATTTTTATTTTTGTGTTTAACATCTGACCAGGAAAGCATAAATACCCAAGAGGTCATTTATAAATTTGAATTGACATTAATATTTCGTTTGGTCTCAACGTACTGTTTTTACAGAAATAGTTCTGTAATTATTCTTTTTCAATAACCGGGCCAGAATCCTTATTTTACTTTCCGGCTCCATACAAACAAAATTAAACAACGCAAATATACGATCAATAAATACACAATGCAACCGTAGGAATACTTAGGAAAAGCAAGCTACAACCGGTGTTTTTCTACGGGAAAATCGATGATCAACATTGTGTGATGCTCAATACACTACATTCAGGTTATTAAGTCTCTCAGCGAGCAATGGTCAAATTTTCGGTTTTTTGTTCTTTCGATTTTTTCCAATTCATTCTTTGCCTGAATTTCAATCCAAAGCATGGAATCAATAAGGAGGATTTTCCCACAAGCCTCCCTCTAAAAATAGTCCGGGCCGACAAATGCCGGCCCGGGGTAGTGAATCATAAAAAAATGTTGAATGAGGAATTATTAATTGTAGGCTTCATTTTGAACCAGGTTGGGGTTCACGTCCATTTCACGCTGTGGGATAGGTAATACAAGACGTGGACTATCCCAGGGCAATACAGTTCCCTCTTCAGTGCCATCAGGAATGGTGACACTTTTCCTGAACCGACGAACGTCATCCAGAAGTCTTCCTTCGAAGCACATTTCGCGATATCTCTCTTCCCAAATCAATTCCAAATCCAGATTATCCCAGGGTCCCATCCCTGCCCTGTCACGAATGGCATTGATATCGGCAAGAGGCGCAGCACCTATAGAAGAACCGTTTCTGAAATTTGCTTCCGCTCTGGTAAGAATCATTTCTGCAAGGCGTATAACATTAATATTCGCATCATATTTGCCCCATTTGCTACTCATAAGGTTACCCGGTCGGGTGCCTATGCCAATATAATACATACCCGGCACATCAGAAATCACATTGATTTCAGGATCTTCCGTAATAGTAGCTCTTAAGTCACTTTCTTCAAACATATCCATATGCATTGGCTGAATATGGATATCGCTTCTTCCATATCCATCGAGGCTGGCAAAGAAAGTGCCAATACCATCGTTTGCCTGTCCGGCGTTGCTGGTAGCATTTTGAATTATCATGAATACATCCTCACTGGTATAAGAGTCATTGTTATATGCAGCGCGCGGGGTTCCGTTAAGGGCATCATAACCCTCGAAATTAGTGATTACAAAATTGGACTCATTTGCAGCTGCTTCCCAATTTTCCATTGACATATATACCCTTGCAAGAAATGCTGCAGAAGCTGAAGCTGTTGCTCTTCCGTCATTTGCACCGGAAGCAGTATACTCAGCAAGCAAAGCTTTCGCATCGTTTAAATCATTTAGAATCGACTGGTAACAATTGGCAACCGTTTCGCGTGCAGCAAAATCATCATCAGTAATACCTGCTGTTGGAGTTAAAATCAAAGGTACTCCCGGATGTCCATTAGAGTTACCAGCTACGTATGGAGCAGCGTAGAAACGTAACAATTCATAATAAACAATGCCGCGAATGAATTTTGCTTCTCCTTCCACCCTGCCGCGTGCATTTTCATCTACTATATTCAGATTGTTGAGCACATTATTTGCCAGATCAATGATCCAATAGGCTCTGCTCCATTTGCCAGTAATATAGCCATCATTGGGGTCCATGTTCTTGGTATTCATTTGCTCGTATTGAATGAAAGTACCTGACCAGGCAACTTGTCCTGAGTTAGCCACCAGGTCGCTATGAAAGATACTAGTTCCGGCCCATAACTGAGGACCCCCTATTAATGCATAGGCTCCGTGGAGTGCGTTAAGCACACCATCATGGCTTCCATACACCTCATCATCACTTACTGAGAGTTGAGGTTCCACTTCCAGAAAATCTTCACAAGAAGTAAAGACGGCAGCCAGAAAGAAAAAACCTGTTAAAGCTGATATAATTTTTGTTTTCATATGTATCATGTTTTTAAATTTAGTAAATCCTTAATGGTTCACATTACAAAGTTACATTTAAACCCACTGTAAGGATTCGCTGCTGGGGAGCAGTGTAAAAATCCCATCCCTGCACAATATTACTGGTCTGCGAAGATACTCCTGCATCGGGTGAATCGGCTTCAGGATCCCAACCAGGATAGTCAGTAAAAGTAAGAAGATTGTACCCTCTTACAAATACTCTTACGGTCTGAACATTAATACGCTGTGAGATTCTACCGGGCAAAGTATAACCCAAAGTAATATCTTTTAAACGCATATAGGATCCATCAAAAATCTGTATGCTTGAGGTGCCATATCCATTAGACTGGTAGAGCCTGGGCTGTGGGTAATAGGTTTCATCTCCGGGCTCTTTCCAGAAATTTTCATAATAATAAACTGTATGGTTATCCTCCCATCTCAGGCCGGAAGCCTGCCATTGGAAGCCATGATTATAAATATCATGCCCCACAACAAACTGAAGCAGAACACTCAAGTCAAAACCCTTATAAGAAAAAGTATTGGTAAAACCACCTAAAAACTCAGGATTTGGATCACCGACAATTCTGTTGGCTGCCTCAGCAATATTGGTAGTAGTTTCATCACCTTCTTCGTTCAGATAAAACAAGGCATCCCCATTATCAGGATTTACGCCGGCATATTCCCTGGTGTAAAATACACCTATGGGCTGTCCTTCCATTACTCTCCAGATGCCTTCTGAAATGATCTGGCCATCCAGATTCGTTACAACGTTTTCATTGAATGCAATGTTAAAATTGGTGTTCCATTTAAATTCTCCATCTACATTCACGGTGTTGATTAAAAACTCCCATCCTTTGTTTTCCAGATTACCCACATTCTTATATACCTCGCTAAATCCTGTGCTGGCAGGAACCTGGACCCTCAGAAGCAGATCCTTTGTTTTCTTCACATAATAATCAATTTCACCGGAAATACGATTATTGAAAAATCCAAAATCGATACCAAAATCGATCTGTGTAGTTGTTTCCCATCTCAGATCAGGGCTGGGTATGCTTGTTGAAATTAAACCGGCAAGCCCCGCATAACTACTTCCATCATATAAACCCCTGGAGGCAAAATTACCAATCTCTGAATTACCAGTAAGTCCCCAGCTGATTCGGGGCTTCAGGAAACTAATAGCCATATTATCCATTAAAAAGTCTTCATTGGTAACAACCCATCCCACAGAGGCAGAAGGGAAGAAACCATACCGATTATCTCTGCCAAATCTTGAGGAGCCATCAGTACGTCCACTTAAAGAAAGAAAATATTTGTCTGCATACTTTAAATAGGATCTTGCAAAAAATGAAGTATACCGATACCCTGTGCCACTTGCACTCGCAAAAGAGACCTCGGCGGCACTTTCAACTCTTTTAAATTCATCGCTGGGAAAACCGGTTCCTGCCATGGAAGCAAATTCAAAATCAGCTTGCGTAAAACTGGTTCCAACAACAAGATTTAAATCAAGTTCATCGGCAATAATTGTATTATAGGTAAAGTAATTGTCGAAATTATAAAGTTTCGATTTTACGTTTCTTTCAAATCCATATCCATCAGGACCCCCGTCATTGGTAAGACGGCCATTATATTCAACCTCTTGTTGAAAGGTAAGATCCATCCCTGCTTCCGATCGAAAAGAAAGCCCTGGCAAAAGCTCAAGATTAACAAATACATTTCCAAAATTCTTAAAGGCCTCAGTATCAAAACTACTGTATTTTCGCACTATAAGACCGTTTTCATACAGTGTATTCTCATTCAATTCATCCGTATCGGGAACGTAAGCAGGGTCCAGAGGTGTGAGTGCAATCATTTGCAAGGGTGATGCAAAAGCCCTGTCATAGGAAACTCTATATTGGCGTGTTCGGGACACACTCATATTGAGGCCAAAAGAAACCCATTCATTGGCTTTCTGGTCAAAATTTAATCGTCCGCTAATGCGATCTAATTCATTTCCATTAATGTGTGCAATCTGATCATAAAGAGATATTGAGGTAAAATACTGGGTATTTTCGGTTCCTCCGGAAGCAGAAATATCAAATTGTTTATTCGCTCCTTGTCTCAGGGCGTGTCCTTCCCAGTCTTCATCCGGACCTTGTGTAATATCATCGGGATTGTTGGTGTCACGCCAAAATGGAAAAACTCCATCCAGCCGTGCCTGCCAGTCATCATCTTCACCATATCTGTTGATAGCTGCTGTTCTCCACAAATCTATATACTGTTCCCTGTTCAAATATCCTACTTCATTGGCGGCTTCAGTAAACCCATACTGGGTAGAAATATTAAACCTGGTTTTTCCTTCTTTTCCTCTTTTGGTAGTAACCAGGATTACCCCGTTGGATGCCCGGGAGCCATAAATAGCAGCCGCAGAAGCATCTTTAAGAACCTGAACGGACTCAATGTCCGCAGGATTCAATTGTGCCAAGGGGTTGGTAGGTTCATTTCCTGTGGTACCCAGGCTTTGACTTACTACAGGAACACCGTCAATAACATACAAAGGCTGGTTACTTGCAGAAATAGACGAAGAACCTCTTACACGTGTTCTTATTGCCTGCCCAAGTTTACCACTACCGCCAGAGATTTGTACCCCTGCGGTGCGACCCTGTAATGCATTTTCAAAACTTGGCATCGTGTTACCGGCAATATCCTCCGCATTTACCGAAGAAATAGAGCCTGTTAGCTCATACTTAAGCCTTGTACCATAGCCTACCACAACAATCTCCTGCAGGGTAGCAACATCTGCACTCAGTGCCACATTAATGGTACTGGCTGTGCCCACTTCGCGTTCTTCACTTACCATTCCAATGAAGGAATAGACCAGTGTTGCGCCTTCAGCTACAGTGATTTCATAACGTCCATTGATATCGGTTATTGTTCCTTGCGTAGTGCCTCTTACGGCTACGGTTACACCGGGCAATGACGAACCATCGGCAGCATCTGTAACTGTTCCTGTTATTCTTCGTTCCTGTGCATTAAGATTGCTTGCCAGCAATCCCAGAAAAACGAGAAATAGTAAACAAATTCTCTTCATGTGTTTGTTGTTTGGTGAATAATTTAGGTTTTGTTCCTTAAAATATATCTTTAAAGATTTGTAAATATATGAAAAAGCTCTCAACAATTAACTTAATTTTAGCTTTTATTTGTCGTTAATTGGGTTTTGTGATACCGTGTTCTATAGCTTACGGATATACCCCTTTGGCAGGGAAAGGTAGTAACCCGTATTATTGTGGTGAGGTACAAACCAATCTCACCTCGGGTTAATCGTTGAAAAATATTCTCAATACAGCCATTAATTATTTGTAAATTTTCACTAATATTGCTACAAATCTATTCTTCAGAGTAAATGCTGAATAATAAATCCTGTGATTACATAAAAGTCTTTGCAAATCAAACGCAGTATTCCCTGCTCATACAGAAAAATAAAGGATCTATTTTCCTTTTGAGTAAAACAATAATTGTTGTCCGGTAAATTAAAAATAACAAATCAGTTGTAACATGAGATCCCTCACTCCACTCGGGATGACAGGCACTTAGGTTAGTGGAGGAGGGGGTTGGAAGCGGCTTCGCCGCCACCAACCCCCTCTTCAATAAAAACCCATGGATACCTTGTCAAATCCTCCCGCATGTGCGGGAAGACCACGAAGTAGCAGCGAAGCTAAATCTCGTAAGTTTTACCGGACACCAATGTAAAACAATAATCTTTGCGGATTGCATTTTAAAAAAACTACAAACACAAACCCTATGAAAAAAAAACAACTCCCCCTGTTATTTCTTTGTCTTTTGCCCATTATTTCTATGGGCCAGCGGCAATACTATATCAAATACAATCAAACGATCAATTCAGTAATAGGTAGTAAAAGTTCAGGCTTTGAACGTAGCTTAGGATTTTCTGCTGGAGCAGGATACCGGTATTACTTTAACGATGCTTATACTCTGGGAAGTGAAATATTACTAACATCCACCAGGCTTTACGAGCAAAAAATGATAAATAGAGAATTAATGAATTACACGAATGACATAAGGTTTTTTAGGCTGGATGTACCGCTTAACATCCAGATTCATTATCCCCGGTGGCATTATGGTTTTGGTTTGGGCGGTTCATTCTTGCTTAATTCCAGTCAAAAACAAACATTTACTCCCTTAGTCTATGAATCTGACAAATCAGTTTTAATAGATTATGACACTTTTCCCGTAGCGGAGATTTTCGTAAAACTATCCGCCGGAATACGCATTCTCCCCAATCTGGATTTAAACATGCACTATTACCAGGGAATTAACGATATCGGCAAGCAGTATGGATGGAAAAAGAATATCCGTGTTGGACTGGGACTCAGCTATTCTCTTAACCCCACTCCACCGATTAAAAGTCGGGGTGTGTTCTCTTCAGGTGCCAGCGAAATGGCTGCTGAACAATTTAAAATTATCGAAATCCGTAACATCATACGCCACCGTGTGCGCAAAGTATCTGATCATCCCAATCAGGTGAACATTAATATCTCCTCTATTGGGGCGGGGGACTCCAGAATTTTGAGTATTGACCTTAACAGCTCCTCGGGTGAACTTTCAGTTACCGGCACCCGTGCCAATATTCAAAGGCCTTCTTTTCCACTTTATGGTGTTATAAACTATGTTAGTTTGGACGCTTTTGGAAACAACCCCTTTGAATGTGTTTTCAGGTTTGAAATATATGAGCCTGGCAACTGGGAGATTGTTCTTCAGCAATAGTGATTGATATGGTTGTTCTCTAAAAGGGTTTACTGAAATGATCAGGGTCATAAAACCCTGAAGCGCTATTTACCGAACATAGGAAAGAGCGCCCATAGTTGTATCAAATGACCCAAAATAAACTGCCCGCACATCGTTTTCGATATGCGGGCAGTTTATTGTTAGATTACAATGATTGTTTCAGGCTGTTAGAGCGCCCACCACAGTTTTACATTGTAAATAGATTCTGGTCCCAGGGGAACGTTTTCGCTATTGCTGTCATATTCGCTCTGAGGATAAGGGAACCTGTGCGGAGGAGGTCCAATAACATTGGTCATCTCAGGGAATCCTGTTCTTCTGTAGTCGTTGTATGCTTCAACAGGATTATAGAGCCAGAAAGCCAGATATTTTTGCTTAATGATGTGCTCAAGGGTCAAATCTCCCGCAGGAAGAATGTCCTCATCGGCGAGATACGCCTCAATATCAGCTTCCTCAATACCCCATCTTTCCATGGCAGAAGTAATACCTGCAACATAATTCTCCTTGGCATCAGCCATATTGCTGCCCAGGTAAGCTTCTGCTTTGAGAAACAATACCTCTTCGTAGGTCATCATTTCCAGCGGAGCGGTGGGATATACAACATTGGAAGAAGCCTTGGAATAAATTGTACCACCCTGGTCGTTTTCAGCTGCTCCGTTTTGAGCAGGATTGATAACATCCTCAGTTCCTGCCACAGGGGCAATCCATATAGGTAGTCTTGGGTCATTCCTGTCATTCAGCAAATCATATACCTGCTGGCTAAAGACGTGATGTTTTCTAAGGTTTGACTCCTGATACCATGGATGCTGGCCTGTTGGAGCTTCCGTAAAGTTGCGGAAAGTAAATTCTTCTTCACGGTTGGTGAATGAATTATTAGCAGCAGCAATTACAGCAGCAGCATCATACTGTCCTGTATTTGACAGCCTCTGCAGATAACGGGCTTTCAAACCATAAGCAGTTTTGATCCAGCGGTCAACATCCCCACCAAAAATAAGGTCGGTAGTTCCGGGATTGTAAACAGTTTCCGTTTGAAGGTCCTGAATCGCTTCATCAAGCAATTGCTGCAACACCTGGGTATAAATAAACTCCTGGGTGTCATACTCCGGAGCACGGTTGGAAGATCCTTGCCAAGCCTGAGTATAAGGCATATCACCCCAGATATCGGTAATGCGGGCCACAGTATAGGCTTTCATTACTTTGGCCATACCACTGTGAACAAACCGACCGGGTTCTGACCCTTCAGGTCCGGTTTTTTCAATAATAACATTCAGGTCAGGAATTACGCTTGAGTAAAATGCATTCCACTGATTGTTTCCCATAGTAGGGTTAATTTCAGCAGTACGTCTGTCAGCTCCACGCAATTGCGCATGCGCACCAGTGGTGTGCTCTACAAAAACGGAGCTATACCATGACAGGTCAATACCGGAAACCGTAACAGGAATATCAATGGTGACCTGAGGCATCAACAATGATAAAGGAACATCTGTCGGGCTGTTGGGATTGGTGTCAATTTCATTCATTTTCTCTTCACTACATGCTGTTATCACAAAGATTACAAGCAACGCAGCAAAAATTTTATATAAAGTGTGTTTTTTCATAATATCTCGTTTTGTTTAATGAACAGATTAGAAACTTAATCTTACACCCATACCATAGCTGCGGGTTTGCGGTAAAGCCACATATTCCAGACCCTGGAAGTTGCCGGCACCACCGGTAGAAGTTTCGGGGTCGAAGTTAGGATAATCAGTCCAGAGGAACAGGTTACGACCGGTGAAGTAAATAGATGCACTGTTAATGCCGACATTAGCCAACACACTTTGTGGAAGGTCGTAAGAGAGGCTCAGTTCTCTGAATCTTACAAAAGAAGTTTCGTAAACATTGGATTCATCAATAGCATCCATGGCATCCAGCCAGTATGTCTGGTGTTGATCATAAGTATTCAGAACAATGTCGTTGTCACCAGTTACAACCAGATTTCCGTCTTCATCCAGGTAACCTTTTACACCGGGAGCGGTAAAGTCAGATTCCCTGTCTTCAGTCATGGCATCCATACCGTAAAGTTTCTGCAGCCTTGTGTTACCTGCATACATCTGACCACCTTGTCTCCAGTCAATCTGGAAAGTAAGGTTGATGCTTCTGTAGCGGATGTTATTGATAAAGTTCATTTCAAAGTCGGGCTGTACATTCCCAATTACACCTGCATCGGGATCAGCAATAGGCATACCGTGGAAGGCGCTGGTGGGGTCGTCCAGGTTAACAATGTTACCATCGTCATCTCTGAGGAAACGTGTACCAAAAATTACAGGATAGGAAGAATTTGCTTGTGCCCTTACGTTAGGCTGAACAAAACCACCCAGGAAAATATCAGTTACACCGGGGGCAAGTTCCAAAACTTCGTTTTGATAAGAAGAGAAGTTGGTAGTAAAGTTCCACTCAAAATCCTGTGTGAGCACCGGTACAATAGTGAAAACGACTTCATGACCTGAGGTTTCCAGACGACCGGCATTGCGCAGCTCAGAAGTAAATCCTGTAGAAGCGGGAATTGGCACAGCATAAATCTGATCAGTCACGTCAATCAAATAGTAGGTATAGTCAAGACCGATACGGTTGTTGACAAAGCGCAGGTCGAAACCCAACTCAGTAGTATTGGTATTCTGAGGCACCAGGTCGGGGCTTCTCAAAACAGTACTGAGGGTAAAGCCGTTTTGATTCTGGAAGGGGAACTGGATTCCCTGTCCACCGATAAATCCACCCACATCGGCTGCACCTCCGGTAACAAAAATGTTCTGCGTAGAATACAAGGGTCCGCCTTGTCCTACCTGTGCCCATGATGCACGAAGCTTGGCAAAGGTAAGTCCTGCTTCATCCTGATCCATCAGCTCAGTAAGGACAAAACCCAAACCTACTGAAGGATAGAAGAATGAGCGGTTGCCCTCGGGCATGTAAGAAACAATATCATTTCTTCCTGATGCGTTCAGGAACAATGTGCTTCTCCATGACAAACCCAGGTTTCCAAAAAATCCTACGGTACGCTCCCAGGTGCTGGATTCAAAAACGGTTTGAGTACCTGTGTTATTGATATTACGGAAGCCGCCAATAGTAATGGTACGTCCGGTATTCTCAAGGAATCTTCTTTTGGTATCAGAAAATTCATTTCCCAGAAGGAATTCAAGGTCGATATCGTCAGTGAGGCTTCTGTTGATGGTAAGGTTAATGTTGGAGTTAATCTCCAGGTTTGTATAGGCAAAGTCAAAAATCTGTCCGCCTGAAGGTGGGTTTGTTCTACCACCGGTAAAACCACTACCTTTTTCGTATACTTCCTTACCATCGGTAATAAAGTAGTCAGTACCTAAACGGTAGTTGATATTGATACCGTCGGCAATTTTATACGAAGCATTCACGTTACCGAAAACCCGTTGGGTTTGTTCGTAAAAGACACTGTTTTCCATTGCCCACAGCGGGTTGTCCATCGCGGCACGATAGTGTATCTGCCTGTAAGGGTCATTGGGATCGTGATATGGCAGTCCAAAAAGATCATAACTCCTGGGAGCAGCATAAATGGTAAAAAGGGGATTGGAAAGGTTACTACCTCCGGGGATTTTATCCACATTCAGAGAGGAGAAATTGGCATTACCTCCAACAGTTAATTTGTCGGTGATATTAAAAGTACCGGCAAGTCTGGCAGTAGATCTGCTCATACCGGTTTTGTCGATAATACCTGTTTGATCGGTTTGTCCAAATCCAACAGAGTAGTTTCCGAATTCACCGGCACCACTTACGTCAATGGTTGCATTGAGGGTATGACCAGTCTGGAAGAATGGGTTCACGTTATCAAAAACTCTACCTGTTCCATCATAATCTTCTTCAAGCACACGGTGAAAATACGTACCCAGGGTATCAATTCTGGGGCCCCAGGAAAGAGAAGTATTCTGGTTAAGAGCACCAGCGGATCCCTGTGCATAAGTGCTTTGCAGCTCAGGCAACCTGGAAACTTCGTCCCATGTATAGTTGGTAGAAAAATTCACCCGGGTTTGACCTTTGGCCATTCCTCTACCACTTTTGGTGGTGATAATAACCACACCGTTGGTGGCTCGCATTCCGTAAAGTGCGGAAGCAGCGGGTCCTTTCAGTACGTTGATCGACTCAATGGATTCGGGATTGATATCCAGAAAACGGCTGGAGAAGTCAGTACCAGAAACTCCACCTGACACGTCCGAACCAGAGGAAATAGGCACACCATCTACAACGTAAAGGGGCTGGTTGTTACCGGTAAATGAACGGCTACCACGAATGGTAACGTGAGAGCTCGAACCGGGCATACCTGATGATTGTCTTACGATAACCCCGGCTACCTTACCCTGGAGGGCGTTGGCCATGCTTGGGTTACCCGATTGTGACATCATCTCTCCACTCACTTCCTGAACAGAATAGCTTAACGCCTTTTTCTCTCTTTCGATACCAAAGGCCGTTACAACAATCTCCTGCAGGGTAGCAAGATCCATGGACATGGATACATTGATTACGGACTCTGTACCTACAACGCGCTGTTCGGTTACCATACCAATAAAGGAGAATACCAGGGTGGCACCCTCTTCTACGGTAATTTCGTAGCGCCCGTTGGTATCAGTAATGGTGCCCTGAGTTGTTCCTCTTACCGAAATGGTAACACCCGGCATTGTGGAACCGTCAACGGCATCCGTTACTGTACCAGTAATTCTTCGTTCCTGGGCAATCAATACATTGCCCATAAAAACGAGAATGGCAAAAATTAAACAGATTTTCTTCATGTCGTCTTTGTTTTTGTTTATAATTTGGTTTTTATTCTAAACAGTTGGCGCTGTTTAGGAGTGTAAATATATAAATTATTCCCAAATCCCCTGTAGTTTCTTTAATAATTTTTCGCTTTTATATCTACAAGAAAGAGAGCGCATTACAACGTAAAATATCATACATTCGTATGTTTAAAACGTTTTAAAGCCAAAAGAAATCGCTCATATGAGAAGGGTATATCTCTATCTACCTGCGATTTTAACACCTGTTTACCCCAACAAAAATTAACAAAAGGCACAAAAAAACCTCTGAATCGATACGGATTCAGAGGTTTTTTAGCAATAAAAAAATCAAAAATCAATGTTTTATGTAAATATAAGTTGTCGGTTTTGACAAACTTATTTTGCGCATTTACTGAACTTTGAGTCTTACAACCTGCGTATTTTCGCGGGAAACAACCCTTATCATATAAATACCCGAATCAAAGCCGCTCACATCCAGGCTATGGCTGCTTCCGGCAGTTGCGAAGCTGCTTATCAGTTGCCCGCTGAGGGTATATACCTCAATTTGCTGAAGTTCACTGCTGTTTTCCAGCGTTACCCTGCTCGTGGCGGGGTTGGGATAAACAACCAGACCCGATTCGCCGGTTAATTCATCAACGCCAACACCTACTTCAAATATTGCATGTACATCGGTATCCTGTTGTATATTGTTCAACGTATAAGTATAATGCCAACCCACGCTGCTTCCGTTAATCAGAAGATCTCCAACATGGTGCCCTTCTTCGGGTTCGAGTTCAAATGAAATGCTGCTGCCATGATCCACGGTCATTACTCCATCAGGCGTAATGGTGCCGTTTCCTTCTGAAGTAATATTCACTTCATAGGTGCGGAGGACAAATTCGGCATGAATGGTGGCATCTTCGGTAACATTCTCAAAGGTATAGGAAGCAACGGCACCAACACTTTCTCCGTTTACCAGTACATCTTCGACATCATATCCATTGTCGGGTGTGATGTCAAAAGTTATATCCTGACCATGTTCCACAATCATCTCACCCTCGGGTGAAATCGTACCATTAGCACCAGCAGATGCCGTTATGGTGTAAGTATTGATTAAAAACACACCTTCAAAATCTCTGTGGCTGTTAATATCAAAAGAGTATTGCGCATCATCAGAAACCACGAGATCATTTTCCAGCCAATGGACAAAAGTATACCCGTCATTGGCCAGGGCATCAAGCGCTACGGTTTCTCCGTAATAATACTCGCCCTCTCCTGACACAATTCCTCCATCAGCAGGAATGGATGTAACACCCACATTGAAGCGCAGGTAGGTCATGGTAATATCAAGCGCCTGGCTGGCATCTTCTGTTACGACAATCTCACCCGATTCCGGTTCAAATCCGGTCATGACAGCCTGATAACCAAACGTACCGGGAATAATATTCAATACAACCTCGCCGGCAGCATTGGTGTAATGCCCTCCAAAGCCGTTCAGGGTAAACAAAACATCGGGCAACAGTTCACCAAATTCATCTTGGATGGTAACAGTAAGTTCCACCAGTTGGGCATCCTCAGGAATCATGATTACCTCAACAGTCATGTCATCTTCTACCATGATCAAGCCAGCTGCATCGCTGTACCCTACTGCAGTTACACTATAGGCATACTCTCCCACCAATACATTTTCGAAAAGATAATCTCCTTCAGCATTGGGGAGGGTTTCCAGGGTAACTACCGCGTTGTTGATAACATTTCCTTCCGGATCTTTCACATCAAAGGTAACATCGTACTCTGCGGGAACAACATTCATGGTGACCGGAATGGTAAGGGCAGAACCGGCATTGTTTTGTACGACCAGGGAAGCAAGATACTGTCCCAATTCCAGACTGGCAGGGTCAAAGGTTAACTGAACATCCAAATTAGATTCTGGAGCAATCACACCGGATTGTGGATTGGCTTCAAGCCAGTCGACGAGTTCTGCTTGTTCCAGGATACCACGAATAGCCCAGTTAAAATCCAACGCAGCATTAACATCAGGAAGCAAAGTCCAGGAGTTTTGCATATACATCCATGCTCCCTTATTGGGCTCCATAGGACCGGAGTCCACACTGGCGGGGTATCCTCCCGTGGCATCAATACTATATCCTATCCAGTATTCTACGCCGGAATTAAGGGAAATATTCTCGTCCAAATTAAAAGTAGTCCAATCATCAGGAATTACTTCCGAAGTAACATCCATAGAGTAAATCTCATCTCCGGGTCCTGAGTCAGATCCTCCCTCCCATACTTTCAATGTAACGTTACTATAGAGAGTTCCGGCAATATGAAATTTAATCTTTGACAAATCGTAAAATCCATAATAATCAGAAAGTTCATCGGGAGTAAATCTTACCGCAGTTATAAAACTAATTACCCCATCAGTACCGATGGCATTATTGATATCTCCATTATCGTAATGAATTTCAATAAATTCATCCAACCGCAGATCTTGCGCTGTTCTTCCAAATTCAGGTCCTTCTTTTTCAGTTGCACCCAAACCTAAAGTAATGGAGTTTGCATCTGCCTCATATCCTTTATAATGTGCCGTTTTAGCCTGTCCGCCAATAGCTTTCACAGACTCAGCTGCAGGAAAAGCCAGCAAGGAAAATTCAAGTTCTGCATCACCAGGATTGGCAATATTCAACGAGAGGTGACCGACATTCCCTTGCATAACATCAACTTCGATGGTGGCCAGATCAATCACGATTTCAGGAGCAGGAATTTTCTCCATAACCACGTTTACAATCTGTCCGTCTTCTGTTACGTTAATATCAGCCGTATAAGGGAAATAACCGCTTTTATCAACCGAAATGGTATAATTACCTTCATACAAATTCAGAATGGCAATTCCGTCAGTGTTGGTGATTGCTTCCTGTTCATGATAGCCTGTTTCCACCACAGCATCAACAAGGGGTTCTTCCCCATCAGTAACCACAAACTGAACATCAAAGACGGGATTTTCAACAGAAATCTGCACATCATCAATGAGCCACCAGTAACCGCCTCCACCAATGTAACGAAAACGAAGTTTAACGTTGTCCTGACCCGCTAATGCACTGGCATTTACTGAAACATTGCCCGATTCCTCGAAATGCTCATTGTCGGGAAATTCAAGCGACCACAATTCCTGCACATCGGTATTAAAATCATCGGTGCTAGCCTCCAGTTTTAATATGAGATTGGGATAGGCAGCGCCAAACTCCTGTCCAAGATGTCTTCCCAGATGGAAAAAATCAATGCTATAGTTTTCTCCCTGGCTAAAATCTAAAACCGGAGAAACCAGGGCAGCTTCAGCGGGATTTGGACCTACATTGGTACCATTGAGATTGTCAAAAATAGCAAATCCGTTTTCTGCAGTGGGCGATGAAAAAACTGTATTGGCATAAGCACCATAGTCTTCAGTATCATCGGACCAGGTAAAATCCTTATTACCTGCAATGCTCACACTCTCCCATGTTGCGGGAAATTCACCATCAAATTCCTCGTGAAAAAAGGTGGTGTATTGGTTGGGATCCGTAAAAATCAAATGCTCCGCCAGCCAGTCCTCGAAATAACTCACCCGTGCATATACCCCCGGGAAACCCGGTGAGCCGCAACCTACGCCCCAGCTAACGACACCGGCAACTTTGTACCAGCCTTCGCCATCGTCAATAACCATGGGTCCGCCACTATCGCCCTGGCATGCATCCTGCCCGGAAGCTCCGGCCATGATCATATCTGGTGTGATATAGCTGGGAGGATAGCTTGTTCCGGTGGTAATAATCGGAACATCAATGGCTTGCAGTATATTGGGAGAAGGACCATCAGAATACAGGGCACCCCAGCCGGATACTTTTGTCATTACACCTTCGTCGGTTTCACCATTGGCAGCATCCTCCTGGGTTACCATCCCCACAGGGGCTTTTCCGGGATGATCAAAGTCAATGGCCTGGGACAACTTTATAAGGGCGATATCAAAACGATTAGCACTGGTGACATAATCGGGATGCAGGATTATTTCCTCTATGGTGTAATAACTGCCCTGCGCCGGGTTGTTCATGGCAGTAAACCCGGCACCTACCCGCACCATATTGGGAGTAAGTTCCACATCGCCATCGTCGGTGTCCCACAAAAGGCAATGGGATGCGGTTAAAATCCACTGATCATTAATGATGGTTCCGCCACAGAAATGACCTCCGCCAAAACCCGGCGTCATCTGCAGGGAGACCTGCCAAGGGTAATCTTCAATAGCCACATCTTCGCCGCCAACAATTTTATCGGCCCGTCCTGACATAAAGGCTTCATACCACTGCTTTACTTTTTCAGGGTCATAATCTGAAGTTTTCCCTTCAACCTGATCATAATGGCTTTGAGGTTGCGAACCCTCTAATCCTTCGGGGCTCATTTTAAAGTACTGGGCGTTTGCATTCCAGCCGCTAAGCAAAAAAAGGAAGGCAAATAAAACAATTGTAATTTTCTTTTCTTTCATGTGTTAATTTTTTGAATATTTGGTGAAGTACAAAATGCGTCATGGAAGGTTCATTTTGTTTAATTCACTCTTATGACGCTGAAGTTTGTTTAAGTTGGGAAATAAAGAATGATTAAGAAAATGTGCCCACACACATGCCTGAAAGCATTAGAAAGAAAAAGGTTAAACAATAACCTTACTTTCGGGTAGCAGGCTGGCCGTAAAACATTTTATAATAATTGTGACAAATTTAAGCATTCTGCCGCAGAATATTCCTATCTCACTATAAAAGATTATCCATCAGGTTAGGAGCAAAATCAAATTCGATTACATTCTTAAAAAAAACCGGGCCATTCGAATGAAATGGCCCGGCAATTATATTTAATAATAGAATTAAAAAAATCTATTCAGTAAATACAACGAGAAATCTGTCGTGAGATGTAGAATCAGCTTGTTCGCCATAGAAAAATCCCATTTTGTAATCGGCAGAATTGCTTTGAAGGTAGAGATCCAGAATAAGATTACCAGGGGTGCCACCGGCGATAGGGCTGATGCGCAAGGTATCATATCCTGCTCCGATAGAATATGTAAGAACAGGTCCATGAACATATTCGAAATCAGTATTTTCGGTAGCAAAGCTGTATCCTTCGTACTCAGGATTTTCCAATAATTCAGGATCATTTTTTATTCCAATATTCACAGTAACCTGCTCGCCTTTTTCAGCAGCAACATATACAGGAATATCCAATGTTTGCGTAGAGTTTTTGGAGATAGTAGCAAAGGTACCTTCAAAAGCTACAAAGAAATCCTCACGTGGCAGTACTTGCTCGTCCTCATCGCATGATATCATTATGAACGGCGTTGCCAGCAAGAACATTATTAAAACTATTTTTCTCATAATTATATACTTTTCTTGATTTATGTTATGTTAATTATCAGAAGCGTATCCGGGGTTCTGAACCATTAAGCTATTGGCATCCATTTCACCTTGAGGAATGGGCCATACCCAACGATGGTCATTATTAGTAATAACCAAATCATTGTCAGGACCGGTACCTTGCTGGGGAGTACGCGCGAAACCAAGGTTTCTTCGTTTGAGGTCAAACCAGCGTGAGCTTTCGCCTACCATTTCTTTTCTGCGTTCATCGTAAATGGCATTCAGCAGATTGTCGCCTGAAAGATCGGTATGACTGTATCCACTGATACGAGCTAGTCTGAGAGCTTCAAGATCGTCGTTAGCAGGACCAGCCTGGCCAGATTCGGCATATGCCTCTGCACGTATTAGATAAGCTTCAGCTACACGGAATACTTTCATCTGGTTCATACCCCTATTGGTAAAGTTCGGATTATCCGGTGGATACTTAACAAAAGCGGTAACAGGATCAATGGTTGGAACATTCACATTGTCCAGGAAATAAGCAGCATAGCGGATGTCGTTATCCTTATCATACATGCCAACCAATTCAAGTCCGGGAATGTAGTCGATTCTCCAGTTACCACCTGCCGGGGGGTTACCACCTACAAAGTTGGAACCCAGGTTCAAGGCATTTCCAAATTCAGACTGGTGTACTCCAACCATAAAAATTACCTCATCACCATCACCGCCGTCGGTTGCCCATATATTCAAAAATTCATTTCCGGTGGACAAATCTCTTGCATTGATAACATTGGTAGCATAAGTAATAGCATTAGGCCAGTCACCCATCTCATGATAAACTCTTGCCAGGAAAGCATTGGCCGCATCGACACCCATGAAGTGACGTTCACGGTTCATGGTAATAAGATCTCTTGCCTCCAGAGCTTCCTCCAGAATAAAGGTGTACACTTCACCTATGGTGTTTCTGGCTTTTTCTTCCAGGTTTTCAACAGTAACAATAGGTACACCAGGATCATTAGCAGGATTGGCCAATCGATAAGGCTTGGCGAATACACGTACCAGGTCAAAATGGGCCATGGCTCTTGCCAGCTTGGCTTCACCCAGAATCTGATTTTGTTCAGCCAAAAGGCCGGGTTCATCACTTGCAGGCGTTGGTAAATTACCAAAATTATTGATCAGGTTGGATGCTCTGGTATTTACCTGATAGGCGGAAAGCCATAGGTTTGCCCCTTCACCGGTTCCTGGCAATACGGTCCATGCATACTGGCTACCCCACTGGTTGGTAAAACCTTGAACCGCATAAAAATCATCGGTTGATACGGCATAATTCATCATCATGTTTTTACCCCAATAAGATCCACCTGCTCTGATAGAAGCATAAATGCCATTGAGGCCCACTTGAAAGTCTTCGAGTGTCTCGAAGGCTTCTGTATCGGCAATTGCGTCCGGAGGTGTCAATTCAAGGTAATCGTCACCACAGGCAGTCATAAAGAAGACTGTTAAAACGGCTGTTAATATTTTAATTGTTCTCATAAAATTCTATGTTTTTTTGAGTTTAAAGACTCTGTTCTTTATTGTCGTTTATTATAACCCTATATCTACACCAAAGGTAATGGTCCTGGCGGCAGGATAAATATTCAGCTCTGATGCGAAGTCAGATTCAGGGTCAAATCCTGTGTATTGGGTGAGTGTCCAGAGGTTTTGCCCCTGTACATAAACTCTCATGTTTTGCAAACGCAAGGTCTCATAAACAGAAGCAGGCAAACTATAAGCTAAGGTTAGGTTTCTTAAACGCAGGAATGATGCGTTTTCCATAAACCTGGTATCAAAGATTGAACCTGGCACTTCACCATATTTGGGAAAATGAACATTATCACCTGGCTCACTCCATGCGTCAAGTACATCTGCTGACTGATTGTAGATACCGAAATTACTCTGGTTGGCAACAAAATACTTGGTATTGTTCACCATCCATCTGTCAAGCACATATGAGAAGAATGCATTGAGCTGGAAGTTGCCAAATGTCATAGCTGAATTAATACCACCAAACATAGGGGCTATAAAATTTTTACCCTTTAGAGTTTGCCTGTCATCATCTCTGAACTGATCTGTAAGATTGCCATGCTCGTCATACCAGAGGGGTTTACCGTTGGCGGGGTTAACGCCTGCATACTCGTTATAATAAAATGTACCATAAGCCGTACCTTCCTGTACGATAATACTTCCGGAAACATACTCGGTTACATCCAGGTAAAGCCTGTCTACTGTATTCTGATTATAGGTAAAGTTGGTGCTGAGATTCCAGGTGAAACCAGGTGTTCTTATCACATCTGCATTAAGGGTCAATTCGATACCTTGGTTGGTCATCTGACCTACGTTTCTTCTCTCGGAAGTAAATCCGGAAGTACGGGAAACGGGCATAAGCAGAAGCATGTCTTTGGTGACACGGTTGTATAACTCAACATCCAGATCAAATCTGTCAAAGAACCTTGTTTCAACAGCAAAATTGAATCCTTCACTGGTTTCCCAGGTAAGATTGGGGTTCGCAGGTCTTATGGGAGCACTACCGGGGTTTTGCACATATTGCAAACCTACACTGTAAAGTCCAAGGTGGTCATAATTACCAATTTCATAGTTACCGGTTGTACCATAGCTGGTTCTTACACGTAAATCGGTAATGGGGTCAACGTTAGCAAGGAATTGCTCGCGTTTCACATTCCATGTGAAACCTACACTCCAGAAATTAGCATATCTAACATCACGTCCAAAACGACTTGAACCATCACGTCTGTAGCTGAAGTCTGCAAAATAACGATTATCGTAGGCATAATTCACTTGAGATAATACTGAGAGCAGGCTGTAGGCTGTTCCTGAACCTCCAATGGTAAAGTCATCTGTTGCGGCACTGGGAACTCTAACCTTATCGCTGGCAAAGTTACCTCCACTCAGGTTAAAGAACTCGCGGTCATAATAGGTAGTCTCATACCCAACCAAGCCTGTCAGACTGTGCACACTGGCAATCATACGGTTATACCTTGCAGTATTACTGAAGGTTGTAAGGGACGATCTACGGAAACCTCTCGAGATTTCTCCGCCCAGATCGGCTCCCCATACAGCGTCAGGGTGCAGATAGTCTTCAAAAATATAATCCTGGAAATCGACACCAAGACTGCTGCGCAACATCAGGTTTTCGATAGGCTCATACTCAGCAAATACATTACCGATCAATTTGGTGGTATTATTATAATCCTGGTTGAGGCTAAGTTCTCTGAGTACGTTACCAAAATAGGTGTCGAAACTAGTAATCCATTCACCATCTTCATCCCTTGGCTTCTCATAAGGATTGGTAAGATAAGCAGCAAAAATGGGGTTATAAACGTTGTTGCCATAATTGCCTTCAGCAACCGAATAGTTGGATTCTTCATGACTCAGGTTTAAAGAAGTACCCACTTTAAGTTGCTCAGTAATAAAGTGGTCAAGGTTTAACCTTCCGGTAATTCTTTCAAAATCGGACCTTTCAAGCAAACCATCCTGAGTAAAGAATCCACCACTAAGGAAGTAGCGGGTTCTTTCATTACCGCCGCTTGTTGAAATTTCATGACTCTGGGTCTGTCCTGAACGGAACAACTCGTCTCTCCAGTTGGTGTTAATTCCAGCCAATGAATCCCAAACATTATCAGGTCTGTTATAGAGATTGTTATCTCTTTCAAACTGAAGTTTCTGCTCGGTATTCATCATATTGAAGTTATCCTGTGTCAAGGTATTAATACCATATTGGCCACGATAAGTAAGCTGAGATCTTTCTCCTGCAGTACCCCTTTTGGTGGTAACGATTATAACACCATTGGCACCTCTTGAACCATAAATGGCAGCAGCTGAGGCATCTTTCAAAATGGTAACTTCCTCAATATCGTTAGGGTTGATACCCGAGAGTGGGTTTTCATACAAACCTCTTACGCCTGAGATGGGAACACCATCAATTACATACAGGGGTTGTGAACTAATGGAAATAGATCCTCTACCACGAATTTGAATGGCAGATCCTGCACCAGGACGACCTGAGCTGGAAACTGAAGAAACCCCAGCACTCTGGCCCTGAAGAATCTGGTCGAAAGAGGCCAATGGCACTTGCTCGATTTGTTGCGAACCGACAACCCCTACAGATCCGGTGATCGCATCTCTTCTTTGGGTACCGTAACCTACAACAACAACCTCCTGTAACCCTACCAAACCGGTTTCAAGGGCGACATCAATTACGTTGCGGCTGTTAACGGGAACGATGAGGGTTTCATAACCCACAAACGAATACACCAATGTAGCGTTCTCATTGGGTACTTCCAATTCATACTGTCCGTTAAAATCGGAAATTGTACCCACAGTGGTACCTTGTACCTGTACAGAAACACCTGGCAGGGTTGTTCCATCACTGGCATCCGTAACAGTACCTGAAACTCTGAAACCCTGCCCCATGGCTGTGCCCGCCATAAGTACAAAAATCAGAATTGCAAGATTAATGATTTTTTTCATGTTGTTTTGTTTTTATTTAGTTAATAGTTTAATGATTGAAAATTAGAATACCTGGATTGTTCTAATTCCGTTTAGAGCGGCCAAATATAATATATTTTGTCCTATCCATAACATTTTTTTGCGAAATGAACTTCCTTTTAACATTCAATTTCTATAAATGTGGAAAAAGAATTCACAAACCCAAAAGGATATACGGTTAAATCACTGCTATCCTTCCATTCAATAACCTCTTTGGTCGAATTTTCCGGGGTAACCTTCCCAACGAATTACGTTATTATTTAAAGCACAAGCAAATATTACCACATTTTCCTTATTTTTACAAGCTTAAAAAAACAGAAATTCTTACATAAACCCTGACATCTATTACAGGTTTTTTGTTTTACAGCTGTCTAAGACTATACTAAATTTTACCCCGAAAGGTTACATAAATAGTCATTCAATTTTTCAAATAACCATCTTACTTATTATCAAACCATTAAACTAACAATCAAAATGCAGTCTTATACCAATTTTAAAAGTTTGTTCATCCTCTTATTGGTGAAATTACTGGCTGTTTCAGCCGGATTCTCGCAGATTGAATACGGAGGACACCCTCTTGGAAATCAAGTTGAGGGTGGGTTAAAAAGTCTTCAATCTTATTCTTTTTCACTCAACAAAGAACAAAAACAGGAACTAGAATTTTATCAAAACAGGGAAATTTTCCCCGGTGAATCCATGCATGCAGGTTTTTCGGTAGCTGCTTATCTGGATCCGCTCAGCCATGGCAGATGGAAAGTATCAGGCGATTCCGTTCATGTTTGGCAAATAGAAATCTCATCCCGCAACGCACTTGGACTAGGGATTATTTTTGAAGATATTACATTGGACGACAATGCAAGAATATTTATTTATGATCCTGAGATGAAACATATTGCGGGAAGTTTCACTCAGAAAAACAATAACGATTTTCAACTTTTATCAACTCGGTTGATCCCCGGTGAAACTCTTGTTATAGAGTATCAGGAAACCATCAGAAACCCGGGAGATCAACCCATGATGAACTCTACCTTTATCATAGGTGATTTGATTCATGTTTGGCAGGGAGCTATCGATCTTTCAGATACCAAAAACCTGGGAAGCTCCGACTGGTGTCAGGTGAATGTGAATTGTCCTGAGGGAGACCAATGGCAAAGGCAAAAAAGAGGAGTAGCCCGTATGTTGATGAGAGTGGGCAATAGCTTTTACTGGTGCAGTGGTTCGCTGATCAACAATGCCTTGCAGGATGGCACACCTTATTTCCTGACTGCTGCTCATTGCGGTGACAATGCATCAACCGAAGATTTAGCTGTTTGGCAGTTCTACTTTAACTTCGAGAGACCCGGATGTGACGAATACGGTACACCCAGCCACCATGTAATTAATGGTGCTCAATTAATGGTCAGAGGCCCTCTGCTGGAAGGTTCCGACTTTCAGCTCCTATACCTGAATCATGCTCCGCCTCCCCAATGGCAACCCTATTACAATGGCTGGAACAGATTGGATCTGCCCAGTAATGCTGGCGTCGGAATACATCACCCTGCAGGCGATGCCAAAAAAATATCTACGTATAACCAAACGGCCACCTCTGCCGGACCAGTGGTCAGCGGAGATCAGATGGCGGAGAACTCTACCTGGCGCATTATTTTTGAAGAAACCGAGACCAACCACGGAGTAACCCAGGGTGGTTCTTCTGGCTCCCCAATGTTTAATGAAGCCGGTCTTATTGTAGGAACTTTAACCGGGGGCTCATCCAGCTGCAGCAATCCAAGCGGTGCTAACTACTACGGAAAAATCAGCTATCATTGGGATCAAAGTCCTGACCCCTATGAGCATCTTAAATATTTTCTCGACCCATGGGGGGAAGAAGTAACAGAGATACCGGGTTATGACCCCTACAACGCCAATTATCCTTCACCAGGATTTGTATCCGTTTCGCAACAGGATCCCGGCCAGGTTATGATTGACTGGTACAGGCCGCTGCAGTCTCCTAACAACCCAGGATGGCACGCATATGCTCACTCCTTTGTCGATTACACCTCCCAGGGGCCGCAAAGAGCAACGGTTTTTGATCCTGCATATTTTGATTTTACCTTCCCTGTAACAATTACTAAACTTTCGCATGTATTTTTCCAGAACCCTGGAGCTCCCTGGCCGAACAATGAGTACAAATTCATTATTTATGATCATTCGGGAAGCATCCCGGTCTACGAATCTCCAATCCTTCAGGCACAAAGCCTTGTGGAAAATATTTATGAGCTTCCCTCTTCCCTGACCTTTGACAAGAAATTTTATGTAGTAATTTCTGCAGTGCATGGAAGCGGGAATCCGGCTTCAGCCTACCAAAACATTAATCATGGAAACGGTGTTTCATTTTATGGTACACCCGATAACTGGACTGTGGCAGGAAACAACGATAATCAATTCGTTTACCTTACTAAAATTTATGTGGCTAATAGTGACGCTGACAAAGAACAGGAAGTGGGTATCCTGCAACCTACCGATAATAAACCCCCGTTGGGTAATTTCTATGCAGATGATACACCCAAGTGGAGTCATTCTGTTGTAAGCTATAAAATCTTCAAAAACAACCAACACATTCATACTTTTGAAACGCAGGAATCCGATCAACTTAGCTATCTTTACCAGGGTGAGTCAGAAAATTTATACGATGCTTATCATGTAACTGCTGTCTATCCCGAGGGAATCGAATCTGCAGCTTCCAACACCGCATACCTGTTTAACAGCTCCTTTTGTGATGTTACCGTAACCGAAATGCCCTATCAGGAAACTTTTAATGACAATCAAATTCCGGATTGCTGGGCAACAGAATCTGAACAGACGGGCTGGCAAACCAGTTCAGAGATGACAGTTCAGGATTCCCTGATAAGCCCTGTGGAGGGAGATTACTTTTCCTTTGTATCGCAGGAGCAACAGGAACAATTGCAAAACCACTGGCTCATCACCCCGCCATTTGACATTACTCAGGTTCAAAAACCTGCATTGAGCTTTTGGTTCAATGCTCCATTTTTTGGTGATAACAACGGACTGCTCTCTGCTTATATAAGTGTTGACGGGGGTTCATTTAACAAAATATGGGATGCACGTCAGCACCCGCTATACAGAGGATACAATGCTTTTACCTGGATAAAAACAGTATTAGATCTTGGTAGTTTTTCTTCTTCAGATGTTCGGTTTGCATTTCTTGTAAGTGGCACCAATGAAACTTTCGCAGCCATTGACAACCTTGAATTAAAAGATATGGCCAATGATTTGGTCAAACTTACGCTTACGATGGAGCCCGAAAATCAGGGAGAAGTTTACGGAGGGGGCCAGTTTATCCCAGGACAAACGGTTAATGTAAGGGCTGCTGCTAATGTGGGCTATTTTTTCCACTACTGGCTGAAAGAGGAAGAAATAGTGAGCAGGCACTGGAACTTTGACTATCTGATGCCGGAAGAGGATGCAACGCTGAAAGCGTTTTTCAGCACTGATTTACCCTCATCGGTCGACGAGACAGAACTCTCAGAAGATCTGATTCATATCTTTCCTAATCCCAGCGGGGGTAATTTTACCCTGCGATTTGGAGAGGAAATGAAAAATGTATCCATACAGATTTATTCCATTAATGGTCAGTTAATACAATCAAGAAACAACGACATGATTATACCTGGGTCAGAAGTATCGATTGATATTAGCCAATACCCGGCGGGATTATATTTTGTGATAGTATCCGGCGATCAGGGGCGTATCGTGCAGAAAGTAAGTTTAAATCCGAGATAATTTTTATTAAGTTTAACACAAAAAACGGTCTTGTTGCAAAGAACAAGACCGTTTTTTGTTTTGAGCAAGAGCCGGCATTATTCCATAAGAGAGTTGGTAAAGTTTGCCAGCTTTTTCATATCCTCTACCTGGTCAAAACGGATTCCCTCCTGTCGGATAAATCCTTTGAGTTCAGACTTATAGTCACGGAAATGACGGGTAAATTTTCTTCTGTTGTTAAAGGTAATATACTCGTTATTTTCAATAATCCCCAATAAGGGTTTACGGGTTACGATAACCTGCATAGGATTGCTCGAACTATTGCTAAGCATAATCTCTCCTGAGTGTGTAGCCCCTGAGGGTAGGGCAGCAGGAATATTCAAATTTTGTGTGGAAGCAGAAGCAGGAGCATCTCCATAACCTCCTGATCGGATTTCATTCATATCATAGGTTGACTGGTGCTTTATATAAAAGGTAATATTGGGATGTTCGAGTTTTTGAAGATAGCCGTGGTTAGGATTATAAATTATTACCATGTCTCGAACATGTATACTATCAAAAGCTCTCCCGGTGGCAAGAGATTTATAATTACCGCTGCCGTCGTCAATAATCAATTCATCAGCCAGTAACCGGTAATTAACCTTCATTTGCACCAACCGGTTATTAGGGTAATAGACTGCTGCGGCCTTAAAATCATCAAACATAAGCACTACTTCCGGATCGGCAAGTTTTTCCAGATTGATCTGGCTTTCGGAAGTACGAAATGAAGATTGTTGAGTTTGGGTTTTCCCGGTAAAACCCAATGAGATCAAACACATAAACAGGAAAATAGCTCGATTCATAAGATTGTATTTTTTGTTAGGTTTAATTAGCGTTGTTTTTACGCGTCTATTCCTCGCATGAGGACTTGTGTAATGCAAAACATATAGCCTTAGAACTATTCAAATTGAATACATAACGATCCCAAATGTAACATTATTTCCTGAGGATGGAAATAATAGCTTCATGAGAAGGCTAAAAAATTCAGACAGAGCCTTAATTATCCACTGAAGGGTTCTGCAGGGCAAAAAAAAAGCTGGTCCTGAGACTAGCTTTTTACAAAACGTTTTATGGTATTATTTAATAACGTTAAATTTCTGAGAAGCAACGCCATTTTCAGAAACAACCTGCATGATGTAAACACCACGGTTGAATTCGCTAACATTTACTGAAGCAGTATTGTTGTTAACCACCTGGCTCATAATAAGTCTTCCGGTAAGGTCATAAATACGTACTTCGTTAATTTGTACAGTATTCTCAACATAAAGCGTGTTGCGAACAGGGTTGGGGAACATGTTGAGGCCGGTTTCTGCAAGAATATTGTCAACTGAAGTACCTGGATCTGCCCAAATATCGTTGAGAGTCACATCAGCATCAATGGTAGCAGTGCGGTCATCGCCAGCTTCCCATTCACCACCTTCCCAGCCTTCGCCGAAAGCATTGGAGAAATATTTGTAGGCAATGTCACCGGCAGGAATTTCTACAGTAGCAGAATAGAAAACATCATCGGGCTGAGGATCACCGGCTCCATAAACTTTCACATCGTCAATTTTAATGTAGAACATATCTGAAACATCATAATGACGAAATGCAATGTAAATTTGTTCTCCGGCATATTCTGAGAGGTCAACTTCTCTCATATTCCATACATCATCCACAAGGGTTTCTTCCCATACATTGGTGAAACTGGCAGGCTCAGTATCAGTAGTAGAAATCATAACTGCGTATTTTTCAGCAGCCCAATCGGGATCCTGTGCAGCCACATAAAACTCCAGCATGTAACTGTCGTTGTCAATATTTAATGCAGGGGTCATCAGCCAGTTATCCGGAGTGAGAACAGTTCCGTCAAACCATGAGGCAGAAGCAGCGCTTCCCTCACCAGTATGAGCAGAATTCTCAGCTGCATAAGCAAACCAGAGGTTTCCGTCGCCATCTTCGTCAAGCATAGCCCAACCATCAGGAGGAAATACTTCACCTTCGAAACCTTCTTCGAGGATCACTACATCTTCTTTGGCAGGAGATTCCTGGGTAAGTTCAACAGAACCTTCTTGTCCTGGCTCAGTCCAACCTGCAAAGTCACCGGTAACAACCACATTGTGTTCTGCGGGGTCAAATCCGTCAAGAAGAGCAGGAGACATGTTTACGCGGAAGGTAACCATGTAATTTTCATCCGGAGATGCAGGCTCAACAAATGCTTGCAGACTAAATACTCCGGGGATGTCAGCAAGGTCTGTAAGGATATCCCAGCCAGTACCAAGGTTTACCATGTTTCCATATCCTACTGCGTCATCAATAGTAGTGTCCATTCCTGAAGAAAACAGTCCGTCACCAGCGTCATCTACCTGAGAAGAAACCCAGAGTTCAAGGCTGGCATCAATGGTCACAGGGGAGTCGAGAATAATTTCATTCCAGCTTTCAGCAACAGGCTCATAAGCCTGAAAATGCTTCTGCTCCAATGAAGCATCATCAGCACCCTGGTAAATAATTACTGAAGCAGCATCGGGAAGGTCATTGATATAAACACGGATACTGGTAATTACCATGCCGTCAAAGTCAGCCAGATCAGCAGGTTCCCAGCGAATAGCTGATTGGAAAACAGCACCATCACTCAAGCCAAGAGCGTTATCACTTTCACCTGAGTCATAATGAATCCATACTCCTTCTTCTTGTTTGTCTGCAGGAACACTTACAGGGTGATCCAGTTTTTGTGCTGCAAACTGTGCAATGCCAGAATTGGCGAAAAGAAACATTGCCACAAATGTAAAGGCAATCAGTTGTAAATTTTTCTTCATGATTGTAATGTTTTAGTTAATGAAAATTTGATTTGTTAATAATTAAATCAAGCTTGTTAAGCATGTTTTGGAGTGTAAAGATAGAAATAATTCTTTATTTGCACATCCGGTAGATATTTTTTTTGCCTTTTTGCATTCAACAGTCCACAGTATTACTGATATTCAAACAATTACAAACTGTTAAATTATAGGATGATAAGAGCATAATTTTTTTCATCCATAAATTAACTCTGATTCCAAGAGGTTTACATCAATGTTATTAGTAAGGGCTACCACCTTTCTCGTCTCAACCAACGAAATCTACCCTCCGAAAACGTCCCCGCATAAAACAACATGTAAATTTAACAAAATAATTAACGCGACTATTATTTTAACATAAATATTTTACCGTTTATAGTTTTACATGGGTTAAAAAAAACAACGGATTCGGGAAGAATTTATAAATGCTACGGAAAACGCATTGTTATTAAAGGATTTACGTTTCCGCAAATAAGGATTACCTATCCATTGGGACTTATGAAGTTATAAGCTGAAAGCGGAATAAAAGAATATTGTTAACTATTTTTATGTCAAGAGGTTTCGGAGACCAGAAGCTCCGAGCGGAAAGATATAAAAAGGAAAAGACGAGACATGGAGAGCTTTAATCCTTGATTTGTTTAGCCATTGTGAAATTGAGTAGTATTAAGGTTTAAGGGAAAAGGGAAAGGGATTAATAGCGTGAGCGCCGGTATTATTGTAGCTGGGTCAGAATAACCCATAAGATCAAAACTCGTCTTCCACCTCCACGATCTTGTAGATTTTATCGCCTCTTCTTACCAGTTCAGGCGTACGGAAGGAACACATTTCTCCTTTCTGGGTGCGGGCCACGGGCTTCAGGTCTACCCGTATTTCTTCGGTTTTCATTTCCAGCACACCGGTTGTAGGGCCGGTTATGTATATTTCATCTCCAATGGACAGTGCTCCGGTTTCCATTTTTACCTCGGCTACGTTGAGTTGGGTGAAGTAATTGGTCACTTTTCCCACATAGACTTTCTTTTGCGTAGCCTGCGAACCATATCTTTCAGTCCACTCCCCCATTTTCCTTCCCAGGTAATAACCTTCCCAGAAACCGCGGTTGTAGACTTTCTTCAGATCAACGAGCCACGTATCCACTTTGTCGCGGGAAAAAGTTCCTTTGATACATGCATCAGCAGCTTCGCGGTAAACCCGGGTTACAGTTTTTACATATTCCGGCCCGCGGCCACGCCCTTCTATCTTGAAAACCTTTACCCCGGCTTGCACTATCTTATCCACAAACTCAACGGTGCACAAATCTTTGGGCGACATGATGTATTCGTTCTCAATATCCAGTTCAAACTCCCCTTCCTTGTCTTTTACCGTATATCCCCTGCGGCACAATTGCAGACAGGCCCCGCGATTGGCCGAATGGTTCATGTTGTCGAGACTCAGGTAGCACTTGCCACTTACCGCCATACACAATGCCCCATGCACAAACACTTCAATTTCCACCAGGTTTCCTGATGGGCCTTTTATCTGATCCCTTTCAATCCCTTTTACAATATCCGCCACCTGACGAAGGCTCAACTCTCGGGCCGTAACCATTACATCGGCATAGCGGCTGAAAAACTTCACCGCCTGCAGATTGGTGATGTTGCATTGGGTGGAAATATGCACCTCTATTCCCTGGCTATGGGCATAATCAATCACACTCAAATCGGAAGCAATAACAGCCGAAATGCCAGCATCTTTGGCCCTTTGCAAAGTGGTTTGCATCTCCTCCATCTCTTCATCATAGATAATGGTATTGAGCGTAAGATAAGTTTTGACCTGATGGCTCCCTGCTATCTCCACAATCTTGTCCAGATCCTCCAGGGTAAAATTCTGCGAGGAACGGGAGCGCATATTCAGTTTTCCTACCCCGAAATAAACTGAGTTGGCACCACCCTGTATGGCTGCCATCAGAGATTCGTAAGAACCTACAGGGGACATTATTTCGATGAATTGCGACATGGGTTGAGGTTAAGGTTGAAGTTAAGGTTGAGGTTAATTTAGAGGCTGAGCCCTGGCTCAGTCCCGCGACCAGAGGGATGCGGGATTAAGGTTAAGTGAAGTCCCAACTATTATTGGGATGCGTAATTGAGATAATTATGACAATTTGCCTTTATAGTCTTCGTAGCCGAAAAAGCGGCAGGGGGCAAAAGTGCCGTCTTCTTTCCAGATGCCAATGGCTGGGTGTTTCACTCCATTGAAATAGGTGGTCTTCACCATAGTATAATGTATCATATCGTCGAATACCACCTTATCTCCCACCTTCAATTCTTTTTCAAAAGCGTAATCTCCCATGCCCATATAATCGCCGGCCAGACAGGTTAGCCCTCCCATGCGGTAGACAGGTTTTCCTGGCTGTGCATCGGTGGCACCCAGAATTCCGGGTTTGTAAGGCATCTCCAGACAGTCAGGCATATGTGCTGAAAAACTCACATCGAGCATGGCCACTTTGATGCCCTTGCTTTCAATGATATCCTGCACAGTAGATACCAGGTAGCCGGTTTGCCAGCCGACGGCTTCGCCAGGCTCAAGAATTACCCTTTCCAGGTTGGGATAGCGTTCTTTAAAATCTTTCAACAACTGCACCAGGTGCTGCACATCATAATCTTTGCGTGTAATATGATGCCCTCCACCCATGTTGAACCATCGGGCCTGTTTGATAAGGGAGGAAAATTTCTCCTCCACTTTGGCCAGAGTACGTTCCAATACATAGGAATCATTCTCACACAGCACATGAAAATGAAGCCCTTCCACCCCTTCCGGCAAAATATCCGGCATCTGGTCCCGGGTTATTCCCAGCCGTGAGCCGGGGATAGCAGGGTTGTACAAATCGGTTTCCACTTCTGAATATTCAGGGTTGATTCGCAATCCCATGCTGATGGGTTTGTGGAAAGCTTTTACCCTCTCCCTGAACTTTTCAAACTGACTCATGGAATTGAAAGAGAGATGGCTGCTGAAGTGCATGATCTGCTCCATTTCATCGTCAAAAAATACCGGGCAATAGGTGTGCGCTTCAGTTCCCATTTCTTCATAAATCAGGCGTGCCTCATGCAGTGAACTGGCTGTAGCACCACTTAAGTATTGCTTTATCATGGGAAAGGTGGACCACATGGCATATCCTTTCAATGCACAGATGATTTCCACATTGGCTTCCTGCTGAACCAGGTTCAGTATCTCAAGATTGATTCTCAAAAGACTTTCATCAAGCACGTAGCAAGGGGATGGGATTTGGTTGTAATCCATAGACACTTTATATAGTTATTAATTATCAGTTATCAGTTATCAGATGATTGTTATACAATACAAATTCATTGATGGTTATGTTATTAACTTTGCCTTGTTGGTTTTTATAATAGCTGTAAGAAGCTTGATTAACTCTACAGCATCCTGATTGATTGAGTCAAAATACTCTTTCTCCAGATAAGCTGTCTCTTTTAATAGCTCATGCCAATAAAGGGATTCATTGCACTCTTTTTGTGCAACAGAGAGTTTATGAATAAAATCTTTAGCACTCTCAGCAAATTCGGCTTCTCTAACCTGAGCTCCAACAGAAGTACCGCAACGAAGGATTTGTTTAGACAAAACATATTCCTTCTTCTCCAGCAAATATTTATAGAGTCCAACAATTCTTATAGCAAACCGGAAACTCTTTTCAACCAGAACTCCTTTTCCCATACTAACGCATTGACTTATAATAACTAATAACTAACAACTAATAACTCTCATTGCTCTTTTTCAACAGGCAGCGCCTCATCCACCACCTCATGCCACGGCAAACCATAAACGGGCAGTTTCTCCATAAACGGATCGGGGTTGAATTCTTCCACATTGAAAACACCTTTTCCGGTCCATTTGCCGGTAAGCATCATCATGGCGCCAATCATGGCTGGCACACCGGTAGTGAAGGAGATGGCCTGGGCTTTCACATCCTTGTAAGCGTCGGCATGTGAGCAGTTGTTCCATACATAGTAAGTGCGCTCTTTTCCATCTTTCATTCCTTTTATCTGACAACCAATGGAAGTCTGTCCTTTGTATCCTTCGCCCAGGGAAGAAGGTTCGGGCAAAATGGCTTTCAGGAACTCTAGCGGAACAATGTCCATTCCTTTGAAATTGATGGGTTTAATGCTTGTCATTCCAACTTCCTGGAGCACGTTGAGGAAGTTGATATACTTTTCACCGAAAGTCATCCAGAAACGGGCTCTTTTGAGGGTGGGAAAGTTTTTCACCAGCGATTCCAGTTCTTCGTGATACAACAAATAAGAAGAACGGGGTCCGATTTCAGGATATTCGATGGATTTGTTAATTTCAAGGGGTTTGGTTTCTACCCATTTTCCGTTTTCCCAGTAGCGACCATTCTGGGTAATTTCGCGTATGTTGATTTCAGGGTTAAAGTTGGTAGCAAAGGACTTTCCGTGATCGCCTGCATTACAATCCACGATATCCAGGTGGTGCATTTCATCGAAATAGTGTTTGGCAGCATAGGCGGTAAAAACGCCTGTTACGCCAGGGTCGAATCCACAACCCAGTACGGCCAGAATACCAGCTTCTTTGAATCTTTCATGGAACGCCCATTGCCATTTGTATTCAAACTTGGCTACATCCTTGGGCTCATAATTGGCTGTGTCGAGGTAGTGGGTTTTGGTTTGCAGACAGGCTTCCATGATGGTAAGATCCTGGTAAGGCAATGCTACATTGATGACCAGGTCGGGCTTAAAGTCCTCTATCAGTTCCACAAGTTCGGGCACATTATCGGCATCCACCTGCGCAGTTCTTACCCTGTCGCCTCCAATATCGTGGGCTATAGCATCACATTTTTCAATCGTTCGGCTGGCCAGCAATATATCGGAAAAAACTTCCGGTACAGCTGCACATTTGCGGGTGACAACATTGCCTACACCCCCTGCTCCAATAATCAATACCTTGCTCATAATGAATATATTTTTTACACGTATAAATTTTACTTATCTATTGCAAAAATAGGAAATTCCGTGAACCTTTTTGTGGAAAAAACAGGGGGTTTGCATAGGGAATACCGTTTTAGAAATATAAATTTCATTCAAAAGCAAACATCCATCCTGCAACAGCTGTTAATTGGCATAATTGTGATTACGTTTATATGCCAAAGTATATTCTTGACAAATAAAAAAATCAAAACAGGTATTATATCCAACTGCTCAATATCAAAAAAATGCTCAAAGGAAAAGGAATAAAATCACCATGTATTGATGTTTGTATCAGCCGCGATGGAGTATGTATAGGATGCTACCGTACGCTGGAGGAAATGGCCGGATGGAAAAGCTATACCGAAAAGCAAAAAGCGGAAGTGCTGGAGAATATCAGGAAAAGAAGAGGATCGCAGGATTATTATGGCGGTCCGGGAGGCTGAAAACATAACCCATGGAAAAAATCTTTGTATACGGAACTTTGCTTGATCCGGTCATTCAGCTGCAACTGTTCGGAAGAGAAATTTCTCCTTTAGCCAAAGCATCATTAAACGGATGGAAGAAAAAAACGGACAAAGATTACCCCTATCTGATACCGGATGAAACTGCTATCACCCGGGGAAGCATCATAGAATTATCAGAAAAAGAACTGGTCATAGCCGACCAATGGGAAGAGGTTCCCCGGGAATACAAAAGGTTAAAACTCACCGTGACTGTGCAAGATGAGGGAGAGCTAATGGTATGGGTATATGTTTTTGGTATTAAAGACCAGTGAAACTTTCCTGTATACTATAACAGGAATATTCAGATATCAAACCGGGGCCTTGGTGTATTGGCTTTAGAAGGAGGCAATATGGGAATTTCAAGGGCATACTTTGGTATTTCACCGGTCAACGATTCAAGAAAGTCTGCAAGCAAAGCTGTTTCATCTGCTGTCAGCTCTTTATTGAGCATCTCGCGCGCTACAACCACGATGGCTTCTTCCAGATCCCAAATGCTGCCATCATGCAGATAAGGCTGTGTTTTGGTTACATTGAGCAAAGAAGGAACTTTGAAAAAGTGTTTATCAGCTTCCCGCTCAGTAAAGCCAAACCGTCCCGGATGTGCGGACCCTGTCTCTTTTTCAGTGGGTGTTTGAAAAAAAGCAAACATATCTCCTCCCATTACGACACCCCTGTGACAAGTCTGGCAGCCGGTATCGAGAAACAAGCCAAGTCCTTCTTTTTCCCGTTCAGTGAGAGCGTCAGCATCCCCACTTAAAAAGTTATCAAAGGGAGAAATGGTGACCAAAGTCCGCTCAAACGCCCCTATGGCATTCCCAACATTTTCATAAACCAAAGGATTTTGCTCATCCTTGAAAACGGAATTGAATCTTTCAACGTACTCCGGCATCGAGGCCAGCACTTCAACCACATGTTCTTCGGTGGCTGCCATCTCTACTTTTTCCAGAATGGGCATTCCGGCCTGCACTTCTACATTAGCTGCTCTGCCATCCCAGAATTGTATTTTATGAAATGCGGTATTCAAAACCGTGGGTGCATTGACAACTCCCTTTTGCCAACCATGGCCCACCGAAACGGGCAACTGATCCACCCCAAAAATGGCCATATTATGACAGGTATTACAGCTGAAGAGTCCACTTTTGGAAATCCGGGGCTCGTAAAACAACATTTTCCCCAGCTCTATAATCTCTTCTGACTGATTCATTTCCTCTGTAAAAGCATGTTCGGGTAAGGGAGAAAAAAAGTTTAGAGCCCTTTCCTGCAGTTCGGTCATCGCTACAGATTTTACTTCTGATTGATCCGCAGAATTGCAATGCGTAAAAATCAACAAGCCGGTAAGAGCAGGAAAAACAAGCAAAATAAGTTTTTTTATTCCCGGAAAAATATTGTTATTGGGTAAAGTCATAAGGCAGAAATTTTACTGAACTGCTAAGATAATCAATCCTGACTACACTGAAGGAGTATGCAGAGGCATTTTGCATCGTCACAGCCCAATTTAGAATCAAATTAAATAAGAAAAGCAGTAATGTCGGTAAACCTTTCGCGATTTAGCTTCGCTGCTACTTCGTGGTCTCCCTTCGGTCGAATGAAAAAGCGTTCAGAGTTTTTTTGTAATGGCGAAGCCAATCTCATTAAATATTTCTTTCAAATCAATTTTTACCAGACACCACTGTAAGGAAATCAGCTCCCGGCCCAGCTTTCTCTATCCAGACTGCGATAATGAATGGCTTCGGCCAGATGCTCTGGCAGAATATCTTTGCTTCCCTCCAGGTCAGCAATGGTTCTGGACACTTTTAATATCCGGTCGTAAGCACGGGCAGAAAGGTCGAGCCTTTCCATGGCCGTTTTCAGCAAAAGACTTCCTGCATTATCAATCTGGCAGATTTGCCGCAGCAACCTGGAAGTCATCTGCGCATTGCAGTAAATACCATTCTGATCTTTGTATCTCTGTTCCTGGATTTCCCTGGCTTTGATAACTCTTTCCCTGATAGGTTTGCTTTTTTCAGCTTCGCGAATCTCTGACAATTCTCTGAAAGGAACAGGAGTAACTTCTATATGGATATCAATTCTGTCGAGCAGAGGTCCTGAAACCCTGTTGAGATATTTTTGCACCATGCCCGGCGGACAAACGCACTCCTTATCGGGATGATTGTAATAGCCGCAGGGGCAAGGGTTCATGGAAGCTACCAACATAAAACTGGCAGGGTAATCCACCGAGAACTTGGCTCGGCTCACAGTCATCACCCTGTCCTCAAGGGGCTGGCGCAGCACTTCCAGTACGGTACGTTTAAACTCAGGCAACTCATCCAGGAACAATACCCCGTTGTGCGCCAGCGAAATCTCGCCAGGCTGCGGCCATGAGCCGCCTCCGACCAGGGCAACATCGCTGATTGTATGATGAGGACTGCGAAACGGCCTTACCGGCAAAAGTGAAGCATTTTTATCCAACCTACCGGCCACACTGTGTATTTTGGTCGTTTCAAGTGCTTCAGAAAGACTTGGAGGCGGTAATATTCCCGGCAATCTTTTCGCCAACATCGTCTTTCCTGCTCCGGGTGGGCCTATCATAAGCAAGTTATGGCCACCAGCGGCAGCAACTTCGAAAGCGCGCTTTATATTTTCCTGCCCTTTTACATCGGAAAAGTCAAACTCGTACTCATCCAACCGGGAAAAAAATTCATCCCGGGTGTTAATCTGGGTTTTCTCCAGCTGAATATCACCATTAAAAAAATCGATGACCTCTTTGATGTTGCTAACGCCATGTACATCCAGGTTGTTTACTACGGCTGCTTCCCGTGCATTATCCACGGGCAGAATGAAACCTTTAAATCCTTCCTTGCGGGCTTGTATGGCAATTGGAAGAGCTCCTTTAATGGGTTGAAGCCCCCCATCAAGCGATAATTCGCCCATGATAATATACTCATGCACAGTATCCGATTTGATTTGTTCGCTGGCTGCAAGAATTCCAACTCCTATGGGTAAGTCATAGGCTGATCCTTCTTTGCGAATGTCAGCCGGCGCCATATTCACCACAATCTTTTTACCGGGGATTTTAAAGCCGTGCTGTTTTAAAGCTGTTTCTATGCGATGATGGCTTTCTTTAACTGCACTGTCGGGCAATCCCACCATAAAAAAATTTACGCCTTTGCCCACGGCAACTTCTATCGTAATGGTTGTTGAACTAATCCCATGTACAGCACTACCGTAAGTTTTTATGAGCTTATCTGACATTTTTTGCATTACCAACCCCCTTTAAAAATGAAAAAGCGACACCTTATTGCTTAACCAGATGCCTTGCAAATTCGGAAAGCGAACTATATTAAAACTAACACTCAATTAGCATGCACTGGGAAAGGCTTCTTTTCGACGAACTAAATTTACAATTGTTTGCTGATATTTCAAAACAATCTATTGCATTATTTTACATTCTAATGGTGCATTTTGAATAACTTTGGTACCTGTAATATCCATTAAACGGTTGAAATGAGTAAAAAAAGACTACAAACCCCTTCGGAAGAATTAGCCAATGCGATTACCCATGGCACAGGTCTTTTGCTGTCTATAGCTGCCCTGGTTATGCTGGTAGTTTATGCCAATCTCCATGGGGATATTTGGTATCTCATAGGTTTTACCATTTTTGGAATAACCCTCATCAATCTCTATCTTGCTTCTACGATATACCATAGTTTCCCGGAGGGAAAATGGAAGAAAACGCTGAGAGTGGTTGACCATGCATCCATCTTTTTGCTCATTGCAGGCACTTATACTCCTGTAACGCTCACAGCGATGAGGGGCCCATGGGGATGGTCTGTTTTTGGAATCGTATGGGGCATTGCATTGCTGGGCATATTGCTGAAAATATTTTTCATGAACAAACTAAAATATCTTTCTCTGATACTATACATTGCCATGGGCTGGTTGATTGTGATTGCTGTCAGGCCCTTAATTGAAAGCGTTGAAAGTATCAGCCTGATATACCTGCTTGCAGGAGGGTTGTTTTATACCCTGGGCACAATTTTTTACGCATGGAAAAGTCTTCCTTACGGACATGCTATCTGGCATTTGTTTGTGATGGGAGGGAGCATTTGTCACTTTTTTGCTGTCTTTTATTTATTGCCGGATTGAATGGCTTATTCCAACTTAGTCAGGGCATGAACTGTAGTCATACCCTGACATCTTTGAACCATATTTGTGAGGGATGCTTATCATTTTTTTCTTACACGGAATTCAATACAGCGTGGTGACGGGGTGACTACAGCTCACCCCGCCACTAAAGTTGTAAAACCATCAGGAAGTAATCGGGTATCAGGGGTATATAAACCTTGGAGGTTTTGGAAACCTCCAAGG
>JAABSE010000035.1 GCA_011390575.1 Sphingobacteriia bacterium
ATGTTGAGCGTTCATGGGATGGCAGCAGTTTTTAATGGCTGCATCTGAATTCAACCGCAAAATTAACAATAGGTATGGAAAACAGAGCATTGCTGGGCAATATTCATTCATCAGGTCAGTTGTTGCTAACGTTGGGAATGGCCTTGTTTATTTTGATGATAACCGTTTTTGCCGGCGCTTTGCTGGCTATTCCCTTTGTCGACAAGGGAATATTTGAGTTGTTTGAGGCACTCGATCCGATGGCTGCTGACGATATGAATTTGTTGAGATACCTGCAGATTATCAGCCATATCGGAATGTTTATCATTCCCTCTTTTCTGCTTGCCTGGCTGTTTGGGCGGAAAATCCTTGCCTATCTGTACCTTGACTATATGCCCGGAGGAAAAATGTTGTTGATGTCCGTGCTGCTGATATTCGTTGCTGTACCTTTTATCAATTACATCATGGAGCTGAACGCGCAGATGCATTTCCCGGAAAGCCTGCGTGGGGTGGAAGACTGGATGCGGCGGTATGAAGAAAATGCTGAGCGAACTACCAAAGCTTTCCTGTCCGTAGATACCTTGTCAGGGTTGCTGTTCAATCTGTTTATGGTAGCAGTCATTCCTGCCATTGGAGAGGAATTGATGTTCCGGGGGGTATTGCTGCGCATTTTTAACCGCTGGACCGGAAGTCATCACTGGGGTGTTCTTCTCACGGCGATAATTTTCAGTGCCATACATATGCAGTTTTTTGGTTTTTTTCCGCGATTTTTGCTGGGATTGTTGTTTGGCTATCTGGTGGTATGGTCGGGAAGCTTATGGCCTGCCATCATTGCCCATTTCATCAACAATGCTGCTGCCGTAACTTTCTTTTACCTTTTCCAGCACCAGTTCTCGGACGGTACATTTGAAAACCTTGGAAAAGGCAATGAGGGCATGGTGTATGCCCTCATCAGCCTTGTTTTGGTAATTTTCGTAATGGTGTGGGTTCGCCGGCGCGGAAGGCCGGTAAAGGACTTGCAATCCTTATGATCCTACAGCCATACCTTCCATAGATTCTTTGAGTTCTCTTGCATGAGAAAGGAATTCATCAACGGTCATTTCCTTCACATACAACAAACCATGACTGGCCCTGATACGGGGGTCGTCGTTGAGGTAGAAGTAGTTTTTGCCCAGTAGCAGCTGTACATCTTTGAGCTGCTGCACCCATACTTTCTGTGCCAGTGAACTGAATTTGCCGTTATGCTCATAGCTGGGGAAGGAAGCATCCACCTGGCTTACGTAGCAGTTGGTGAAAGATTCATTCATTTCGGCCATGGCGTTGAGCGATACGGGGAAGATGATGTTGGCTTCTGCCGGATTAAAGCGGTACCATACATTCCGGTAACCCCAGATTCTGAGCTGCGAAAGATCTTCTTCCTTTTTCCACAATCTGAGTGCTTCGGCGGTAGCCTGGAGCACCTTGTAGTGGGTGTCGGGTCCGCTGCCTTCGGGGTCAAAGGTAAGGCTCAACACCGTAGGACGTACCCTTTTGAGCAGTTCCAGTACAGGCTCCACATCTCTGCCCAGTTTGGGCTGTTCTGTAAAGATGTCTCCTTTGTAGAATCCCAGCCGGAGATGCTCCACATTTTTTACCTGTACCCCAAAATGGGCCCATACCAGTTCTTCTTCAAATTCTCTGATCATCCCTTTTAATTGCTGAATTTTCGGCGGATTCTTTTCTCCGTCGTAGCTCTTTTTAAGGATTACGATTACTTCGTTAAGGATGTCTCTGAGGTGATCGATGTCTTTTACTTCATAAGTTTCTACCAATGCCCTTACAATGCGGTGGCATACACCCCTGCGGCACTCTTCTTCGTTGCCTGAAGCCACATTGTTGAGGTAATGGTACACATCCTTGTCGCTTTTCAGCTTGTATCCTACATCAAAGAAGTCAGAGTAGTTGATCATCTGGATCAGCCCTTTGTCTATCAGACGTTTGGTGTCAGTAAGCAGGTCGATGACAAATTTGTTGGTAACAGCTGTAAACCCGCTGGTGAGTACCGCAAATTTAAACTTGTTGGAAGGGGTGCTGATGTGTTTGGTTATGAAAGGAAGAATCCCCAGTGAAATATCGTCGTGGTGCGGTCCGGTATGGAGGAAAACCTGATTTTCTTCCGCCTTGAGTCCCCGGTGAATCTTGGCTTCGATGCTGTCCATTACTTCCTGTACCACCTTCTCGCTCAGGTTGGGAATCATGCGGGCAATGGGGTCACTTTTCAAATCCTCCAGTACCAGCCGGTGTCCGAATTTTTCCTGTTTTTTACATACGTCGACGATGGCTTTCTCGCTCTTTTCCTGGGTCCATTCACCGGTCGAAAAGTGAAGGTTGACCATGTCAGTAAGTCTGGAGGCGGCACCCTGGGTGAGGTAGAACCGACCATTGTGCAACCGGGCAAGTACAGAAGCGGGGTAGAGGTTCGACATCTCGTTCTCCAGCGATTGCTTCACGATTTCAGCTTTGGCTTCTCCTGCCGCAATAATAATGGCTACTGCATCAGGATTGTAGGTAATGGTTTCCAGCCCGATGGTAATCACCAGTTTGTTTTTACTGATTTCGATACCGCCAAGGTCTGAAGCGGCTACAGCCTGGGTTTCAAAGTTGGTTGCGGTGAGGCGAGTGGTGCTGAATTCATCCGAGCCTCTTACATTGAAAGCGATGTGCCCGTCGGGGCCAATACCTCCCAGGAAAAATCCAAGGCCTCCCTTATCGCGGATTTGCTGCTCATAGTCGCTGCACCAGTCATCAATCAGGAAGATGGATTTTTGTTGTACCTCTTCCAGGGGCGAGCGCGATTCGCGGTAGCGAAGGGATAAATCAATACGTCCATCGGGGAAAATTTCGCTGAAATGCTTGTCGCCTGCCAGGGGAATCTCATCGCTGTTGATCAGCAAGGCTTTGGACTTATCAAAACCAAAATCGCGGATGTAAAAGTTGTTTACATAATCGTAAAAGCTATTGTGCTGCTTGCTGCTGATGGGGTAGAATTCGTCAATCTGTACAAATTGCAATCCTCTCAAATCCGGTTTCTTGGAAAGGTTGAGTCCGAATTTCTCACGCATTTCGGCCCCTTTCTTATTGTCCCAGTTGTTGAGCATGTAGTCTGTCCACTTGAGGAAAAACTCAGGGGTCTTGCCCGTAGGCAAACTGATTACCCCTTCAGGGTTTTCTGATGCCCATTCCAGGAAACGAAGGGAAGTTATCAATCCTAATTTTGGGAAGTTATCAACAACAATATAAGGTATTGTAGTGCTGGTTCGGGAAATACCCGACTTCTCAATAAAGGTTTTTTCGACGTTTGTATATTCAATATCCGCCCGGTCGATTTTCGAAATTTTTCTTATCATATCAGTCTTTATTATTGAGTGAGTTTAAGAATATAGTATAGACAATTGTTGATGTTTTTCAGGAAGGATTCCCAGGGGAGAATCCGTAAAAATCTATGCAAATATACATTATTATGAAAATAATTTTGCAGGGTTTTTAAAAAAATTTAATTTTGTACCCGATAAAGATATTACAAGCAAAGATAATGGGTTAATTTACAAGGATATTATCAAATAATCTTAAATATGAAAAACATGGTTAGATTGCTGTTTATGATTCTGTTGCCAACTTTTTTGGCTGGACAGAATGTTCAGTGGCAGGATGTATCTTCAGAGCATGAATTTCCCCAGGGTTTGAAATTGTTCCACGGAACCATCAGCGGCAACAACAATTTCTTTGCTTATTATTATGAAGTAGATATGACGGTTCCGGAAATTGCTATCCGACCCTATCTGAGTACGACCACAAAACAGGTAGATGATTTTTCGTCGGAAGTAGGAGCCTACGGTGCGGTTAACGGTGGATTTTTTGCCGGGACCAGTTCTGTTTCCTCCGTCGTTTTTCCGGGGGAAGTGCCTGCACGAAACCTGATTTCTCTCTCACGCAATGTAGGAGGAGAAACCCGGACATATCCGGTTATCAGGCCCTTGTTTGCGGTGAATAATGATCGATCGCTGGCCACAGAATGGGTGTATCATCACACCTATTCCTTTGATGATATTTATGTGTATGACGAACCGCTTGACTATATATGTAACGATCCCAACCCGTTGCCCGTTCCGGTAAAAGCCGACGGCTATCAGTACGAAGACATTGCTTATGGCCTGGGAGGAGGCCCCATGCTGGTGAAAAATGGCATAGATGTTTTTACCTATTGCGAAGAAATCTGGTGGGGATCAGGGGTGGATTTGAATGTGAATCGTCCCCGCACGGTAGTGGGATATACCGCCGACCAAAAGGTTATTATGCTGGTTACCAACAGCATGAAAGTAGAGGATTTGCCTCAGTTGATGCTGGATTTAAATTGTGTGGGAGCGATGAATCTTGATGGAGGCGGCTCTACTGCCATGGCTGTGGGTGGCACCAGTCTCTATGACCAGAACAGGCCCGTTCCCACCATACTGGCCGTTGTGCATTCCGATTCTCTCGGTTTGCCGCAAACTCCTGTTTACGAAAAGTTTATGGATACCGGTGATGAAGGGGTTACATCCAACGGCTCCTGGTTTGCTACCGCCAACCCCGGTTTCTGGGAAAGTCCTTCGATGCTTCATGAGCTGGCATCACACGATGAATATTATCAGTTTCCCCTGGATTTGCCTGCACCAGGCGAATATGAAATATACGGCTGGTGGACTTCCCATGCCAACAGGGCCGCCGATACTCCTTACTTCATTACCCATGCCGCCGGTACCACCGAAGTGGCCGTTAATCAGTCGGAGGGCGGTTCTATGTGGAATCTCATCGGCACTTTCCAGTTTGAGGGCACCCCCGAAGAAAACGTGAGAATCACCGCAGGAGCCACTACCAACCAATATGTGGTTGCAGATGGTCTGCGCATTGTCTCCTATGATCAGGGACTCGCAGGGAATCAAATCAGCAACATCGACGATGTGGATGATATTACGGTTCCTTTTGGTACCTCTGTGGAAGATGCGCTGGCCATGCTGGATGCTCAGACTAACGTTTATGATGCCGGGGGAGAAAGCCACCTTGTGGACCTTACCTGGCAGGCCGGTGATTATAATGGAAATGTACCCGGAGATTACACTGCTACCGGTACATTCGACCTTCCTGACGGAGTAGAACAAACGGACCCTCCCACACCTTTGCAGGTTGAGGCCATCATAACGGTACTGGAAGATGATGATACTTCCATTTTTGAAATCACCACCCAAGGCATGGAAATATATCCCAATCCCAGTGCAGGTGCCGTAACCGTAAAGGGTAAAGCTGCCGGTGAGCATCAGCTGGAAATATTATCGCTAAACGGACAGTCTGTTTATCAGTCGTTTGTAAAAGGCGCTTTTGAAAATGAATTGGATCTGACTTCCCTGGAAAAGGGAGTCTACCTGGTAAGACTTACAGGCCCGGCCGGCAACACGGTACATAAGCTTGTAATTCAATAACTTTTTTTCTCTTCATGTGTTTAGTTTTGGTTAACCCCGGGCGAGTAAAATCTCCGGGGTTTTTTTAATGCCTTGGGAGTGCAATAATTTCTCCGTTGGCACTGCTGAACCAAAGCCATTCGCTTTCTCCCTCAAAGAAGAAATTTACCGCCGAATGCGATGTTTTGTGTTTCCATTCCACCTGGCCGGTTTCACGGTTCAGGGCTGCCACAAGGCCGTTTCGGGTGGCCATGTACAACGTATTGTTCTCTGAGTAGATGGGAACAGGATTATGGTCGTAACCGAATCCGGCATCGGCAACCCATTTTGTGTTAAAGGAAGCAGGTGCTGCAGGAACTGCAATAACCGAATCGTTCATCAGCTTGGCAAATATCAATTGGCCATCATCAGAAACACCCATGGATTCGCGCACCTGGTGGCGGTTGGTGCGCCAGACTTCTTCACCTGTTTGCAGATCCAGAGCTGTCATAAAACGATCAGGGGCTACAATAAATACTTTGCCCTGGCTGATAACCGGAACTACATTACCTGGAGAGAGTAGCTCTGCTGTTTTGCCGTTGTTCCACTTCCAGTTAAGCACTCCGGTCTCTTTGTCAAGACAATAAACGTGCGTGTCCCAGGCAGTGAAAATCAGTTGGTTTCCTTCAATGACAGCTTTGGATTGGATCATGCCTCCCACTTCAGTGTATGACCAGACCTTTTCTCCTGTTGAAACATGGATTTTGTGCATTCCCTCTTTGCCCGAACCCAGGTAAATAAAACCTTCATGCACCAGCGGCGGAGCAATCACGGGACCTTTTGTCTGGACCTGCCACAGAACGGTTCCGTCTGAGGGATTCAGGGCGAAAACTGCCCCTCCTGCATCGGCTGCAATCACCATATTGTCAGGGGTTAATTCAGGGGTTGAAAAAAGAGGACCATCCATTTGGTTCTGCCAGCGAACCTCCCCTGAAGGGATATGGATAGCTTTCAGCCAACCGGCAGAATTTCCGTATATTACCAGTGTATCTGCCAGAACCAGGGGCCCTGTGAAAATTGACGCTGTATCGGTATAGCGGAATACCGGTTGAATATGTTCAAAGGTTGAATTGACCGAGTAATCGGGTCGGGGAGAAACAGGCAGGTCTTCAAGCACCGGATCGGGATGGTCTGTTGCGAAAGCAATGGTGGGTTCTCCGGTGGGTTGCCCGATGATTTTTTCATATACTTTCAGGCTGTCAGTGCTCACTTCCACAATATTGTAGCCGGGAGTGTTTTCGCCTCTCAACACCAGTGAGCGGCCCATGATGCCGGGAATACCATCAAAATTATTGAGTTTTAAAGTATGGCCATGACCGCAAAAGGAAGCAATGGCTCCGTAATCATTAAGGATGTCCGTAATAAGATACCACTGATCAAGTCCCTCAGCAAGTGGGTAGTGGGCAAAGAAAAGGAGTTGCAAATCTGAGGTTTTGCGACTGACCAGTTCCCGTTCCAGCCACCGAATATCTTCCTGCTTCACATGTCCGTCGCCCATGCGCATAAAAGGACCAGTATTGAGCCCGGCCAACAGAAAGTCTCCCTTTTCGAAGATGAATTTGTCAACTCCCCACAAGGTAACAAAGTCTTTTCCTACACTTTCCGACCAGTTCATTTCATGATTGCCGGGGACCACGTAGTAAGGGATGGTAAGTTGGTTAAGGATGTTTTTTACGTTGATAAGTTCTTCGAATGCTCCTCTGTTGCTCAGGTCACCCGATATTATTACTAAGTCCAGGTTCGATGCGTTCACTTCTTCTACCAGCAGTTTCAGCTGTTCGGAACTTTCCGCTCCGGGCTGCACATGGATGTCCGTAAGAAAAGCAAAACGAAGAGGCTGTTCATCTGCCTGGCTGCATGCTGAAAATAAAGTGATAAATAAAAAAAGAAGGAGACAAGTAAGGTACGTTTTTTTCATGGCGAATCTTGTGAAGGTTAAAATTGACTGAAAGGGTTTGTTCAATGTTTAAATTTACTATTTTTGTTCTTTAAAAATTTAGTTCAACTGCACTTTTTGTGGAAAGAAATTCGAGTTGCATTGATTCAATTGGTATAGACAGAAGACCGGAGACAGAAGACCGAAGTGGATTCTCTTCCGTCTTCGGTCTTCCGTCTTCGGACAAACTTTTTTAATCAAATTAATTATCAAAATATAGTATTTTCTACTATTAGTAGTAGTGTCAAAAATTTAAAAACACCCCTTCAAAGGTAGGTTATTCCCAAAATAGTATCAACATAAAATCTGGCTACAATGAATACAAAAAGAATTCAAATCGTACTGATAATAATGGCTATGACAATTATTCAGGCAACAGGACAGGTGAAAACCGGTATCGAAGTATTGCGCGATCAAAACTTTGAAATACTCAAGGGCAAAAAAGTGGGCCTGATTACCAATCCTACAGGAGTTGACAGTCAGCTTCGTTCCACCATCGATATTCTGGCGGCAGCCGAGGGGGTAGAGTTGGTAGCCTTGTATGGCCCGGAGCACGGTGTACGTGGCGATTATCCTGCCGGGGAGTACATTGAAAACCAACTTGATCCACGTACCGGGGTTTCTATGTTCAGTCTGTATGGTACTACCCGCAAGCCCACTGCGGAAATGCTCAAAGGGGTGGATGTACTGGTGTATGATATCCAGGACATTGGTTCGCGCTCCTACACATACATCAGCACATTGGCGCTCGCCATGGAGGCTGCTGCAGAAAATGACGTGGAATTTGTGGTATTGGATCGTCCTAACCCACTCACCGGCAATAAGTTTGAAGGTCCATTGGTAGAACCAGAATTCATTTCTTTCGTGAGTCAGTTCCCGGTTTCCTACGTGCATGGGTTTACTGTGGGCGAACTGGCAGGATGGCTCAACGATGAAAGAATGCTGAAAGACGATGTTAGAGCGGAACTTACGGTAATAAAGATGGAAGGCTGGAACAGAAACATGACCTTCGAAGAAACCGGTCTCCCATGGGTGATGTCTTCTCCCCACATTCCCCATGCCCATTCTGCTTATTTTTATCCTGTTTCAGGAATCCTGGGTGAACTGTACACGGTGAATATTGGTGTGGGTTTTACCCTGCCTTTCCAGGTTTTTGGTACCGAATGGGTGGAAGATGCAGAGCTGCTGGCCGATAACCTCAATGAACTGGAGATTCCCGGTGTGATTTTCCGCCCCATCCATTTTCGCCCCTATTATACCAATATGAAGGATAAAAGGATGCGGGGCGTGCAGGTGCACCTTTTTGATTTGAAAGAAGCACCTCTTTCCCTGATTCAGTTTTATGTAATCCAGGAAATGCATAAGTTGCACCCTGAGTACAACATTTTTGAGCTGGCACCCGAGAGGTTGGATATGTTTGACAAAGTATGCGGTACCGACAAAGTGAGAAAAGCTTTTGAGGAAAATTTCATGGTGGAAGATATTCTCGACCTTTGGACCAGGGAACTTCCCGGGTTTTTGGAAGTTGCCACAAGGTATTTCCTGTATTAGGAGCCCTCAACCCCCACGTTGCTGAACACAACTGCCTGTTGCCCCGAACGCAGTAAGAGGTCTGTCATCAGTTAATCTCATCTGACATAGCGAACAACAAATTCAGAAATGCTCAGGAAACCCTCTTTTTGCATGAACATTGGTATTATATTTGATGTTCAAAGAGTTGCGTTTACTGTTAACAAAAAATACTGCTGTTCATGAAAAAGATAATTTTTAGTTTGCTGTTGTTACAGATTCTTTTGTTTTCTCAAATCCTTATAGCACAGGAGGAAGAAGAGGATGTAAAGGATTTGCCTACCCGGGAACGAATTTTCCTGGGAGGCAACATTGGGTTGCAGATTAGCAATATCAACACCATGGTCAATGTTTCGCCCATTATCGGTTACCGGCTCACCAACCGGCTTTCACCTGGTATCGGGCTTACTTATCAATATTACCGTGATTCGGGCTGGGCCAATCAGTCAGGCTTTACCGCGGTTTCTCACATATACGGTGGAAGTGCCTTTGCACGCTACCGTATACTACCCCAGCTTTTTGCCCATGTTGAGTTTGAAGCACTGAACCTTGATTCGCAGATGGGGTTCAGAACCGACCCTGACAGAGACAGCCGGTTCTGGGAATACAACTACTTTGTGGGTGGGGGCTACCGCGCTTTTCTGGGGGGCAGAACTCACCTCAATCTTATGCTGTTATATAATTTAAATAGCAGCAGTGTGGTGTATTACCAAAATCCCATTTTTCGCATAGGGGTTGATGTAAGGCTTTAACGGTCCGGATTGATAATCGGATACATTCCTAATTACCAGTAAATCATAAGGATGAATTAAATAGCTTGCAGGGGTAAACCTTTCTGATTATTATTTGTTTTCGTACTAACACATAGATTCACCTGAAATCTTTTGCTAAGGTTTCGGGTGTTGTTTTATGCGAAAGTCACCCTTTATTATCAAATTTAAAAGCTGTTGATATTATGAACAATGCGCAATTTTATTTTTCCCGTCCTCAGAATGAGCCGGTATATCCCTACACCGAAGGTACGCCTGAAAGAATTGCTCTCGAAAAAGAACTTGAGAGACAGAGCAGTACCCAGATAGAAATTCCTCTTATTATCGGCGGAAAAGAAGTAAAAACCGGTAATTTGGGCAAGGTAGTAAGCCCGCACAACCATCAAAACGTAGTCGCTACCTACCACAAAGCCGGGGAAAAAGAGGTGCAGATGGCCATTGATGCCGCACTGGAAGCCCATAAGCAATGGGCGGTCATGTCGTGGGTTGAGAGAGTTTCTATTGTTTTGAAAGTGGCAGAACTTATCAGCAAAAAATATCGCAACGTTATCAATGCTGCCACTATGATAGGGCAGGGGAAAAATGCATTTCAGTCGGAGATTGATGCCGTTTGCGAAACCGTTGACTTCATCCGTTTCAATGCCCATTATGTGTCTGAAATTTACAACGATCAGCCTCATAGTGAAATTGGGAATCTTAACCGGATTGAATACCGCCCGCTGGAAGGTTTTGTCTTTGCTGTTACGCCTTTCAATTTTACGGCCATTGCTTCCAACCTTGCTCTGGCGCCGGTTATTTTAGGCAACACCGTTTTATGGAAGCCGGCAACTACCGCTCTTCTCTCCAATTACCACCTGATGAAGATCTATCAGGAGGCCGGAATGCCTGATGGAGTAATCAACTTTATCCCCGGGCAGGGAGCAACCATCGGCGATATTGTTATGAATCATAAAGACCTGGCAGGAATTCACTTTACCGGCAGCAACAATACCTTCAACCACTTATGGAAGACGGTAGCCAACAACATTGAAAACTATCGTTCCTATCCCCGCGTAGTAGGAGAAACCGGAGGAAAAGACTTTGTGTTTGTTCATCCTTCGGCCAAAGTGAAGGAAGTTGCTACTGCACTGGTGCGTGGAGCCTTTGAATACCAGGGGCAAAAATGTTCTGCTGCCTCAAGAGCCTATATCCCCGAATCTCTCTGGCCCGATATCAGAAGCAAGATTGAAGCCAACATGCGTATGATCAAAAAAGGAGATGTGAAGGATTTCTGCAACTTCGTTAATGCGGTTATTGATCAAAAAGCATTCAAAAGCATCACAGGCTATATCGAAAAAGCAAAGGCTTCTCCGGAAGCAGAAATTGTTACTGGGGGTACATACGATGATTCTGTAGGATACTTCATCGATCCCACGGTTATCCTGACGACCAATCCCCAATTTGTCACCATGGAAGAAGAAATCTTTGGCCCGGTGCTTACCGTGTATGTTTATAAAGATGAAGATTTTGAAAAGACCCTGGAGTTGTGCAACGAAACTTCACCGTATGGATTAACAGGGGCTATTTTCTCCCAGGACCGGTATGCTACTGTCAAGGCTTGTCAGATCCTGCGCTATGCCGCCGGAAACTTTTACATGAATGACAAACCCACGGGGGCCGTGGTAGGGCAGCAGCCCTTCGGTGGTTCACGACAATCAGGAACCAACGACAAGGCAGGTAGTTACCTCAACCTGCTGCGCTGGATAAGCCCGCGTGCCATCAAGGAAACGTTCATGCCCGCTACCGATTTTCGGTATCCTTTTATGCACGAAAAGAAATGTGGCTGTTAGAAACAAAAAAATCCCACCAGCTTTTTAATTCTGGTGGGATTTTTTAATTAATACTATCTCTGTTAACAAGGCTTTATCGACTTCAACAGCATTTCAGTAATATGCTGTTTGCGCTCATGAATAAAGGCAATAAACTCTTCATCGTTCAGCTCATTTTTATCCATGATCATCGGTCTGATGGCAAAGGGGAAAGTAATCATACTGATCATGTCCACATAAAAGTGCGTGGGGTCCGTTCTGCGGATATTTCCCTTTTTCCCTTCATCGATGATTTGCTGGGTAAACTTATCTCTGCCATACAGCAGGCTTACTACTTCCATCTCTGTTATTTTCTCTCTGCTGCGATGCAGAATGGCCATAAAGAAAGAAACCAGGAGCGGGTTTTTCAGCAGGATATCGATATAAGCCGCCACATACTGTTTGATTTTTTCGTCAAGTTCAAGGTCAGAATCCAGGATTTTAACCAGATCTTTGGTGTTCTTTTTTACCAGGTTGGTAAATATCGCATCAAAAAGATTTTCCTTGCTCCTGAAGTAATAGTTCATCAAAGCAAGATTAATTCCGGCTTTGGAAGCTATGTCTCTTACACTGGTGCGATCCACCCCCTTCTCTATGAATAATTCGGTGGCAGCATCAAATATTTTCTGTTCGGTATTTTTATTTTTTGCCATAATGTTTTGAAAAATAGTGTTGTTAAGGAATGATGTAGGATAGTGATGCAAATGTAATAAAAATATTGTTTTAAACTGCATTTAAAACGAAAAAGCAACTTACATTCTTGAGTGAAGCTCTATTGCTTTTTCTGCCTTTCCTTTGGGTGTTTTTTCAATCAAGGATTGTTTCAATGCGCCGACAACAAAAGTGGTTCTTGAAAGCGATTTTTTTCCGGCATCGGTTTTATGCGTGATAACCATTAACTATCATAATTCCCCCCTTACCAGGGCTTTTGGTGCTTATTAACAGTATGATAAATCATTGAGAATGGCAACTCCTGTCAAACAACCGATTCCCATGGGGCGTCGCCCCAGACCCTTTACCAAAAACGAACTCCATCTTACTCTTTAGCAAATCTGAATTCGCAAATTTTGCCGGATCCCAATGTATTTTTTTTAATTTTGTTTTTAATCTCTTCGTTACGATTGTTTTAACTTTACCAAGGCAGAGAAAGAGGGGGAGTACATCATCTGTTTGCTTTAAAATCCGAATCATATGCACGCTTTTACCTTGTTAACAGCCATTTTACTCCTGATTTTTCCGGCGAAAAACACGTTTGCCGAAAATCATACCGGTAAGAATGAAAAAGAAGATGATAAGGTGGTTATTCTTTTTCAGGCAGCACCTGCTCCACTGATTGATTATGAGCAGTATCAGTTGTTTCAACCCATGGATACGCTCGATTTTGACAAAGAGACTTTAATCAATGAGCAAAAACTGCAATCCCAAGATGCTCCCGGGCAGATTCCTGTATTTACCCCCTCCTTCCAGGGTTCACTGCTTATCAAAGAACCTGAAAATGCAGAAAAAGGATTCCTGCTGATAAAGAACCCACTTGTTCCCGGGCAGGATTGAGTTAAAAACAAGCACACATTTTTTTCTTGTGTTAAGTTTATTTGTTTTATTTTGCAGCCCATAAGGTGACCCCATGGATGCTGTATTTATCATAGGAATATTTCTTTCGTTTTTTCTTTTTTTACTTTTGCTCCGCAAAAAAGGCAAAAGTCTGCCTGATAAAATTCTTGCTTTCTGGATGCTTGTCATGGGCTTGCATTTGCTCAACTATTATTTATATTCCCTCGGCTTCTGGATTCGTTATCCACACCTGGTAGGTGTTGGTGCACCCTTTCCCCTGTTGCATGGACCCCTTTTGTACCTGTACACCCTTTTTTCGCTGCGTCCCCAAAGCCGCATCCGATACCGCAATTATCTGCACTTTGCCCCCGCTGCACTGGTCTATATTTATTTGTCGAGGTTTTATTTCTTCTATTCTGCCGAGGAAAAAGCACTCCTGGACATGGGTGCAATGGATGACTTTGCCCTTTTTACCAACCTGGTACTGGTGGCTTTTGTAGTTTCGGGCATTACTTATCCTGTGATGGCTTACAGACTGCTGGGGAATTACCGGAGGCTTGTTGATGCCAACTTCTCTTACAACGATCGCATTAGTCTCAATTGGCTGAAATACAGCATTTGGTGGATTGGGCTGATCTTTCTGGTTGTGGCCGTGGTAACCCTGCTGCGCGAGGGTATGGGATATGAATTTGGATTTAATGTCGATCTGGTTTTTTATCTTATGATTGTCCTTTTTATTTTCGGACTGGGGTATTCCGGTATCAGGCATCAGGATATTTTCAGCGATAATCCCGGGAAGGAAAATATCCGGATTGTTGAACCCAGGGCGCCGGGCGAATATAAAAAATCGGGACTGGACAGTGACACTGCGGCTGCATCTCATCGGGCGCTGCTGCAATATATGAAGGAACAAAAGCCTTATCTCGAACCCAAACTGACCCTGGGCAACCTGGCTCAGTCTTTAGGCTTATCGGCCAATCATCTTTCGCAGGTTATCAACCAATTCGAAGGAGTAAATTTTCATGATTTCGTGAATAAATACAGGGTAGAAGAGTTTAAAAATCTGGCCTCTGACCCTCTTATGAAACATTTCAACATTCTTGCCCTTGCCCTGGATGCAGGATTTAACTCAAAATCTGCCTTCAATATGGTTTTTAAGAAGCATACTGACAAAACTCCCTCTCAATATCTTAGTGAGCTAAATGCTTAGATAATCAGCTTTTTAGACGTCTAATCCTGCAGGATTGCACCCCTTTTTTGTCCAGACTTATACGTTTGAGCGCACTTCCTTTTTTATTCCCCCACTTTTGCATCTTCATTTTCAATTTTCCAAAAAGGAAAAAGTGAATGATTGAATTTTGCCGCAGTCTCGTAGCTTTTTGGGCCAGCCCGAAAGCTTAAGCGAAACCTGCACAACCCACAATTAAATAACAAACCCTAAAGATGCAAAACCCAATGATTAAAAAGATTACACTATTCGTTTTTTGTCTGACAACAGTCCTGTTTTCAGCCGTAGCGCAACAACACACACAAACCCTCAGAGGCAGTGTACACGATAAGATAAGCCGTGAGGGGCTTCCGGGCGCAACGATTGTCATAAAAGATTCAGAGCCCCTGATGGGCACCGTGAGCGATCTGGATGGAAACTTCGTGTTGAAGGATGTTCCCGTAGGCAGGCACAACCTCCAAATCAGTATGGTGGGCTATGAAAGCTTTATTGTGAGTGAACTGCTGGTGAGTACCGGCAGAGAAATTGTGCTCAATATTGAACTGATCCGCCATTCGGTGGATCTGGGCGAAGTAGTGGTACGTGTAAACAAGGATGTGCCCTTAAATTCGATGACTACCCTGAGCAGCCGCCAGTTTACCGTTGAAGAAACCAACCGTTATGCGGGAGGGATGGACGACCCGGCCCGCCTGGCATCGGCTTTTGCAGGTGTGGCCACACCCAATGTCACCAGCAATGGAATTTCTGTCAGGGGCAATAGTCCGGGAGGCTTGCTGTGGCGTATTGAAGGAGTGGAAGTGCCCAACCCCAACCATTTTGCCAACCTCACCGTTGTAGGAGGAGGCGTATTAACCGCGCTGAGCAGCCAGATGATGGGAAACAGCGACTTCTTTACAGGGGCTTTCCCTGCAGAATACGGAAATGCCTCCTCGGGAGTATTTGACATCAGGCTTCGCACAGGAAACCCGTCAAGTCGCGAATTCACCATGCAGGCTGGTGTGCTGGGAATTGATCTGGCTGCCGAAGGGCCTTTTGTGGAAGGAAAAAAGGCTACCTACCTGATGAATTACCGCTACTCTGCCCTGGGCCTTATCTCGCCCTTGTTGCCCGAAGATGCCGGCTTGATCAAATACCAGGATTTTTCGTTCAATACCAGTCTGCCCACCCAAAAGGCCGGTACATTCTCTTTCTGGGGCATCGGCGCCCTTGACAGACAGGAGATGAAAGCCGCTGACATGGATCAATGGCAATCGGACTTCGACCGCGACGATTCCCAAACTTCCCTGTATATGTTTGCGTCAGGTTTGTCGCACAAATGGGTAACAGGAAGCAAAACCTTTATCAGTTCTACCCTGTCGGCCTCAGGCAACGGACTGGATCATGCCGAGCAGCGAATGGGTTACGATTTGGAGCGTTTTCCCCAGTCGGGGGCTGTCAACCACAGCTGGAGATACGGGTTGCAGTCTGCCATCAATCACAGCTTTGGTGAAAGACATACCAACAAAACAGGCTTTTACTTCAGCCACCTGGCTTATGCCATCGACATCGAACAATCGGTTGATGAAGGGGCTGCTCCCGAGCGCATCATGAAAGAAAACGGTAGTTCGGGCCTGCTGCAGCTCTTCTCTCAGTCGAAGATAACCCTTGCCACCGGGCTGACACTGAATGCAGGGTTGCATGCACAATATTTCCTGCTCAACCAGAACTATGCTATTGAACCCCGCGCCGGACTGAAATACGAGATCAACGCAAATCACAGTTTAGCACTGGGGTATGGCATGCACAGCCGGTTGGAGGATCTTCCGGTGTATTTTGTTGAGCAAAATGGCACCCAGACCAACAAAGACCTGGATTTGATGCGCTCAACTCATTATGTACTGGCCTGGGACGTAAAACTGGGGGAGCACATGCGTATGAGCATCGAACCTTATTACCAGCACCTGACGAAGGTGCCGGTGGCTCCTGACAGCTACATTTCCACCATCAATACAGATGAGAATATTTTTTTCAGGCATGTGCTGGTAAGTGAAGGAAAAGGGAGAAACATTGGCGTTGATTTTACGCTGGAGCGTTTTCTGCACAAAGGGATGTACTTTTTGGTTACCGCCTCAGTTTTTGATTCCAAATACACCGCAGCTGACAACATTGAGCGTAACACCCGCTTCAACAAGAATTATGTTCTCAATGCCCTTATAGGAAAAGAATGGTTGATGGGAAGCCACAAAAACAATATGCTCAGCGTGAATCTGCGCATCAATTACATGGGAGGCAACCGGATGGAACCCATTGATTATAACGCTTCGCTTGCAGCCCGCGACGCCATTTATGGCGAAACCAACGGGGAACTGGCTTTCGCAAAAAAGTATGATGACATGCCTATCATTTCTTTTACGGTTTCCTACCGTAGAAACAGGCCTCAGTATGCTTCCGTCTGGTCACTGCAAATGCTCAACGTTACCAAAACACAGGAATTTTCGAATCATTACTACAACCTGGAAAGCGAAACCATCCAAACCGATTTCAATGGCATCATGCTGCCGAATATTAGTTACAGGGTGGAGTTTTAGGAATCGGGAGCCCGGTTCAAAAAGCTATCATGAACTCTGTAAACCCATCGGCCTTTGTTTGGAGGCGGAACCGGAAGCCATGATTGCTCAACACCTCGCGGACAAGGGTTAATCCAACACCTTGTCCGTGTTTTTTGGTGGAGAAGAAGGGGGTGAAAAGCCTCCTGCGGGTTTCTTCAGTAATGGGTTCGCCATTGTTGCGGATGAAGATGGCCGGGGGCTCATGGACGAGTTGTATTTCAATGATGCCTTTTCCATGGATGGCTTCCATGGCATTTTTCAGGATATTCACCAGCACCTGTTCCATTTGCACTGGATCGGCCTCCACGAAAAGAGGAGTACCATCCAGTTGTTGAACCAACTCAATCCGGGCTTCCCGGAATCGGGGTTCCATCAGCCTGAGTACTCCCCTGGCAAGGTCATGCATATCTGTAGAAACAGGCCGCGGGGGAGGCAGTTTCACCACATTGGCCAGGTTCGACATAAAGGCAGACAGATGTTCGTTGCGGGTAATGGAGACATTCAGGGCAGAGAGGTAGTCTGCTCTTTCTGCGGGGGGCAAATCATCGGCATAAGCCAGCAGTGACGACAACAGCGAATTTACGGCTCCTGCCGAATTGTTTATCTCGTGCGACATCATCCGGATGACCTTTTCATAGGACTGCCTCTCCAGGGCCATGATTTCGCGGGTTTGTTCTTCGAGTGTGATGAATGGCCGGCTGAACCCCCTGTCGGAAAAACCGGCTCTTTCTATCCGATAGCTTCTGCCGCCGTCCATTCTTGCTATGATGCGCTGATGGGGTTCTAATTCGCTAAGAATTTTAGCCCAGCCATCGGGCAGTTCAGAAAGGTGCATCCCTTTAATCGTATTTTCTGTAAGGCCAAAAAGCAGCAGGGCAGCCGGATTGGCTTCTGTGATTTTTTCGTCGAAATCGAGGATGAGGATGCCCTGGGGAGACGCATGGATGAGTTTGTGCAGGAAGAAGTGGGTCTCTTCCTGCTGCAGCCGCTCCTGGCGCAAGGCATCCACCATTCGGTTGTAGACATGGGTGAGGGTGTCAATTTCTTTTTGTCCTACCGGCACCAGGCGTGTGGTAAAGTCCTGCTCTTCGAGTAGTTTTGCCCCTTCAGATATGGCTTTGATGGGTGCCAGCAACGACCGCTGAAACCAGAAAAACACAAAGAGAGAAAGCAAAATACCGCCTTCAGCAGCCAAAAAATACCACTTGTTGACAGCCAGTAGCTGCCATGCCCCAAACCCCAAAAGAAGGTAGATGGGTACAGCCCATATCCAGAATTTAGCTTTCAGACTCATAAGGAATATTATATTTCTCCATTCTGCGGTACAACGCCCCGCGACTTAAGCCCAATGAGCGGGCCACCCTGGCAATATTGTTGTTAAACGCTTTGATTGCCTTTTCAATCATGAGCTTTTCCATCTGTTCCAGGGTGAGCATGCCGGGCGAATCGAGCGGATTGGTATGGGCTGAAAGCGGCGCACCCTGGTATTGCTCTGTAAAGTCTGCCACATCAAGGGTTTGTTTTCCTGAAACCAGGATTACACGCTCTATCAGGTTTTTCAATTCCCTGATGTTTCCGGGAAAAGGGAGCCCTTTGAGCCATTTCATCACCTCAGAAGAAAAATGCACTACCGGAAGCTGCTGACTGCGGGTGAGTTGCAGGGAAAAATGCCTGGCAAGAACGGGAATATCGGTTGGTCGTTCGCGCAAAGGAGGAAGTTCGAGAGAAATTACATTGATGCGATAAAACAGATCCTCGCGAAAGAGTCCTTTTTCAACCATCTGCCTCAGGTTACGATTGGTGGCACAAATAACCCGCACATCGGCCTGCCGTGGGGTACTGTCGCCCAGCACTTCATAGGTTTTTTCCTGCAACACCCGTAGCAGTTTCACCTGGCAGGCGGGATCGAGTTCGGCAATTTCGTCCAGAAAAATGGTTCCTCCACGGGCCAGTTCGAAACGTCCTACCCGGTCGGTATATGCATCGGTAAAGGCCCCTTTGCGATGGCCAAACATTTCACTTTCGAACAAGGAGCTGGAGATACCGCCCAGGTTTACTTTTACAAAAGCTCCTTGTTTGCGGTTGCTGTTGCGGTGGATGGCTTCGGCAACCAGTTCCTTCCCGGTACCACTTTCGCCCGTCACAAGCACCGGGGCATCGTTGCCGGCAATACGACCCAGGGTTTGCAAAACTTTAACCAGGCGGGGTGATTCTCCAATAATTTCATCAAAATCGAAACGGTAGTTGAGGTCTTTCCTACCCGACTCCTCCGTGTCATCCGGCTGACTTAATGCCAAAGCAGCCTGCAGGGTGGAAAGCAGGGATTCGTTGTTCCAGGGTTTGGAAACGAAGCTGAAAGCACCCAGGCGCATTCCTTTCACGGCCAGTTCTATGCTGCCCCATCCCGAAATGAGGATCACGGGTAAGAGCGGTTGAAGGATTTTTATTTTTTGAAGTAACTCAAGACCCTCTTCGCCAGAAGTCTCGAGAGCATAATTCATGTCGAGCAAAGCAGCACTTATTTTTCCGGTGCGTATGCTGTTCAGTGCTTCCTGCGGATTAGCAGCAACCTCGCACACATAGCCCGCTCTGCGCAGAAGCATTTCAAGCGAGGTGCGTACCGCAGCATCATCATCTACTACCAGGATTTTATATTGCATCGGGTTAATTTTTTCTGTACGGGATCCCATGAAGATTCAAATTTAAGGAACATAAGGGTATGTTGGTTAAAAAAATGAAGATATTGTCAGGCCGGGGAAGCGGGGAAGGGAACCTGCCGCCGCTTATTCCTCCTTTAGTGCCTGTGCCGGTTCCATCCGGGATGCCTTCATGGCAGGATACCAGGCAAAAAGAATCACCATGGCCACAATAAATAAAAATATTCCCAGCAGTGCCTGGTAATAGAAAACGGAGTCCATGGGAAATACTTTTAAAAGTGGAATTTGTGCCAGGATGAAAATGGCCGGAACGATTCCCAGCAGGCTTACAAATACCATTTCCATCACCAGCCGCCATTGCAGTGCGTGTTGTGTAGAACCCACTGCCAGCAATACCCCCATCTCGGGTTTGCGTTTGTTGATGTTGTAGCTGAAAATACCTGTTAGCCCAAGCAGAGCCGTGAACAGCAGGAATAAAGCCAGGAAAATAATCAGCACCAAATCAACCCTTTCCCGTTCAAGGTTGCGATTCTTTCTTGCTTCCATAGAAGCCAGGGTGCTGATGCTCCAGGTTTCCTTGTCTACTGTAGTAAAAATGCGGTGGCTGATTTGCTCCATCAAACCAGGCTGGCGGGGATCATTCACATGCAGATACAGTTCTATTCTTCTTGATTTCAGGGGCCATTCAGTTGGAAAAAAAATTGTGGGCTCCGGTTTTTCGAACGAAAACCGTTTAACAGGTTCCACCACCCCGGTTACCCGGCAGCTGCGATCCCTGGCAATGACAATTTTCCCGGTGGCGGGATTATCCCCAAAAAGTTTCTCCGCAAGCAATCTGTTGATAACAATGGGAGCATAAATATTTTCTATAGCCATACCCTCACTGCTCTCAGAAAAAGGAAATACAGAAACGTACAGATTGATCTCTTCCTGTTTATACCAACTGCCTTCTGCCATTTGAAATCCAAGCACTTCGTTCAGGTTTACATCTGCACCCCTGAACTGGGCATGGGTTTCAATACTATCGGCTTTAATGCGTGAAGAAGTATATGCATCTACCAGGGGGCCGTCTACGGCCTTTCCCACCATTTTCACTCCTGGCAAAAAGGATAGATTTCGGGACAATTTCTCCATGTCTTCCAGGTATCGTTCCTGCCCGGCCGTATTGGAAACCATCTGCAACATGATGCGGTTATGGGTTTCGTAGTTGTCGGGGATAAGGTAGACATTGATTTTCTCCGCCAGAAAATAACCACTGCCAAAAACGAGAATAAACAATACAAACATCTCAATGGCAATAAAAGTGTTTTTGCTTTTGCGGTTCCAGATTACTTTAAAAATATTAAATATCATAATGCACCTCCTTTCAGGACTGCTGCGGGTTGGGTCTGGCTGATCCGGATAGCAGGAATCAGCCCTGACAAAATACTAAGGACAAAAACGGAAATGATGGTAACCAGAAACGGGAGCCACGAAACAGATATTTCCACAAAATTGGCTGCTTGTTCCCACTGGCCGCGAAAGAGCAGCCCGGAGAAAAGGTGCGCCACCACAATTGTCAATACAAACCCCACCGAGGCTCCGATAGCGGTGATGAGGGTGTTTTCGGCCAGCAGTTGCCTGATAAGGGTGAGGCGGGTGGCCCCAAATGCTTTGCGCAGCCCTATTTCGCGGGCACGTTCGCCAATCCATGTAAGGTTGATGGCAACAAGGTTCAGGGCTGGGATAAGCATGATGCCCAGCATGCGCAAAAAGATTTGCAGCCACGAGGAAGAGAACCCCACTTCGCCCGTATTTTGCCAGCTCCTGAAATAATCTTCGAAGGCGGTGTCGGGTCCCGGTACAATGAGTTCATTGTGTTCGGGAAGGGATAGGGAAAAATTGCGAATCACCGTTTGCACCTCCTGTTTCATGGCATTTACATCCTTACTGCTTTCACCCATCAGCATCAGCTTGTACGAACCCAGAAAATCTGCAAAGTTTTCCTGTTTGTTGAGGGTAAAAGGAATCCAGAGGTCTCCATGCGAATATCTGCGTACCGACGATACATCGCTTACCACACCAATGATCCGGAAGGGGCGGCCAAGGAGTTCAATGCTGCGCCCCAGGGCATCTTCATTTGCAAATTCTTTCCGGGCAATGGATTGAGCTATGACAACCACTTCCGAACCATTATCCACTTCTTCCTGGGTAAAGGGCCGCCCGGAAACAAAGTTATAGTTGTTTATCCTCCAGTAACCGGCATCGGTATAAATCAGCTTTGAAGGTGTAACGCCATGGACACTAACAAAATTCCATTCCGTCTCCGCCCATTGCGAAATGGCTACGGGTGTATTCAACTCTTTCTTTAGGTGAGACACCATGTCGTTGCCCAGGTAACTGTTATACTGCCCACCGGTGTCGGTGTCTTTAAGGATACCCCGGCTCAGGAACACAGTGCGGTCGAGGTTTACCTCCGCTGCACCCGGAGCCATCACCATCTCATGCTGCATGCTGATAATCAGCACTATCATTACTGTTATAGCTATGGCCGTAATGCTCAATGCCGAGAAGAAGGGGTTGCTCTTGAGCATTTGCAGGGCCATTTTAAAATAGGTTGTATTCATTCGAATATATTTTTATACACTACTGTTATTCAAGGTTATGTAATCCACGTTGGATTATTTTTTGTGGTACCGGGACCGGGTTTCGATACCGGTGATTGGGGTACTCCTGTCCCGGATGACTTTTCGCACCCGTATTTCAGGCTCTCAATCATTTTCTCCGGCCATTCTCAGGAAACCTGCCGTCCGTCGAAAAAGCGTATGATGCGCGGGGTCTGCCGGGCCAGCTGTTCATCGTGGGTGACCATCACCACGGTAGTTTGGTGATTTTTGTTGAGGTGCTCGAGCATTTCCATAATATCCTCTCCGTTTTTACTGTCCAGGTTACCGGTGGGCTCATCCGCCAGCAGCAAGCCGGGATTTCCTGCAATGGCACGGGCGATGGCAACCCTTTGCGACTGCCCCCCGGAAAGCTCAGCCGGAAAATGCCGCATGCGGTGCGACAAGCCAACCATTTCAAGAACCTCCTGTGTGCGGGTTTTTCGCTCTGACGCGGTCATACGGCTGTATAACAGCGGCATGCTGACGTTGTCAAAAACATTCAGGGCATTGATAAGGTGAAAGCTCTGAAAGATAAACCCGATATTCTGGTTGCGCATGCGGGCAGCCTCTTTGTCTGACAATTGCCGGGTGTTTTTATCCTGAAAGGACACTTCTCCCTGGCTGGGCTTGTCGAGCAGGCCAATGATATTCAGCAGGGTGCTTTTCCCGCAGCCCGAAGGGCCCATCACCGAAACAAATTCTCCCCGGCCGATTTCCAGGTTTACATTTTCCAGGGCGATGGTTTCTACCGTTTTGGTGCGGTATACTTTTTGAATTTCTTTGAGTTGAATCATGGTTATTTTTATTATGTTGAATCTGTATTTGTTATTTAGATTGTATATGGTATTCTGAACGAAGTGCTTATGATTTACTGTTGCTATCGAACGCCCGATTCCTGGTTGCCTGATCCTAATTTCCTTTCACCCCTATTTTGTCTACTGCGTTATAGTTGTTCAGGTCTGATGTAATGACCATTTCGTTGGGGTTCAGTCCACTTATCACCTCAATGTGGCTGAAGCTGGCTCCACCCAGCCTGACCTGGCGTTTTTGGGCGGTTGTGCCATTAACCACAAAAAGATCGTATTGCCCGGGTCCCTTGTAAAATTCACCAATTTTTATCCGAAGTGCGTTTTCTACATGCTGAACCACTACTCTGATTTCGGCTTTCATGTTGGGACGAAGCTTGGGGTGGGATGGCTCATTGAGCAAAATACCAAAGTTGAGCACACCATCCTGCACCGAGGGAGCGATATGGGCAACCTGCCCTTTGAGTTCGTCCCTGCCCAGTCTTACAAACACCTCCTGTCCTACCAGCAACTGGTCGGCATAGCTATCGCCTACCACTGCTTCTACCTGGTAGGAAGAAAGGTCAGATATCCTGGCTACCACCTCGCCGGGTGATACCGAAGCCCCGGGTTGGTTGAGCAAAAAAGATACGGTACCCGATACCGGGGCTTCCAGACGTGCCCGCGTCAGAAGGGTTTCCATCTCCTTGAGGCGATTGCCATGAATGTTCAGGTCGAGCTCCAGGGATTGCAGCTCCAGAGCTGTAATGTCTTCGCTGTAGGCAAGCTGCTGGTTAGAATTCTCCAGTTCCAGTTCGGCGTTGGAAAGTTCTGTTTTGAGTTTGGTCACCCGGTCGGCTGAGCTGCCTCCTATGGAAAGTAGGTATTGCTCATGTTCGTGTTCAACACGCAGCGATTCAATCTTTTTAATCAGCAGCTGATGATTGAGCCGTGCTTGCGTTTCTTTTTTCAGAATATCGATTTCCAGTCTTTTGTGATGGTTGCGGGTTTGTTCAAATTCTGACTTTAACCTGTCATATTCAAACTGCTGGCTGTCAATGTCAATTTCAAGCAGCTTATTCCCTTTTTCCACCCGTTGGCCGGGCTGACACATTATTCTGAGGATTCGGCTCGAAACCGGACTTATTACTGCTTCTTCATAAAGGGGCACTACTTTGCCCGAGGCAGCAAACGTAACCATCATCTCTCCTTCATCTACCTTTGCAGTCATCACACTATCGAGATGCACACTTCCCACAGTCAGGTTTCTTATAAACATGGTAAGGGCGGCCAATATGCCGGCTGTCAATATCAGACCCATTACGAATCTGATTTTACGTTTTCTGAGTACTTCTCCGGGTAAGGTTCTGTCCATTGTTAATACTTTTCCCACCATGGGACAAAACCTGATCCACGCCTTTTACATCTCAGATATACAGGCTAATAGCAAATTTGAAAGTTTTAAAAAGTGTCCATTAGTGGGCAGGGTGTGCGGTAGTACATTATCAGGCAATAATGAGTTGAATGATGTTTTTACGCTGCCTCGTTTACACAAACACCGGCGCCCGACAGGAAAACGCTTCCCTGGTATTTTCCATCAGAAAAAAAACGGACAACCTGCCCGATGGTGGACAGGTTTTTTGATTGCAACTATTCATAACGTTCATGTTTTCAACGAAATTATACTTTTGGTGAACCTTTTGATAATCTATAACGAATATTTGCGTTAATAGAATGTTATCATCTATACAAAAATGCTAATTTTACGCCCTGAAATAAATATGGAATATATCTTTCAGGATAAAACCTATAAACAATCATGAAGCAACCTTTTACCTTCCTGCTGAGTATTATGCTCTCCGGTCTTCTTTGCCAATCAACCTATGCACAGACTCCCGTTCAACATCACCTCACACTGGAGGAGGTAATAATGGTTGCCCGCGAGCAATCGCCCGATGCTCTGGCAGCACGCCATCGCTACCGGGGTAGTTACTGGCAGCATCGTTCATTCCAGGCCGGCTATCTGCCGGGATTGAGGCTTGATGCTACGTTGCCCGACCTTTTTCGCAATATCCAGCCTGTTACCCTGCAAGATGGAACCGATGTGTATGTGCGAAGAAGCCAGGCTTCTTCTTCGGCCAATCTTTCGCTCAACCAGAGAATCGGTCTTACAGGTGGTCAGGTGTTCCTGAGTACCGGGCTGGAGCGAATAGATCTTTTTTTAGAATCCGGCGACCGTACGTCCTATCTGTCTACACCGGTGAATATTGGGTTTACGCAGCCCATTTTCTCCTACAACCCTTACAAATGGGAGCGCAAGATTGAACCCTTGCGCTTTGAGGAAGCCCGCAAAAGATATATTGAAGATCTGGAAACCATTTCTTTGAGAGCCAACAACCTGTTTTTTGATCTGTTACTGGCACAAATCAATATCGAGATCAATACACTGAACCTTAATAACAACGATACCCTCTACCAGATTTCCAAAGGTCGTTTTTCCCTGGGGCGCATAGCTGAAAATGAACTGCTGCAGATGGAATTGAATGTGCTCAACTCGGAAGCACAGCTGGAGCAGTCACGCATCGATTATGAAGCGGCACTGTTTCGGTTCAGGTCCTATCTGGGGATTGAGAACGTTGACAATGTTCAGCTGGTAATTCCTGAAGACCGGCACGACATGTTTATTGAAGTGGAGGCTGCACTGGTTCAGGCGCGCCAGAACCGGTCGGATATCCTGGCGTTTGAACGGCAGCAGATAGAAGCCGAAAGTGAAGTGAGCCGCGCTAAGTCTGAAACCCGCTTCAATGCTAACCTTTTTGCCGTCTATGGCTTGACACAAACGGCAGACAGGTTTTCTGACGTGTATGTAGATCCGCTGGATCAGCAACAGCTGCGTGTAGGTGTGCAGATTCCTATCGTTGACTGGGGAGTCGGAAAGGGCAAGGTAAGGATGGCCGAATCCAACCGAGAGCTGGTCCATACCAATATGCAGCAGGCTATGATTGATTTTGAGCAGGAAGTATTTCTGCGCGTGATGGAGTTTAACATGCTGGAAAGACAACTGCTCATTGCCGCCAAAGCCGATACCATTGCCGAAAAACGCTACGAAGTATCGCGTCAACGCTATCTCATTGGACGCATCGACATTCTGGAACTCAATATCGCCCTGGAGGAAAAAGACCGGGCCAAACAAAGATATCTGGCTGCTCTTCGCAATTACTGGCGTGGTTATTATGAAATGCGCCGCCTTACCCTCTATGACTTCAGGGAAGACAGCCCTATTACCCTTAACTTCAATGAAATATAATGTATGCTTGACCTTTCTGATGCTACCATCCATAAAATAATTGTCCATAAAATCGGCAATCCTTCGCGCGACGAACAGCTGGAATGTTCCAAAACGGCCTTTCCGCTCAACGATATAGATCTGGAGAAGGTTCTTTCCCGCTACTTCTTATCTCCTTTTCACAAGAAAACACCGGGTTTTTATAATTTCCGCCACGATACCGATCTGGATCTGAACGAAATGTATCATTATGCGGGGAAAATGTTTACCCCGGGAGAAAGCTTCGAACTTCAGTCAGTAAACATTGCCAAACACCTGTACGATAAGTCGCACCATCCGCAGGTTAAATCAGGCGAACTGTACATCGTTCTTCTCAACAACTGCATGGTGGAAGATGAACTTACCGATGCAATAGGCATTTTCAAATCGGAAAATAAGGATACTTTTCTGAAAGTGTATGCCGGTGGAGATGATTGCAATATCGAATACCAGGATGGGATCAACATCAACAAGCTTGACAAAGGGTGTCTGATTTTTAATACAGAAAAAAGTGAAGGCTATAAGATGGTCATCATTGATAAAACAAACGCCGAAGAAAGCCAGTTCTGGAAAGATCAGTTTCTGAAAGTCGCACCCAGGGACGATGACTTCTACCAGACGAAAACTGCTATGAACCTTTGCAAAACCTTTTGTAATACCGTTCTTACCGAAGATAATGATGTATCGCGCAACCGGCAGCTGGAGGTTAAGGATAAAGTGGTGCAATACTTTTCTGAAAACACCGAATACGTGGCAGAAACTTTCGAGCAGGAAGTGCTGGAGCAACCTGAAGTGATTGATGCCTACCGCGATTACCGGCAAAAATTTGCCGAACAGAACAACATGCTTACCAAAGATTCCTTTGATATTGCCGAGCCGGCAGTTAAGAAAGAGAAGAAGAATTTCAAAAGTGTTATCAAACTCGACAAAAACTTTCATGTTTATGTGCATGGCAATCCCAACATGATCGAGAAAGGTTTTGATGATGCCCGCGGGAAGTTTTTTTACAAACTCTATTTTGACGAGGAAGAGTAGATATTTTTCTGTTTTTTCCATCTTAAATCTTTAAATTTATCCTCTTTAAAAATTTAACCTTTTAAACCCGATAGATTTATGGAAGGAAGTGTAGTATTGTTAATCGTTTTAGGGGTTTTTGCCCTTTTTGTCATCCTGGGATACAACCGCCTTGTGGGGCTTCGCAATACCGTTGACAAAGCATTTGCCAGCATCGACGCCATGGCCAAAAAACGGTATGATTTGATTCCCAACCTGGTGGCCACCGTATCCAAATACATGGAGCATGAAAGAGGCACACTCACTGATATTACCGAGATGCGCGCCAAGGCGGTGTCAGGCAATCTTTCTGACAATGAAAAAGTGGATCTCGATAATAAAATTTCCCGCGCCATGGGAGGGATCATGGTCGCTGTTGAAAACTATCCTGACCTGAAGGCCAACCAGAATTTCCTCCAGCTCCAGGGCAGCCTCAACGAAATAGAAGAGCAGCTTAGCGCAGCGCGAAGAGCTTACAACTCAGCAGTTACCGACTACAACAATGCCTGCCAGATGTTCCCCTCCAATGTATTTGCCATGATGTTTAATTTCAAAACCCGGCGCTTGTTTGAAATTACGGAGGTGGAAAGACAGAATGTTGATGTGAAGTCTTTGTTTGGGTGATGCTTCGACAGGCTCAGCAACCGTACTTCGACAGGCTCAGCAACCGTGCTTCGACAGGCTGAGCTGTCTGAAACCCAACAATTCCCAAAATCTAAAATGATATACCATGAAGAGTTTAAATGAATTTGAATCATTTTTTGAAAAAGAGATGATGCCTGACCTCCGGCTGCTCGATAAAAGGAGAAAAGTAATTGTGAGACGGAGTATGATGGTTGTTTTATTTTCCGTTCTGGCGTTGCTGTTGCTGGTGGTGGTTTACATGAATTTTGGAAAAGCAGACGGGCAGGACAGCAACATCTTATGGTTTATCATTGCCGGAGTGCTGATTGTTGTGGGAGGGATTATTGCCGGTTCCGTGTGGGCCAGAGATAAAACCTTTTACACTGATTTCAAAACACAGGTTGTTGAGCGCATTGTGACATTCATCAGCCCGGATTTGACTTATGAGCCCAAAAACCATATTGGTTCGGACAGCTTTCAGCGCTCGCGCATATTTCTGAAAAATGTGGACCGATACAACGGGGATGACATGGTGCAGGGCAAGATTGATAAAACCCAGGTCTGGTTTTCGGAGGTAAAAGCCGAATACAAGAATACAACCACCGACAGCAAAGGGAGAACCAAAACTACCTGGCACACCATCTTCAAGGGGATGTTCTTTATCGCAGACTTCAACAAGCATTTCCAGACCTCAACTGTGGTACTGCCTAACCGTTTGGGAAAAGGTTTTCTGGCCAGTTTTTTCAACAAGATGAACCTGGCCCGCCGTGAAAAGCATGTCAGGCTGGAAGATCCCGACTTCAACAAGCATTTTGTAGTGTATGGTGAAGACCAGATCGAAGCCCGCTATGTGCTGAGCACTTCCCTGATGCAACGCATTACAGAGTTTAAAGAAAAGCATCCCAATCCGCTTTATATCAGCTTTGTAAATTCATTTTTGTACGTTGCCATTGCCTATAACAAGAATCTTTTCGAACCGTCCTATTTTAAAAAACTCACCCGTTTCAGCCTGGTGAAAGAGTTTTTTGAAGAAATCCAACTGGCCGTGAGCATCGTGGAAGAGCTGAATCTGAACAACCGGATTTGGACGAAGCAGTAGGATCCATAGCGACGGGAGACGAGTGAAAAGAGACCGAAGACCGAAGACCGAAGACAGGAGAAAAGTGTCGGCCCGTAGGATCTTCCAGCTTCCGCAGGAACTGGAAGCATCCGGATGTTTTTAGTTGTGATGAGTTATAAGTGAATAGTGGAAAGTGAAAGCTGAAAGAGAGCTCGAAGCTGAAAGCTGGAAGGGAGAAAAGGAGCTGAAAGCTCAAAGGTGAAAGGTGAAAGGCCTGCAGGATCTTCCAGCTTCCGCAGGAACTGGAAGCATCCGGATGTTTTTAATTGTTAATTATGGTAGGTTCTGTAGGCCCGCACTGCTGTGCAGGCAAGGGCTCAAATATGAATAGCCCGGGGTAAAGAAACATAGCCGAAAGGCTATGGAACGGAACCCCGGGTTTTGGTTTGCAAAACAAAATGGCGCTGCGAGAAAAAGATAGTTTAACAGCATTCTGCTGATGACAGCGCAAGGGCAAAAAAGTATTAGAGAGAAGAGACGAGTGAGTTTTAAGAATGTAGATTTTAGAGTGTGAAGGTAAAAATTCAGCTCTTCCCGCAATTCCGGGGTTATAAAAAAGAAATGTTACAAAAATGTAACTAACAAAAATGTAAGTTACAAAATAGTTAGCTGCATTTCATTCGGATGCTTCCAGTTCCTTCGGAAGCTGGAAGATCCTTCGGAACCTTTGAACTTTCACCCTACTTCGTTCCGGTCGCTGGATTAGCTTAACTGTTCATTAAAAGTTGACGGATTAACAATTAAAAGTTCCTTCCAGCTTCCAGCTTCGAGCTTCCAGCCCTTTCACCTTTCACCTTTGACCTTTCAGCAATTTTTCACTCTTCACTTTTCACTCTTCACTGAATAAACCCACTCATCTCCCCGCCACTGCAAACATACAACCGGTGCATGGCACGCGTACAGGCAATATACAACATCCCTTTGTCCATTTCTGTTTTGTAGTTGGTGCTGGTGACCTGGGGTACGATCACCCGGTCAAATTCAAGGCCTTTCACGGTGTGCGCATTGGTAACCACCACTCCCTGGGCAAAAGCGCTGCTGTCGGTGGTAATCAGGCTGAGCTGTTCGCCCTGTTCGCTGAGCTTCTTGTGCAGGGCTTCAGCCTGCCGGGCCGTTTTGCAAACAATACCCATGCTCTGGTGCTCATCACTGTTGCGAAAACCGGCTATCCATTCCCTGATTTGGGACAGTTCGGCCGCAGTGGTCTTCAGGTTTTTCACTTCAGGTTTGTGCCCCTTCCTTTTGATGGGGATGATCTCTTCTGCCGGGGATATTTGCTGGGCAAACTGTGTGATTTCATAGGTGGAGCGATAACTCCTGAGCAATTTCACCGTATCGGCTTCGGTGAAAATCCGCCGGATGGCTTCGGCGTTGGACGAGCTGTAAGGATTTACCGACTGCCCGGCATCGCCCAGGATCGTTTTTTTGCAGGGGAACAGCCTTGACAAAACAGCATACTGCACGGGCGTGTAGTCCTGCATTTCATCCACCAGCAAATGTTTTACCTGTTCAAATGCCTTGTGTCCTTCAAGGCGGATTTTCAGGTAAATCAGCGGAAAAGTATCTGCATATTCCATCCTGCCCCGTGCAGCCTGCTGGTAAAGGTCTTCCCGTCCCAGCCAGGTCCAGAATTCCCGGTAAAGTTGCCGTATGCTGGCCGAATGGAACATTCCTGTAACTTGCTTTTTGATGAAAGCACGTTGCTCCGCATCAATGTCGTATTTGTAGTAAAACCGGATGTTCTCTTCAATATCCTTTGTGATTTCGGCAAATCGTTTCATGATGGGAAGCCGGTGGTATCCCTCCCAGCGTTCGCGGATGAACCAGTCAGGAACAAAATTCTTTCGTATCCAGATGTCGTGGGGCCGGAACATGTTGTTGTTGACATGGTTTACATATTCTTCCAGTTTGCTCATGAATGCGTGACTGGCTTTGAATTGGATGCGGTTAATAAAGCCTTCATCCGGTTTTTCCAGCAGTTGTGCTACCTGTTCTGCAAAGGTCTGGAACTTGTATTTATTATCAAGCACCTGGTTGGCCAGTTCTTCCATTCCCGTTTCAGGGATGCGTTCTTCTCCCAACTCGGGCAATACGTTGGAGATGTAGTCGGCAAACACTTTGTTGGGCGAAATGATCAGGATCTCTTCAGATGAGAGGTTTTCGCGGAAACGGTAAAGCAAAAAAGCGATACGGTGCAGGGCAATGGAGGTTTTTCCCGAACCGGCCACCCCCTGTATGATCAACACCCGGGAATCTTCATTGCGGATGATGGCGTTCTGATCCCGCTGAATGGTGGCTACAATATTCTTCATCTTGTCATCAGAAGCCTTGCTCAGCTCTTCCTGAAGAATATTGTCATGGATGTTCATGGAGTTTTCCAGCATAAACTCCATTTTTCCCTTGCGAATGCGGTATTGCCGCTTGAGGGTTACCTCTCCCTTTTTTATGCCTGAGGGGGCTTCATACCGTGCCGGACCCAGTTCATAATCATAATACATGGAGGAGATGGGCGCCCGCCAGTCATGAATGATATTGCTGTTTTCCTTCTCATCAAAAAAAGAATACAATCCTATGTAAACAGGTTTTTCTTCTTTACGGCCCTTTTCTGCAAAATCTATCCGGCCAAAATACGGGGAGTTGAGCAGCTTTTCGATCCGTTTTCTTTTTTCCACCGAAGCCTCACCGATGATGGCACTGCTGGTGATGGAATATCGCACAGCTTCTTTCTCCATACGATCCATGCCATCTTTGTTGTCGTAAAGGTACTCCTTGCTGGCATGCAGGTCTTTGGCCTGCTCTTCGAGTTTTTCTGTGACAGAAGAAATGGCCTGGCCGATTTTCTCTTTTACAGTTTCCAGGTATTGACGCTCGTCTTTTTCGGTGGGATGGATCATGGCTGTCGTTGGATTTTAACCGCAAAGGTAAAACGACAGAAGGGAATAAAAAAACGGATCTTTTTGTGTTATTTTTCATCATGTGATACAATGGAAAGAGCATAGAACGGGCACCTTTTACCACCACATTATGTATCTTTGCAAAGCAATAATCAGACGCAATGCAAAACAACACTATACCCCACAAGCGCAAGCCTTCCTGGTTGAAAATACGGCGCTCAGCAGGAGAAGAGTTCACTAAGGTTAAGAAAATCGTAGCAGAAAATCAGCTGCACACCATTTGTCAGAGCGGCAATTGTCCCAATATGGGTGAATGCTGGAATGCCGGCACCGCCACGTTTATGATCCTGGGCGAGATTTGTACCCGCTCTTGTAAATTCTGTGCTACCCAGACTGGCAGACCCTTGCCCCCTGATCCTGCAGAAAAAGCAAAGATTGCACGGGCCATCCGGCTGATGAAGCTGAAACACTGTGTCATCACTTCTGTTGACCGGGATGATTTGCCCGACGGTGGCGCACAGTTCTGGGCCGATACCATTGAGGAAGTTCGCAAAGAGAACCCGCAAACCACCATCGAAGTGCTGTTGCCCGATTTTAAAGGGGTGAAGGAGGACCTGAACAAGGTGCTGGCAGCAAAGCCCGACATCACTTCCCACAACCTGGAAACGGTAAAACGCCTTACCCCACAGGTGCGCAGCGCTGCAGAATACAAACGCAGTCTTGATGTTATTCGCTGGATTGCTCAGGCAGGGCTGAAGACCAAGTCCGGAATCATGGTAGGGCTGGGAGAATCTTTTGAAGAGGTGATGGAATGTATGGATGATCTGGTCAGTGCAGGATGTCAAATCCTTACCATCGGGCAGTACCTGCAACCTACCCTGGAGCACCTGCCCGTGGAAGAATACATCCATCCCGATATCTTTGCCCGCTACAAAGAGGAAGGCCTGAAAAAAGGTTTTCAAATCGTGGAAAGCAATCCGCTGGTTCGCTCTTCTTATCATGCCGAAAATCATATCTGAACATGAACGAAAAAGCCATCAACAGGAAAGTAAATTTTGAGGACCTGGGTTTGATCGCCTACAAGGATGCGTGGGAATACCAGGAAAAGCTGTTCAATGAAATCACCCGGGCTAAAAAAGAAATTTCTGAAAAGGAAAGCAGGCAAGCGGTAACGCCCAACTACCTTTTGTTTTGCGAGCACAACCATGTATATACTTTGGGGAAAAGTGGTTCGGCTGATAATCTGCTCATCAATCATCTGCAACTACAAGCCAAAAAAGCGGAGTTTTTTCATATCGACCGCGGGGGTGATATTACTTACCATGGTCCCGGACAAATCGTAGGGTATCCCATTCTCAACCTGGAGTATTTCGTTACCGGTGTGCGCGATTATATCTTCAAGCTGGAAGAGGCAGTGATTCAATTGCTGGCAGATTACGGGATAGCCTCAGAACGGTTGGAGGGTGCCACGGGTGTGTGGCTCGATACCGGTACTCCCCGGGTGCGGAAGATTTGTGCCATTGGCGTGCGCACCAGTCGTTGGGTATCGATGCACGGTTTTGCTTTCAATGTAAATACCGATTTGGAATATTTCAATTTTATCAATCCCTGCGGTTTTACCGACAAAACAGTGACCTCCATGGAGAAAGAACTGGGGGCAAAGCAGGAGATGGAGAAGGTAAAAACAGCGCTGAAAGCAAAAATTGCCGGAGTGTTCGGGATGGAAATTGTGTAAGTTTCTTTGATGTCATTCAACAAAATGGATTGTTTATCTGTTTAAGTGGCTATTCAAACCCTTTAAAAACAGATATATGCAAAATCCCGGAATTGCGAAAATGGTCAGGGCCCAGTTCCTGAGTTCTATCATTGCCCCCATAGTAGCCGGCACCCTGCTGGCTTACAGTATCAACGGTCATCTGGATCTGCTTCAGTTTATCATTGTCCTTTTTATCGGGATAGGGTTGCATGTGGCCACCAATGTTTACAACGATATTTACGACACCATCCAGGGCACCGACAAGGTGAACGTGCACCGCAACGAGTCCAGTGGCGGATCGGGTGTTTTACTGGATAACCCGGAGCTGATGGGAAAGATGTATTTTCTGGCACGGATGGGCCTGGTAATGGCGCTGGTGGGCACCATTGCCCTGACACCTCTTATAGACCGCGAGTTGTGGCCTCTTCTGTGGGGATTGTTTCTCCTTTCTGCTTTTTTCAGCAAATATTATACGGCACCTCCCTTTAAACTCGCATACCGTGGATGGGGTGAAGTTTCCGTATGGTTCGCCTTCGGGCCTATGGCCGTTCTCATTGCCACAGTAGGGCAGGGGATTGATTTTCATCCCATGGTCCTGATGCTGATGCCCGCCACAGGTTTAAGTACTTCCTCCATATTGCTGGCCGGACAGATGATTGACCTGGATGCCGACAGGGCAGGAGGGAAGCATGGCGTTGCCAGCCGCATGGGTACAGGGTTTACTTCCGTTGTGTACCTGCTGGTGCAACTGGGGATAGTTGCCAATATGCTCGTGCTTTTCTTTTATTATCCGGGTAGCAGCTGGCCTTTTCTATTGCCTTTGATACCGTATGTATTCATTTTTCCCAAGGCGGCGTCTATCATTTTAAAGGGTCACGACGATCCCGATAAAGTGAAGGTGGGAGCGAAATTTACGGTGCTCACCCACGTGGCGTTTTCGCTGTTGCTTATTATTGGGTTTGTGATTTATTTGGTGTTGAATTAGGTTTGGGTGATTCGCTGAATGATTTGTTTTGGCGTTGCGCTGTCACAATAAGTTTTCATTGCAGGGGATGCTTTCGCAGCGCCCTTTTGATAGCTGTTTGTCCGTTTCTATCGACATTCGGGACCGCTGGCCCCGTTACTATCTCATCTCGTTGCTTTGTTATTGATAGTGTTTTGCAACGTTTTAAATAGTATCTTTTTGCTTGTATCAATTGACATTCGGAGCCGCTGGACCTGTTTTATTCTATTTCTGATGGTTTGTTGCCGTTGCGCTGTCACGACATGCTTTCATTGATTTAAAATGCTTTCGCAGCGCCCTTTTGATAGCTGGTTGTCGGTTCCTATCGACATTCGGGACCTCCGGCCCCGTGACGTTTTCATCCTTATGGTTTCATGGTAATTGGGTTTCGCATCGTTTTAATGATAGCTGTTTGCTGGTTTCTATCGACATTCGGGACCGCTGGCTCCGTGGCTTTCTCATTCAAATGGTTTGTTGTTTGTGGGGTTTTGCGGCTAAATGAGCAGCGTTTTTTCTTTTTATTTCAGTCGGATATCGTTGGTTATAATGTTCAAACCCTCGTTTTTTGCACCACCAGGGTCAGAGACCCTGCATGTTGATGGAATTAGGTTAGCCCGGAATGGGATGGCGCTGCGAAATGGGGTGGATTGGAAAGCTGCGTTTTATGACAGCGCAAAGGAAAAAGGGTAATTTCGTGAATTTCTGTTTTAATTGCCGTTGCGCTGTCACGACATGCTTTCTTTGCTGTAAAAGCTTTCGCAGCGCACTAATGAAAGCTGGTTCATGGATTCTATCGACATTCGGGACCGCTGGCCCCGTGACGTTTTCATCCTGATGGTTTCATGGGAATTGGGTTTCGCATCGTTCAAATGATAGCTGGTTGCTGGTTTCTATCGCTATTCGGGACCTCCGGCCCCGTTACTATCTCATCTCATCTCGTTGCTTTGTAATTGGCAGTGTTTTGTATCGAATTCAAGAGTAACCGTTTGCCTGTTTCAATAGATTTTCGGGAGCGCTGAAGGGGAAATCCGGCTCCTACTTCTCCCGAATCATCTTGTAAATCTCTGACCAGGAGGGTTCTTTGCCGCTGATGAGGATCGAAACCCGGAAAATGGTGGCGGCCAGCCTGCGCATGAGGTAGAAGGTAGCGGTGAGGACCACAAAGGAACCCACCAGTTCCCACCATGCTACTTCGGTAGCAATCCATCGCATGGGCATGCCGGTGGCGGAGGTGAGGGGAAACCACGAGAGGAAAATCCCTACATGATTATCAGGTTGTGACAATACGATCAGGGAGGCCAGTACAAACAACGCGGGCAACATCATCAGCGAGCTCTTGCCTGAATTGTTGGGATCGGTAATGATGGAGGCTATGGCCGCCAGCAGTGAATTCCACATCAGAATTCCCATGAGTGTGTAAAGGAAATAAAGTATCAGAGCAGGAAGATACACATAATCCAGGATGCGGCTGATGGCTGCCCCGGTAAAGAGAAACAAAAGCATCCCGCCCAGAATGCTCAGCACCAGGTAGGTTACCATGGAAGAAATTCCCGTAAGGGTGATACCGAGGATTTTCCCATCCATCCAGACCTGGGGTT
>JAABSE010000036.1 GCA_011390575.1 Sphingobacteriia bacterium
ACCTTGCCCTACAGCCATTGGCTGAAAGGCAAGGTTTTTATATAGATTGAGAGGGATGCTTATTCCGTTTGCTTAACAAACTGCACCTCAGCCATAATTTTTACCTCTTCGCCTACCAGTACTCCGCCGGTTTCCAGTGCGGCATTCCAGTTGAGGCCCCAGTCTTTGCGGTTGATTTTTCCGTTGACAGAAAAACCGGCTTTTTCATTGCCCCAGGGATCTTTGTTGGTGCCTCCGAATTCCACGTCCAGCGTTACATCTTTGCTCACCCCTTTTATGGTGAGGGTTCCATCGAGTTTGTAGTTTTCATCGTCTACCCGGGTAAATGCTTTTGAAACGAAAGTGAGTTCTTTGTGGTTATCTGCGTCAAAGAAATCTGCACTAACCAGGTGTTTGTCCCTGTCTTCGTTGTTGGTAAAGACAGAGGAACTGTCAATGGTAAGTTTTACCTGTGATTTGCTGAAGTCTTCGCCGTCAATTTCTCCGCTGAAACTGCGGAATTCGCCTTTTACGTTGGTAATCATCAGGTGTTTTACCTTGAAAAGAATTTCGCTGTGTGTGGGGTCTAAAACCCATTTTGTTGTTGCCATAATGTAATGAAAATTTGCGTTTAAAATAATTTTTAATTGTTCGAGTTTTACTTTATGCCATTACAAACAAAGACACTATACTTTTGTTAGTAGGGTGACAAGTAAATAGCACTATACTTTTGTATAGCGACAAAGAAAGCACTATAACTCAAATCTGTATGGAAAAATCAAAAGCAGAGCAAATCAAAGGCTGTTCCGGCGAGTTTGTCCTCGCCCTGAATGACACCATGAATGTGTTGAATGGAAAATGGAAACTTCCCTTGATTGGATATTTGCTGTTTGGCCCCAAAAGGTTCAGTGATCTGGAGAGGGATATTCTCAATATTACCCCCCGCATGTTGTCAAAGGAGCTGAAGGAATTGGAAATCAATGGTATCGTAGAGCGGAAGGTTTATGATACCCGACCGTTGAAAGTAGAATATGCGCTCACTGCCTCAGGGTATAAATTGCGTGAGGTGCTGGATGCCATGATTGACTGGGGGCTGGAGCACCGTGATGTGCAAAAGAAGCTTCTCAGGCAGGAGCATCATGAGCCGGCCAATGTCTGAATCTCTTCTCCCACAATTTTTGCCGAAGCCAGGCATAACGGGATTCCCCCACCGGGATGAACACTTCCTCCGGTAAAATACATATTCCTGATTTTTCTTTTGAAATTGGGATGACGCATGAACGCTGCAAAAGGATTGTTGCTGCTGTTGCCGTACAAAGAACCGCCAAACGAGCCGGTATCTCTTTCAATGGTCCTGGGGTCGGCCTGTCGTTCGAAAAGAATATGCTTTTCAATGTCTGTTTTCAGCACCCTGTTGATGCGGTTGATGATGTGTTTTCGTGCTTCAGCAATCATGGAATCCCAGTCCTGGCCTTTGTTCTCCGGCACATTGATCATCACATACCAGTTTTCCATTCCTTCCGGTGCATCTCCATCCACTGTTTTGGAACTGATGAAAAGATACACTGTGGGGTCGGGGCTGATGGTATAGCTGCCGAAGAGGTGGTCAAATTCCTGTCGGTAGTCGTTGGCAAACAAGATGTTGTGGACTTCCAGATCCGGGAAGGTTTTGTTAATGCCCCAGTAGAAAATCAGTGCCGATGACGAACGCTGGCTGCCTGACGTTCCTTTGGGGGGGTTTTGTCCGGGCATGAGGTTTTTGTAAAGGTTCCAGACATCCACGTTGCTGACCACGGTATCGTAACTGATTTCTTTGTGGTTAACTTTCAGTGCTTTGGCCTGTTTTTCTTCAATGATGATTTGTTCCACAGGTGTGTTGAAGTGAAAGGTAACGCCTTGTCTCAGTGCCAGCTCATACAGACTTTGGACAATGCTGTACATCCCTTTTTCGGGGAAAAATGCTCCGATATTATGCTCCAGGTGTGCAATGATGTTAAGTGTTGCGGGGGTCTGGTAGGGATTGGATCCGTTGTAAGTAGCATACCGGTCGAAAAGCTGGGTGATTTTAGGGTGGGAAAACCAGCGTTTGTTGCGGGCGTGCATGGAAGTAAAAGCATCCAGCTCGTGCATGTAAAGCATGGATCGGCGAAAGGCCGGTGTGGTATAATTGCTGAATTTGTGAAGAGAGTTGAACATGAAAATTTCAGCCGTCAGCTCATACAATCTTTTGCTTTTGTCAAGAAATGACCGGATGTGCCGGGCCTCCACTCCTGCAGCTATTTCCACTTCGTCAGCAAATTTTTCGGTGTTTTGCCATGCATTGATAATGGTGCCGTCGTCCCAGAAATATTTGCATGATGAGGGGAGTTTGCGGTATTGAAAGTGGTCGCGGGGATTTTCTCCTGCCAGTTCAAAAAGTTCATCTACCAGGGCGGGAAGGGTAAACAGGGATGGCCCGGTATCGAACCGGAAATCCTGTTCCTTGATTTGGGATATTTTGCCACCCGGTGCCGTGGCCTGCTCATACACGGTAACCTGGTGTCCTTTGGCTGCCAGGCGTATGGCGCTGCCCAGTCCGCCTATTCCGGATCCGATGATGGCTATGTTTTGCCTGGATTCTGAGGTCATGTAATATAAGTTTTGTAAGAAAGGCTTTTTGCGGGATGCAGGATTGGCATCATGGTCATACGGTATTGAGTGAGTTTCTCAGGTAGCATCTCCCCAGCAGCATAAATTTTCTTCCGTTGGAAATACGAAACCGTTTTTCCAGCAAATTGTCCGGCTGGGCTTTGGCAATTTTTTCCAGCAGCTTCAGATAATACTGGTAGGCCAGGTACACTCCCAGCCGAATGTCTTTGCGCAACTCCCTGATACCGATGTAGGCTTCTTTAAAATCCCGTCGTATTTCCTCTTCAATATCTTTTTTCATTTGCTCATTAAAGTTGTCGAAGTTCACCTCCGGGAAATAAACTCTGCCCCGGTCATGATAATCAGACAGCATGTCGCGCAGGAAGTTCACCTTCTGGAAAGCTTCGCCCAGCTTTCGGGCAGGATGTTTGAGCTTTTCGTAGCTCTCGTCGTCTCCATCATAAAAAACCCGCAGGCACATCAGTCCGATTACTTCGGCAGAACCATAGATGTACTGATGGTATTCCTCCCGGTTGTAGCGGTCTTTATACAGATCGAGCTCCATGCTGTACAGGAAAGCGTCGATATGTTCCCGTTCAATTTTGTACCTGTTTACAGCCCATTGAAAACTATGGAGAATGGGGTTGGTGCTGAAACCCTGTTCTATGGCTTTATAGGTTTCTTCCGAGAAGTTTTTGAGCAGGGTTTTCTGATCCTGATCGTGAAAGGTATCCACGATTTCATCAGCAAACCTTACAAAACCGTAAATGGCGTAAATAGCTGGTCTGTATCGGGTATTGAGCATCCACACCCCCATGCTGAAAGAGGTAGAATAGTTGAGGGTGGTAGTTTTGCTGATTTTTAATGCATTAAGCGTGTAGAAGTCCATGGTTTTTTGTTATGCGTTCGACAACCAGTTTTGAGCTTATTACTGCCATGGGAAGACCTGTTCCGGGAATGGTGCTCGCGCCCACGTAATAAACATTTTTGTATTTTTCGTCAAAGTTTCCGGGTCTCAGTCCTGCAGTTTGTTTGAGGGAATGACCCAATCCCAGACCGCTGCCCTTGTAAAGGTTAAATGCTTTGCCCCAGTCTTCAGGGGTTAGAACAGTTTGAGAAACCAGGTGTTTCTTCAGATCAATATTCATCCTTTCGGAGAGGTCATTCAGGATATTACCCACAATCTCGTCCCTGTCTGACCAGTCAGGTTTAAAACGTAAATCAGGCACCGGACATAAAACAAACAGGCTGTCCATTCCTTCCGGTGCACTGGCCGGGTCACTTCTTGAAACCACATTTACGTAATAATAGGGTTTTTCAAAAGTAACCGAATTTTTAAATACATTTTTCGAATATTCTTCAAAGTTATCGCCCAGGAAATAATTGTGCAAAGGAACGTCGTCGATTTTCCTGTCAATGCCCAGATAGAGGGTCAGAGGAGCCAGTGTCCATTGCATCTTGTCCAGCTTTTCCTCAGTGTAGGCTGCATGCTTTAAAACCTTTCCCCTGAACCAGGCAGCATCGCTGTTGACCAGGAAAATGTCAGCTTTCCATTCTTTTCCGTTTTGATCAATCATCGAGGTGATTTTTCCGTTGCTCTGCCGGAAATCCACGATTTCGGAGTTGTAATGGATGGGTATGTTTTGTTTTTCAATCTCTTTCAGCAGCCCTTCAGTAATTTTGTACATGCCTCCTTCCACATTGTGGTAGCCATCGTGCACCAGCTCGGTGTAAGAAAGAATGGAATAAATGGCCGGAGTATCAAAAGGGGTGGCACCCAGAAAAAAAGCAACCAGGGAAAAAATCTCTTTTACTTCTCTTGACTGAAAATGCTTTTCCATCTCATCCCATACCGATCGCCAAAGTCTTGGCGCATGGTGAGGCGGTACTTTAGCCATAGCCAACAGGTAGTCCCAGATATTATCATAATTGCGCTTCAGTACCTTATATTCTACATCATAAAAAAAGCTTGCGCTGGACTTTAGAAAGCGATCCATTTTTTTTCTGAAATCCGGTTCTACCTCTTCAAATTCACCTGCCAGCTTGTCAAGATCTTTGTAAATGATGTATTTTTTTTCAGAGCCTCTGAAATGGACCGTGTAAAGGACGTCAAGTTCGCGGAAAGTAAAAGGGAGTTCAATGCCTGCATCTTTAACAAATTCATCAAATTCGTAAGTCATGCTGAAAAAAGTAGGCCCCATATCAAATGTAAAGCCATCTTTTTTGATTTGATTGAGCCGGCCCCCTGCGTTGGGTTGTTTTTCAACTATCTCAACCTGGTACCCACGTTTCGCCAGGCGCAATGCTGCGGTGAGCCCTCCCAGGCCTGCCCCTGTTATCAATACTTTGTTTTCCATGCTCTTTTTGCTTTTTTTGTGCTATTTGACTGTCTAAACAAGTATATTGCTAAAAAAGTTGAACATTGTATAAGTTTTCTTTTTAATCAGGGGATTAAAACCATTTTATGCTTTTGGTGTTAATATTTTTTGGTAGGATGTAAGCAACGCCCTTGAGCGGAATGGGTAAGGTGCTGCCACAAACCAAGGACTTTATTCCCATTAAGACAATAGTAGGAAACGAAAACGTTTTTTTAATAACAATCTATGATAGAGAAAATAAAAAACATGAAACGCGAAAAGAAGATCAATCTTTTTCTCGTGATTTTTTTTGGTGTGGGTATTTTCGGACTGGGGCTGGAAGCTACCCGCGATATTTTTATAGGTTTAATGCCTTTCTCCCTGTTGCTGGGAATGGGGCTGATGTTTTGGGTGCACAAAAGCTGGAAACCACGACATATTGGCTTGTTTGTGTTGATTGCCGTGCTTGGATTCGGAGTAGAACTTGCCGGAGTGCTGACAGGGGAAGTTTTTGGAACCTACAGTTATGGCAGAGCACTGGGTTTTACATTGTGGGGTACACCTCCCATGATTGGACTGAACTGGCTCATGCTCATTTATGCAGTCTATGCTTTGTTGCGCAAAATGCCTGTGCATCCGGTTTTTCAAATACTGATGGGGGCCGGCCTGATGGTTGCCTATGATGTGGTAATGGAACCGGTGGCCATGCAGCTGGATATGTGGGACTGGGCCGGAGGTATTATTCCATTGCAAAATTATATTGCCTGGTTTGTGATCTCATTGGTACTGCTGAGTATTTTTCACATCGCAAAGTTGCGGTACAGAAACGGTGTGGCTCCGGCGTTGTTTTTTATTCAAATGGGATTTTTTCTTGTGTTACATTTGTGGATTACCTGACAGGATATATCCGAAGTTGATAATTGAGAAGTATTTTTCTCATTAACCTGAACAAAATGTTATAAAATACAGGCTTATGATTATTGCCAAACATTCCCGGTGGTTTGAACGGATTTTCAATATTTATCTTGCTTTCGCTTTTAAAAGGAGTTTCAGGAAGATAGAAACAGTTGGGTCCATTGCAGATAAGGGAATGCCTATGCTTGTTATCGGCAATCATATCAGCTGGTGGGATGGTTTCTGGATTTTGCGGCTGAATCAGAAAATACTGCGGCGCAGATTTTATGTAATGATGCTGGAAGATCAACTACAGGATAACATGTTTCTGTCCAAACTGGGAGCCTTTTCCATTCGCAAAAAAAGCAGGGATATGATACAAAGTCTGACCTACGCCTCCGGAATACTTCAGAACCCGGGGGAGCTATTGCTTTTGTTTCCCCAGGGTGAAATTCATTCACAATATGATGTGCCTGTGAAATTTCAAAAAGGGTGGGGGCGTGTGCTTTCAAAGGTCAATAATCCCATACAGGTTTTGATGGTCGTACATTTGCTGGATTATTTTTCCCATGCCAAACCCACTCTCCGACAGTATGTTTTCAGCCCCGATCAAACCGAAAACTTCAGTTGCGACCAGCTGGAAAGTATCTACAACGATTTTTATAACCAGTGCATTGTAAAACAAAAAGCCCCCTAAATGATTTATCTTGCCATGTTTGTTTTGTGGTTTGCCTTGCTGCGTTTTGGGGTGGTTTTCTTTAATGTTGCAGGACGTCAGTGGCTGCGAAAAGGAGAACCTGAAAAACATCCTTTGGTGTCGGTTTTGATACCGGCCCGCAATGAAGAGGAAAACATTGCAGCCCTGCTGGATGAATTGTCGCAACATGATTATCCTAATCTTGAAATCTTTGTCTACGACGATTTGTCGACCGATGCAACCTACGAAACAGCTTCCCTGAAAGCAGAGAAAGACCCCCGCATACAGGTGTTAAGGGGAGGTGAGCTTCCCGAAGGCTGGCTGGGAAAAAATCACGGTTGTCACCGTTTGTCACTTCATGCCCGAGGTGAATACCTGTTGTACCTGGATGCTGATGTCCAGATTAAAAAGGGTTTGATAAAAAACGCCCTGGCCCATGTTGTCCGGCACCGGCTGGACTTGTTCTCGATTTTCCCTTCTCAGAAAATGCATACCCTGGGCGAGCGTCTTACTGTACCCTTAATGAACTGGATCCTGGTGAGTCTGCTTCCCCTGGCGCTAACCCGCAAAGCGGCCTGGTCGTCCTTCTCAGCAGCCAACGGACAATTTATGTTTTTCAGGGCTAAGGTGTATCATCGCGAACAGTTCCACAAGACCCTCAAAAATCAGAAAGTGGAAGATATTGCCATTTTCAGGCTGATGAAAAAGAAAAAGTACCGGGTGCACACGGTGTTAGGAAACAGGCAGATAAGCTGCAGGATGTACCGTTCATGGGATGAGTCGGTGATGGGCTTTTCAAGGAATGTCTTTGAATTTTTCGGCGGAAGCAAGGTGCTGGCCTTTTTGTTCGGGATTATAACCACACTGGGATTTATCCCTGTATTGCTTGCCTTGCCTCCTGTATTTACCCTTGCATACTTTTTGCTCATACTTTTGATGCGGGCCATGATTGCTGCCGCCAGCCGGCAAAATATTGTTCTTAACCTGCTTCTGGCGCCCCTGCAACAATTAAGTTTTATGTTTGTTATGGTGAAAGCCGCGATTTTGCAATACAAAAAAACTACTTTGTGGAAAGGAAGGATCATTGATGAATAATCCGGGATATTGAAAGTCTTTTCCTGTTTTCAACTTGTGGACTGTTAGCCCCAGGGCTATAGATTTTTTCAAATACTAAATGCTATGAATAAAACCGTGCTGCTATTTGTTTCTCTTTGGTTAGGGTTTCTGGCGATCTCTTCAACTGCTCAATCGACGGATCGGCTTACCCGCATGCAGAACCAGATATACGAGAGTTTTGTGACGGGGGATGTACCCTTATGGGAGCGAACCATTTTCGAACTGGAACGCTACTACCAGTCCAATCCCCGCGAGGATGTTTTATATGATTTGATACTGGCCCGGTATGGTTTTATTGCCTTTTCCCTGGAAAACGAACCTGCTATGGCCCGGCTTCATCTGGACAAAGCTGAGTCAGAGCTTGAAAAGTTGTTCAACTATCCGTCCCAGCAATCCAATGCATATGCATTTCAGGGTGCTTTTCTGGGTTTTCGAATCTCATTGAGGCCCATAACCGCCATCAGAAACGGTCCCCGTAGTTACAAGGCCATCAGCGAAGCTCTGGAAGCAGACCCCAATAATCCGGTCGCCTGGATGGAAACGGGCAATTCAAGGTTTTATACCCCTTCCACCTTTGGAGGAAGCAAACAGGAAGCGCTGGAGGCTTACTTAAAGGCTGTGCAGCTGTTCGAAAAAGATCTACCCAACAATCAGCGCTGGCTGTATCTCAACAGCCTGGTGGGACTGGCCAAAAGCTATGAATTTACCGATCGCAAACGCTTTGCCATTGCCACTTACGAAAAAGCCCTCACCTTTGAGCCGGAGCTCAAATGGGTGAGGGATGAATTGTTGCCACCTTTACGGGATTAAATAGTGTCAGCAGGAAAATTCATATTTTTTTGTGCTTGATAAGAAAGCGACAAGTGCAAGGCATGCGATGGCTGAAAAACAGGAGTCCCGAAATGATTTCGGGATGACGCTGTTTTGAAGACAAGCATAACGCAGCAATTGGTGATTTCTTGCAAGTACTAAATCAGAAAAAGGGGCTTATCTATAAAACTCTCATAAACCGGTCTCAATCTTTCGGTATTGTAATGCTTGTCAATATCCACCAGCTTTTTGGTGCTGGTAACGATATCTACCGGGATGTTGTCGTAACGGCCGTTTTTGAGGATCACCAGCCTTCCGTGAATTCCTTTCAGAACCAAATCCAGTGCCAGATTGCCATAAGCCATAGGAACAATAGAGTCAATGGCGTCGGGGTCGCCGGAGCGAACCAGGTAACCCAGGTGCTGATTGATGGTTTCTACCCGCTTGCCGTTGTTAAATCGCGGCGAAAACTCCTTGATTTTTGCAGAAACTGCATCACCAATACCCCCTAGCTTGGCATGGCCAAACATGTCGGTTTCGGTATTGGTAAACATCATGTCAACACCTTCAAAGGCGGCACCTTCAGAAACCAGCACAACGGAATAGTTGCTGGGGTTTTTACCTCTGTCATATACCAGCAATTCGGTGAGATGTTCCATTTTAAATTTGTACTCAGGAATTACGCAACGATTGGCTGCACCAGCCATGGTTGGAAGCAGGGCAGTGTAACCTGCATAGCGTCCGAAAACTTCCATCACCAGGATCCTCTCATGCGAGCCGGCTGAGGTTCTCAACAGGTTGGTCATGTGAATGGTGCGGGTAATGCAGGTACTGAAACCAATGCAGTAATCCGTTCCGGGTACGTCATTATCCATAGTTTTGGGTATCGCAACCACTTTTACTCCTTCTTTGTAAAGGCGTACCGAATAACTAAGGGTATCATCCCCACCAATGGGGATTAGGTAATCGATTCCGATGAAGTCTATATTTTTGAGAACTTCAGGGGTAAGGTCGTTCATTTCCTTGTTGTACTTATCCTTGAGGTGGTCAGGTACATGCTTCTCGGGTACGTGACTCGGGCGGGTACGGGAGGTATGCAAAAAGGTACCCCCGGTTCTTCCTGCTCTGTTTACCAGGTCTTCGGTAAGTTCCATAAAGTTGGCATTGTTGTCATGCTTTTTGTCCCTGATAATATCTATCATGCCTGCCCATCCTCTGCGGATGCCTACTACCCTGTATCCTTCACGCAATGCCCTGATGGTTATTGCCCTGATGGCAGGGTTCAAACCGGGAACATCTCCTCCTCCTGTCAGAATTCCGATGGTTCCTTTGATTTTTGTTGTGTTCATCTCTTTTCCAAACGTTTAAATGAATAATGGTTTTTTATATTTATCCGGAAATATGTATTTTTTGCATGTCCCCGGTATAAAACAATGTAAATGGTAAAAATACAAAATTTCTCCTCTTAACGGCAAAAGTTGAAGGGGAATTTTTCCCAACAGAAGACATGTGGATGAAAAAATCAGACAAAGAATTTTAGGTTCTATTGCTAATTTAGTGGATAAGACTATAATTTGATAATAAATTAGATGCAGTTCATTCATAGACGGAAGACGGAAGAGAATCCACTTCGGTCTTCTGTCTCCGGTCTTCTGTCTTCGGTCTTCTGTCTATGCCAATTGAATCAATACAACTCGTATTTATTTTCACTAAAAGTGCAGTAGAACCGAATTTTATTTGTTGGATGTTTCTTTTTTGTGGAAGAACTCAATGCACAAAAAACACCAAGTTATATTTCGGTCTAAATTTCGTACCTTTGCACACTTTATAAAATCAGAAAATCAGCCTTATGTCAAATATTGTAGCATTAGTGGGTCGCCCCAATGTGGGCAAATCCACCCTTTTTAACCGCCTTACCCAAACCCGTACGGCCATTGTAGATCCAACAGCCGGTGTTACACGCGACAGGCATTATGGCAAAAGCGACTGGAATGGTTGCGAATTTTCTGTTATTGATACCGGGGGATATGTATTTGGCTCGGATGATACGTTTGAGGAGGAAATCAGAAAACAAGTGGAACTGGCTGTAGATGAAGCCTCTGTTATTCTCTTCATGGTCGATGTGGTGGAAGGTTTAACTCCTCTGGATGAGGATGTAGCTGCCATGCTGCGTAAGTCAGGCAAAAAAGTTCTGGTAGTAGCCAATAAGGTAGATAACCACGGACGCCTGGCAGGCCTTGCAGATTTTTACAGCATGGGCCTTGGAGAGGTGTATGGTATTTCTTCCATCAACGGAAGTGGAACCGGAGATTTACTCGACCCCGTGGTAGAGGCACTGGAGAAAATCCCGATGGAAGAGGTGGAGGATATTCCCAAATTTGCCATCATTGGCCGCCCCAACGTTGGCAAATCGTCACTCATCAATGCGCTTATAGGCAAGGAACGAAACATTGTAACTCCCATTGCCGGCACTACCCGCGATTCCATTTATACCCGCTACAAAAGCTTTGGCTTTGATTTTTTCCTTGTGGATACAGCCGGACTAAGAAAGAAAGGGAAAGTGCATGAAAACCTCGAGTTTTATTCGGTGATGCGTTCTATTCGTGCCATTGAAAGCGCCGATGTGTGCCTGGTGCTTATTGATGCCAAAGAAGGGCTGGAGGGGCAGGATGTAAATATTATCAGCCTGGCCATTCGCAACAACAAAGGGGTAGTGATTCTGGTGAACAAATGGGATTTGATTGAGAAGGACCATAAAACAGTAGAAGAGTTTACGGAGCGCATCAAACGGAAAGTTGCTCCTTTCACCGATGTTCCTATCATTTTTACCTCCGTGGTTACAAAACAAAGGATTATCAAAGCCCTGGAAACCGCTGTGGAAGTTTATAAAAACCGTATACAAAAAATCACTACCAGCAAGCTCAATGAAGTGCTGTTGCCCATCATTGAGAATCAGCCTCCTCCGGCAGTAAAGGATAAATATATTCGGATTAAATACATTACCCAGCTTCCCACCCATTATCCTACATTTGCCTTTTTCTGCAACCTGCCGCAATATGTACGCGATTCTTATCTGCGGTTTCTTGAAAACCAGATTCGCAAAAACTGGAATTTTACCGGGGTTCCCATCAGGATTTTCTTCCGGAAAAAGTAAATCAACGAATTCTGCAATCATCACAAATCATTGCATGGAAAAAACTGTAAGGATAGATAAATGGCTATGGGCGGTGCGGTTGTTCAAAACACGCAGTCAGGCCACTGACGCCTGTCGTGCAGGAAAAGTTAAGATAGCATCCGATTCGGTAAAGCCTTCGCGGGAGGTAAAGAAAGAACAGGTTATAAGCCTTCATGCAGGGGCCATCACCAAAACGGTGAAAGTGGTTGAGTTGCTTGAGAAGCGGGTGGGAGCAAAACTGGTACCCAATTACATGGAAGACCTTACACCAGCAGAGGAGTACCATAAGCTGGAACTCCTCCGCGATAATCCGCTTGCCAAACGCAAGGGGCGTCCTACCAAAAAAGAGAGACGCGATATAGATGACTGGCTGGGTTGGGAAGAATAATTTTATTCCTCCCCTTTGCCAATGGCTTTCACTTTAAATCCAATGTTTCTGAGCATTTCGTGATCGAGCAGATTTCTGCCATCAAAAATAAACGCAGGTTTTTGCATATCCCTGAAAATTCTTTCCCAGTCAAGGCTCTTAAATTCGTCCCATTCCGTTATGATAGCTACAGCATGGGCATCCTTGAGTGCTTCGTAAGGATCCTTCACAACTTCCAGCATTTTTTTATTTTCAGCCGCCGGGCGGGTTTGCAGGTAATTCAGGTCTGCGTACATGCTCGCTGCAGGTACCTGGGGGTCGTAAACGCTTACCTGCGCAAGATCTTCCAGAAGATGGTCCGTAATATATATGGCTGCAGACTCTCTGGTATCGTTGGTATCTTTTTTAAATGCCCAGCCCAGCATTCCAATTTTTTTGCCTGATACTGTATTGAAAAGAGAATGGATAATGTTTTGGGCAAATCTGCGTTTCTGATAGTCATTCATTATGATAACCTGATCCCAGTAAGCAGCTACTTCGGGCAGATTGAAATACTCACACAGGTATACCAGGTTTAAGATGTCTTTCTGAAAACAAGATCCTCCGAAACCAACAGACGATTTCAGGAATTTGCTGCCTATACGGGTGTCGGAGCCAATGGCATAGGCCACTTCATCCACATCTGCGCCGGTAACTTCGCACAAGGCTGAAATGCTGTTGATAGAAGAAATTCGCTGCGCCAGGAAAGCATTGGCGGTAAGCTTGCTCAACTCCGATGACCAGAGGCGGGTTTGAATGATGCGCTCACGGGGCACCCAGTGAGCATAAACGGAAGTGAGAGCTTCAATGGCTTCCAGTCCTTCGGGGGTTTGGTCGCCACCAATAAGCACCCTGTCAGGATTATGAAGATCTGTGACGGCAGTCCCTTCGGCCAGGAACTCCGGATTGGACAACACCTGGTATTTCACGCCATTGGACTGTTCTCCCAGAATGGCCTTTATGGACTGCGCGGTACGCACCGGAAGGGTAGATTTTTCCACCACAATCTTGTCTGATTTGCTTACTTCAGCAATTTTGCGGGCACTCAATTCAATGAATTTCAAATCTGCTGCACGCCCTTTCCCCAATCCATAGGTTTTGGTAGGGGTGTTTACACTCATGAAAATCATTTCCGATTCTTCGATGGCTTTGTCTATATCCGTGCTGAAAAACAGGTTTCTGCCTCTTGCTTCCTTTACTACTTCCAGCAGGCCGGGTTCATAAATGGGAAGATCATCTGTTTGCCAGGCTGCAATCCTGTCTGCATTGATGTCAACCACTGTAACCCTGATGTCAGGGCATTTCTGGGCAATAACTGCCATGGTGGGTCCTCCCACATAACCGGCTCCTATACAGCAGATGTTTTTTATTTTTGTCATAGGGAATGAAAAATATTAAGTTTGTGTGATAAAATAAAATATATGCATGAAAATAGTCCTTTTTCGTGGATTTATTTCTGCATATATTTGGCTATTCAAAGTTAGAATAAAAATCCGGAGTAAAGAAAGCTTTAAGATACCGTCTTCCCATTTTTGAATATTTTGTCAATATAGGGCTCATATTCCTTTGTCAAATAAGAGCGTCTGAGTTTGAGGGTTGCACTTAGTTGTCCGGTTTCCACCCCCCATTCATGGTCCATAAGCTCAAATTTCTGGATGCGCTCATAATCACCAAAAAATGTGTTGTAATGAGTTATTTCTTTCTGGAATATCTTTTTAATTTCAGGATTTGAAATCATGTCAGCATTGCCCGACCATGGAATTTCTTTTGATTTGCACCAGTTTTTTAAATGATTAAAATCGGGCACAACCAAAGCAGCAGCAAATTTCTGGTTTTCGCCCAGAACCAGTATCTGGTCGATGAAGGGCGATTCCTTGAACTTATTTTCAATAACCTGCGGAGCGATGTACTTGCCAAATGATGTTTTAAAAATAACCTTTTTACGGTCGGTGATTCTTAATTGTCCTTCCGGCTCAATACGACCGATATCGCCTGTGTGAAACCAACCTTCACTGTCCATTACTTCGCGGGTGAGCTTCTCGTCTTTGTAATATCCTACCATCACATTAGGACCCTTGACAAGGATTTCACCATCTTCAGCAATTTTTACCTGCACATCTTTTAATACCGGACCTACAGTGCCAAACCTGATGCCATTGGGTTCGAAGTTGCTTACCGCGATTACGGGTGAAGTTTCGGTAAGTCCGTACCCTTCAATAACTCTGACCCCAACCGCCCAGAAAACCCTGTTGAGACGGGGTTGCAGGGCTGCTCCACCTGAGACGATGATGTCAAGGTTTGTGCCCAGTGCCTCTTTCCATTTGCTGAAAACCAGTTTGCGGGCAATGCTGAGCTGTAGCGCATAGTAGGGGTTGCGCTTTTCCTTTTTATAATCATAATTCAACCCTACCTGGTTGGCCCAGAAGAAAATTTTCTTTTTCATCCCTCTCAAAGTGCGCCCTTTGGCCAGGATTTTATCATATACTTTTTCCAACAGACGGGGTACTGTAGTAAATACATGAGGATTGACGATTTTCAGATAGTCTCCAATGAGGGCCATGTTGGAAATATAATACATGGAAAGTCCTTTGTAGATAAACATATAGTTCATCATGCGCTCATAAATATGACAAAGCGGAAGGAAACTCATGGCACGGTGCTCAGGACCATAAGGGGGTATATGAGAAACAGCCTTGAAATTGCTGACAATATTGTTATGGCTTAGCAATACTCCTTTGGGAACTCCTGTAGTGCCGCTGGTGTATATAATCGTAACGATATCATCGGGAGTGATGGAGTCTTTGAGGGTTTGCAGCAATCCGGGTTGGGGATTGTCAATGCCCAGCTGCACCAGTTCATTGAAATGCTGAATGCCAAAAAGGTTCTTAAAGGTATATAGTGCTTTGATGGAAGACAACTTGGGGATAATATCCCTGATTCTTCTGTACATCTCTTCTCCGGCTACAAAAACATATTTAACTTCTGCATGCTGCAGGATGTATTCATAATCCTTGTCGCTAATGGTGGGATAAATGGGAATATGTATGGCGCCGGTTTGCTGTATTCCCATGTCCAGGATGGTCCACTCAGGGCGATTAAACGTTATGGAAGCAATTTTATCTCCTTTTTGTATTCCCAGTTTCAATAAGCCATAACTGATAGCATGAGCATGTTCGAGAAATTCCCCGGTTGAGTATTTTTTCCATTCCCCTTCATCTTTCCCTGCCAACGCATCGGGTTTGTCGGGACAGAGTTGAGCATACCTGTCCAGCAGATCAAAAATTCTGGTTACTTCCATAATCCTTGTGTTGGTGTGCTTTTTTTAGGTAAAAACAAATCAGGCGCAAGATTGACTTTTGGTTCCAGCAAACATCTGTTTAAGCCGATTTTGCGAAATTAGGAAAAAAACATCAAACCCTTTGTATAAATTGCAGAAAGATGTGTAGAAAGTACGCATAAGTTTTCTATGGTCCTTTGTTGAAAGGGGATTTATGAGTTTTTGCGGAGCTTAAAAATAAAGGGGTGAAACAGGTTTACTGCCTGCTTCACCCCAAATTTGTAAATGCAGATACGGAAAATTATTTCTGCATCTCAGTAAAATATTTGTAGAAGTAAGGAATGGTTTCTATCCCTTTGCGGAATTGTTCGAGGGAGTAGTTTTCATTGGGAGAGTGGATGGCATCTGAATCCAGCCCGAATCCCATTAGGATAGACTTAAGCCCCAGCACTTTTTCGAAAAGGGAAATAATGGGAATACTTCCACCGCTTCTTACCGGAATCGGTTTAATGCCGTAGGTCGTTTCAAAAGCTTTTGAAGCCGCCTGGTAAGCCACGGTATCTGTGGGAGAAACGTAGCCTTCTCCACCATGCAGAAACTCTACTTTTACCTTTACTGATTCTGGTGCGATAGATTCAAAGTAATCTTTGAAAAGCTGTTCTACCTTTTTAGACTCCTGGTGGGGTACCAGTCGCATACTGATTTTTGCACTTGCCTTAGAAGGAAGAATGGTTTTAGCGCCCGGTTCGGTATATCCTCCCCAGATACCATTTACATCGAGGCTGGGGCGAATGCCGGTGCGTTCAGCGGTGCTGTAGCCTTTCTCTCCTGCTTCTTTTTTTATGTTGATTCCTTTTTTGAAAGCTTCCAGATCGAAAGGTGCGCGCGCCATTTCTTCTCTTTCTTCTTTACTGAGCTCTTCCACGTCATCGTAAAAACCAGGGATGGTAATATGATTGTTTTCGTCGCGCAGTTTGGCGATCATTTCGCACAGCACATTCAGCGGGTTGTCTACTGCGCCGCCATACAATCCTGAATGGAGGTCGTGGCTGGGGCCTGTCACTTCTACTTCCATGTATGCCAGTCCGCGCAAACCTGTAGTGATTGAAGGAGTGTCGGGCGAAAGCATGGAAGTGTCTGAAACAAGAATCACATCTGCCGAAAGCTTTTCTTTGTGGGCTTTACAGAAATTTTCCAGGCTGGGTGATCCAATCTCTTCTTCTCCTTCAATCATAAATTTAACGTTGCAGGGAAGCTGGTTGGTTTTCAGCATGTATTCAAAGGCTTTAAAATGCATAAACATCTGGCCTTTGTCGTCGTTGGCACCACGGGCATAAATTCTCCCATCGCGCACTTCGGGTTCAAAAGGTGGGCTTTTCCAAAGGTCGAAAGGTTCTGCCGGCTGAACATCGTAATGGCCGTAAATCAGAACCGTGGGCAGGGATGTATCCAGAATTTTCTCTCCATACACTACAGGATGACCTTCTGTTTCCATCACTTCTGCAAGGTCTGCACCCTCTTTCAGGAGCTTTTCTTTGATCCATTCAGCAGCAGCATACATATGCTCCTTATGGTCTTCTTTGGAGCTTACCGAAGGGATTCTTATCAACTCAAATAATTCTTCAAGAAAACGATCCTGGTTTTCTTCGATATACTTCTTTAAATCATGCATAAAATAAGGTTTTAAAATTTGTATTTTGACAGGGTAAAATGAAAAATGAAATTAATTGCAGGATACAATGTTTGCGGTTTTGAAAAAATTGTTAAGTTTACACGAGTATTAAAGCAAACCTACATATTTTTTTACAAAAATCAGCATGCTACAGCCATAAAAACTTTAACAGATTAGGGCAGCCTGCAAAAAGGTTTGAAAAAAGTATAATGTCAGTTTCAATCGCTGCCTTGTTAAGTGCAGGGAAACAAAAGGGTTAGCTTATGTGGAAAATGGTTTTAAAAAGCAGAGGAAAACCAGAACGACTTGTCACTTTCGTGTATATTGTCGTGGGAAGCTTATGGATTTTGTTTTCCGACAGGCTGGCCTTTATGCTTTTTGACGAGCCGATATCCCTTACCAGGGTGCAAACCTATAAAGGATGGTTTTTTGTGCTTGGCAGTGGCTTGCTTATATATATTATGTTGAGGATGGTTTTGCATGATTTGCGCAGTACGGAAAGCAATCTGCGAAAATCTGAAGCCATGCAACAGGAATTTTTTAATAACCATTATCAGCCCTTATGGAAAACTGATAGACAAGGGAAATGCCTGTTCAGCAATAAAAAATGGCAGGAATTTGCAGGCCATCCCATCGATTCAACCCGTGCCTTTGCCTGGCTGGATAAGGCTCATCCTCATGATAAACCCCATTGTATCGACAAATTCACCAACGGTTTTCTGAATAAAGCCTCTTTTGAGTTGGAATACAGGGTGTTAACGCGGAGTGAGGTCTATCACTGGGTACAGGTAACGGTTATTCCCCGCTATGAATCATCGGGTGATTTTCAAGGGTTTGTTTGTTTTCTTACGGATATAGAAGAGAAGAAAAATCTGCAGGAGCGTTACAAACAGAGCTCACGCAGATACGGATATCTTTTTGCCAATAACCCCAGTGCAATGTATGTTTATGATACCCAGGACTTGCGGATCCTGGAAGCTAACAAAGCTGCCATAGCTCTCTATGGGTATTCAGAGAAAGAGTTTTTGAGTCTGAGCATAATAGATCTGAGGCCTGCATCAGAAATACCCCTGCTCATGGAACACATGTCGGAACCTTTGCCCGACTTCCACCGGAGCTCGGGATGGTTGCACAAAAAGAAAAATGGTCAGGTCTTCGACGTAGAAGTTTCCGGACACTCACTCCCGGTTCAGAACAACCGAAGCATGAGGCTGGTAATCGTTCGTGATATTACAGCGCAAATCCAGGCTTTCCGTGCAGCCAAAGAAGGAGAGCGAAGATTCGAAGCCATATTTTACCACAGTCCTCTGGGAGCCGTTATTTGCTCTCCACAACTTGCCATAACAGATATCAATCCTGCAGCATGCAGCATGCTGGATGTTGATAAAACCGCAGCCCTGAAAATGTCGCTGCTCGATGTCATCGATTCGGCTTCGGATCCCCTGGCCTGGGATTTTACGGAAAAACTCAGAAAAGGAAAACCGGTACTGGGTGAGGTTAACCTTCTTCGCTCAGGATGCAAACCTTTCAGAGCCAGCTTTAATGGTATCAGTTTTAATGAAAATGGTGAGATGAAAATCTATTTTTCTTTTGCTGATATCAATGAAAAACACAGAATGCAGATTGCGCTGGAAGAATCTGAACGAATCAATGCCACCCTGATTACCAACCTGCCCGGGATGATTTACCGATGCAAGCACGATGAGGCATGGACCATGATTTTTGTCAGCTATGGAGTGGAGAAGCTTACCGGCTACAAAACCACAGAGATTCTATACAATAGCCAAATCAGCTATAACGCACTTATTCATCCCGAAGACACAGAGAAAGTAAGGAGAGTAGTTGAAAGAAGTCTTGAAAGAAGGGAAGAATTTGATATGCAATACAGAATTATTTCGCGCGATGGAACCGTTAAGTGGGTTCGGGAACAAGCCAAAGGAATCCACAATATGGATGGGGAATTGGTTTACATTGAAGGTTTTATTATGGATATTACCCGCGAAAAAGAGGCTTTGCATGCAGTAGAATTTCAGTCACATTTTCTGGGGCTTATCATCGATAATATCCCTTTTCCCTTGTTTTATAAAGATGTGAACGGCATATATGGCGGGTGCAATAAGCACTTTTGCGATTATCTGGGGTTGCAAAAAGAACAGATTATCGGACACAGTGTATATGATATTTTTGAAACGAAGCAGGCCATGTTGTTTGATGAGAAGGATAGAGAATGCATGGAGAAAGGAGATACACAGGTTTATGAAACTCAGATACAATATCCTGATGGAAGAACCATGGACGCCTTTTTTTACAAGTCAGTATTTCATAGCCTGGAAAATAAGCCCATGGGGATTATCGGTGTTTATTTTGATATTACCCAACGTGTGGAAGCCGAGAGGGTGATAAAAAAGCAACTCGAGGAGCTTGCCCGTGTGAATTCTGAGCTGGAGAAATTCTCCTATACCGTTTCTCATGATCTGCGCAGTCCGCTGGTTACGATTAAAGGTTTTTTGGGGTTGTTAAAAGAAGATATTGAAGAAGAAAATGAAGAGCAAATTAACGAAGATATTTTGCGTATCGAAAATGCCACTGACAAAATGCAGTATCTGCTGGAAGATTTGCTGAAATTGTCAAGGCTGGGCAAGGTAGTAGAGCAAAACGAAGAATTCTCAATGACTGACCTGGCTAAAGAAGCCCATGAGTTGTTGTTTGGTTTGCTCAAAGGTAAAAAGTGTGAGGTGTATATTCAGCCTGGTATGCCTGTGGTTGTAGCTGGCAAATCGAGAATCAGGGAGTTGTACCAGAACCTGATGGAAAATGCGGTAAAATTTTCCCTCCATCAGCAAAATCCTGTCATAAAAGTATTTGCCAGAAAACAGAACGATGAGGATGTATTTTGTGTGCAGGACAACGGGATTGGAATTGAACCCCGGTACCATGAAAAGATCTTTGGATTGTTTGACAAGCTAGACACCAACAGTCCGGGCACTGGCCTGGGTTTATCGCTGGTAAAAAGGATAGTGGAAACGCATAACGGGCGTATATGGGTTGAATCGGAAGGGAACAATTCCGGGTCAATATTTTGTTTCACGCTCAATACACAAATAGATTCCGGAAAAAACAATTAAATTTGTTGAATTAATAGCAAAGGGAATGTTTTATAAACAGTTTTATTTTTGAAATATTAGGGAAACTTAATATGACTGATATTCAAATTTTATTCTTTGATGATGATGATGGTTATTCCCATTTGATTCAAAAAACTTTCAGTGAACAGGGGTTTAAGCTTCAACTGCACTTTCAACCATCCATGCAGAATTCTGCCTTCTCGCTCAACGGCTACGAAAAGGTAGATATGATTATTTATGCCATTACGAATCCTAATGACGTATTTGCGGATGAAGTTTTACGCCAGGTTTCGGAAAAAATTCCGGTTTTATTTCTTGTGACAAAGAATACGGTATTCAGAGGAGTGGAACTGGTTAAAAAAGGGGGGATGGAGTATGTATTCAAGTATGAAGAGGTCTTAAGCCATTTGCCCACCCGGGTTTTTTACCTTTTGCGCGAATGGGACAGTATCGTTGCCCTGCAACAGGTTGAGGCGAAGTTGCAGGAATCGGAAAATAAATACCTGCGGGTTACAGAGAATATCAATGATGTAGTGTGGGAAATGGACCTGAAAATGAAACACTTTACCTTTGTAAGTGATTCTGTCAGACGTTTCCTGGGATACTCTCCCAGGGAGTTTTTGCTTTTGCCCCCTAATTCTGTAATACATTCATCTGTTTTTAAAACCTTAAAGAAAGAACGAGCAGAGATAATCAGCCGACTGAATAAGGGTGAGAAACCTGAGGATATTCAATTTTTAAAAGAGGTTTTGTTTAACCACAAAGATGGAAGCGTTCGCTGGGGTGAGGTGAGGGGGTTTCTGGTGGTGGACAAAAACCGTAAGATTGTTGCGGTGAGTGGTATTGTCAGAGATATTACCACCGAAAAACAAACCCGTAAAAACCTGGAAATACAGGAAGCTTTTTTTGAAACCCTTATTCGTGAAGCCCCTTTGGCTATTGTTATTCTTGATAATAACGATCGGGTAAAGCAGGTTAATAATCACTTTACAGAATTATTTGGATATACCCTTGAAGAGGCTGCAGGACGTTTGGTAAATGAACTTATTGTTCCGGACAGTCATAAAGAGGAGGGAAATGAGCTTACCCAACTGGCTTCAAGAGGAGAGTTTATAAATAGCGAAACAGTAAGATGTACCAAGGAAGGTAAGCTTGTGGATGTGGAAATCATTGGCAAGCCTGTGATGCTGCATGATTCAAAAATTGGTGTTTTTGGTATCTATCAGGATATTTCCCAGCGAAAGAAGATTGAGGTTGCCACCCGGGTGTCAGCAATCAAACAACAATTCCTGGCCAATATGAGCCATGAGATTCGCACCCCCATGACCGGTATTCTGGGCATGATTGACCTGTTGAAAAATACCAGCCTCAATGCTCAGCAACTGTTCTTTGTTGATATTGTAAAGAAATCTTCCGACGGTTTATTGCACATTGTCAATGATATCCTCGATCTTTCCAAAATAGAAGCCGGAAAACTGATTATCCGCCACGAAAACTATAATCTGCGGGAATCGGCAGAGGTTCTTTACAGCCTCTTTAAAGCCCTCGCAAGCCAGAAGGGACTTGATTTTTATCTGGATGTAGACCCACAGTTACCCACTTATATCTATGCCGATGAAAACAGAATCAACCAGATTATTACCAACCTGCTTTCCAATGCTGTTAAGTTTACCTCACATGGCACGGTAAAGCTGAAGTATGAGTTACTGGAGAAAAGCGGAACTGACTATTTGATTCGCATAAGCGTAAAAGACTCCGGTATAGGTATTGGTGATGAAGAGAAGGAAAAGCTGTTCAAGATTTTTTCCCAGATTGACACTTCTGATACCCGCAGTTTTGACGGAGCCGGGTTGGGATTGTCCATTTCCAAACGACTGGCAGAACTCATGAATGCAAAAATTGAAGTAGCCAGTAAGAGAAATAAAGGGAGTACCTTTAGCCTGACCCTCAAGGTGAAAGAATGTGAAGAACAGCAACCTGAAAATGCCTTGTGTGAAGATTATGAGGAAATTAACCATCCGGGAGAAGGGTTAAATGTTTTGCTTACAGAAGACAAACGCACCAACCAGATGGTTATTACCATGATGCTTGAGGAAGCCGGCTGCAAGGTAGAACTGGCATCCAACGGGCAGGAAGCACTGGATATAATTACTCCGGGAAAATTTGATTTCATATTTATGGATATCCAGATGCCTGTAATGGATGGCATGACCGCCGTAAAAGAGCTCAGAAAAAAATATGCTGCCGACGAATTGCCTGTAATCATTGGACTTAGCGCCAAAGCCATGGAGGGTGATGCAGAGTATTTCATTGCACAGGGCATGGATGACTATCTGACCAAACCTGTTACCACAGAAATTTTGCGTAAATGTATTGCCAAATGGGTGATTAATAAAGAAAACAGCTTGTAACGCCCGTCTCACTTCCTGTAGAGTGAACCTGAGCCTTCGTCAGAATCACCCCGGCAACCAATGAATTCGTAAAGGTGTGTAACAATATCAGTTAAATTACTTCACAACCAACCTTCGGATGGCTATACCATAATCTGAGATGACGCTGACCAGATAAATGCCGGATTGCCAGCCCTCAATGTTTAAGTGGGTGTTTTCATCAGAAGCAACAAAGCTATGAATCAACCGCCCCTGCATATTGTAAATATGTACGATGCTTCCAACAGGACTCTTAATGGTACTTGCAGTTGCTGCCGGATTGGGGTAAATGGTGATTTGTGATGCATGATCCGGGGCATGGATGCTGACTTCATCGCCCTGTTCCAGCAGTATCGTCAGGTCCATATCGCTGTTTACCATCAGACTTCCCTTGTAGGTTTTGAAACCCGGTTTAGCAACTTCTATCTCAAATTCACCAGGCAGGTGTGTGAAGTATGCACTTCCATCAGCAGCGGTTTCCCGTGTACCTGCTCTGTCAATGCTTACCAGGGCTTCATCCAGGGGCAGTTCGTCATCCTCGCTTTTCACCGTGATGCTGATATGATAAAACGGGCGGGGTAAAGGATTATTTGTAAATACCTTATAATCTCCCGGTTCGAAAAAGAAGGAATGGTTGGCCGGGTTGGTCACTTCTATGGCTTCACCGGTAAAATAGTTGTACCAGGTGCCTGCATGCTGAAATTCCGGAGCCATATCAAAACCTTCGACTCCCATGTTGGCAGCCATCACCACGTTCATACTCACGTGGCTCACCCAGGCTCTTTTGCCCAATCCATCCAGATCGTTGTTGAATTGTCCGAAACGGAAAGCATCATGGCTGCGCAATTGTATCATGGCATTGTACACCCTGTGCAGGCGTTGTCTTTCAGGCACATTCCAGTAGTCCCAGCGCGGAGGTTTGGGTGCCGTGCGGTCTCCTCCATAAAAGATGGAGTAATCGTATCCTATTTCCCCAAACTGCCATATCATTTTAGGTCCGGGAATCCCCAGAAAAAGAACTGCCGACATTTCCATGTGGTTCAGGGCTGTGAGGGTGTCGCTGAGAGAGTAGTTTCCTGATGAATTTCCATAGGTCAGAGCCTCAAACATCAGCCGTTCTTCATCATGGTTTTCCATATAATCAATCAGGTTCGGGTAATTCCATCCACGGGTGCTGTGGTGTGCCCATGCCAGCGATGAATTTTGCTGATACCCCATGGCCACCTGTTTGTAGTTGTCGTGCATAGCACTCCAAAGCATCATGCCTGTGTTGGCCAGCACGGTCTCTTCGTCATTGGCGGCAAAATGTTCCAGGATTACATAGGCGTTGGGTTTTACCGATTTTATGTGATTGTAATAATCAGTGAGAATATTGATGCGGCTTTGATCATAGGCACTCCAGGCACCCATATCATCACCCGAATAATTCTGGGTAAGTCCTTTGGAAAGGTCGATGCGATAGCCGTCAACATTGAATTCTGTGAGCCAGTATTCAAACACCCTTTTAAAAAACGTTCTGACATAAGGGCTCTCGTGATTAAAATCGTAACCCACACTGAACGGATGGGGAGCCTGCTGGTTAAACCATGGATTTTCAGGCAAAGGCTGGCCGAATTCACCCGCTGAGGGGTCAAAGTACATATTTACCAGGGGATTTTGCCCGAATGCATGATTGGGTACAATATCCAAAATTACTGCGATATCGCGCAAATGACAGGCATCGATAAACTCCTTGTAGGCCTGTCGTGTGCCGTAATATTTGTCGGTAGCAAAAAAGAAATTGGGTGCATAACCCCATGAATCATTACCATCGAACTCCATGACGGGCATCAGCTGGATGGCGTTCACTCCCAAATCCTGCAGGTAGTCAAGTTTGTCTGTCACATCCGTTATATGTCGTGAATCGAGGAAGTCACGGATAAGCAATTCATATATTACCAGGTCCTGCTGGGTTTCATTAAGGGCTACCGGAGTAAAATCGGGAACCTGCCACTGCCAGGCGGGTCTGCCGGGGTGCATAATGCTGACAATCCCTGTGGTTTTGCCAAAGGGATATGCTTTAAGATTAGGATAGGTTGAGGATGAAATCCAGGGGTCATTCCAGGGATCCAGGATTTTCTCTGCGTAGGCATCTGCCAGGCGCATCTCCCCGTCAATGTAATACTGGAAGGCATATTCAGTATCAGGTTCAAGGTCTGTAAGTGTAATCCAGAATCTTTGCCCGTCAGGCGTCCGTTTCATATAATTGTCATCACCGGGCAGCCAGTCGCTGTAGTCTCCGATGGCAAAAGCAAACTGTTTTAAACCTGCCGGGTCGTGCAAAACAAGGGTTACCGTTTGGTTGTCGATGTAATTAATGCCATTGACCACATCTGCAGGCAAATCTTCCACCATCACCGGACCGCGCAGATAAACGGCCACAGAATCCCACACTTCGGCTGTGTCATCAGCGGCTTTGGCCCTTATCCAGTGGGTGCCGGGGTCGAGGGATTGCAGCACAAGGGGCCAGGTGAGGGAAGAAGTGGATTCTTCTGCAAGCAACTGGTCGTTGAGGTAAATGCTCAGGCTTTCATTTTCCAGGGCTTCCACACAAACTGCTAAGACCTGGCTGGGGCTTGCCAGTGGGTTGCGGGCATCAGGACTGAGAATTTTTACGTTGAGCTCCGGCTCATAAATGTCAATAAATATATCGGAATTGTCAGAGTTTTTATGCTCACGGTAGTTGCCAAACTCATCGGGCTCGCCCGAGCGAAACACAAAAGCAAGCTGCAGGATTTCCTCTCCTGCAGGCACGCCATAATAGCTGCGAATGCTGGCAATCTCCAGTGCATAAAGGTTGTCATCCAATGGGGTGAGCATGGTTTCGGATGTGTTTTCGCCCCAGTCGGTTTTTACATATTTCCAGTCACTGCTGTTGCTGCTTTCACTGGTGATAACACCTGTATGAGCATATACCTCTCCATCGTAATCGAATAATCCTCCGTTGCCCATTTCGGTATTGAAATAAAGGGTAAGGGGAGTGTTTTCGAGAGGGAAGGCCGGGTCAGTTGTTACTACGTCAATTTGTTGGCCGCATTCCATCTGCTGATCTACTACATAGGAGTAGTTGCTTCCGCTGTTGTTGTTCATGCGCAGGGAGAGCAGGTCGAAATCCTGGTTTACTGTTTCCAGGGTGCTGCTGAATACATAATACTCAACGGTGGTTTCTGAATCCTGACCGGGAAGGGTTGTCATTGCCATTGCATTGTCTGTGGACATGGGCAATACTGCAGAAGAAGTCCATGCATCAGTGGTATATCTTAAATAGAAAAACTCGTCACTGCCCGGAATGGCTGAAAGGTTGGCCATTATATCAACGGTTTGCTGGCTTTCCACCAGGGGAGGATCCTGAACGACAGAAGAGATGAGGGTGGGTTGTTGTGCTGTTTCCATGAAAATGACACGGGTATTCCCGTATCCACTGTCTTCGAAAATTACCGTGTACCAGTAGTTCTGAATTACATTAACCACATTGTTGGGATCACTGGGGGTGCCATAGAGCACCGTTTCTATAGTATTGATATCTATGTTTGCATTGCCTGCCCACTGGTTGCCCCATGGGTCACCCAAGGAGGTGCTGGCAAATTTAAACTCCTGAGATCCTGTTTCACCGGTATATTGAAAAGTGGTTTGCCAGCGCAGAGTTCCTGTAGGGATGCGTATGAGGTCAAAGTCACCCCCCATGCCGGAATTGTTGGTCCAGCTGTTCCATTCACCGGGCATCCGTAAGCCATCGGGCGGAAAAATCTGCGCCGCGACAGGGGTAGAAGGAGTCATAAGCATTACGACAAGAATGAAACTGATTAAGAGAGTGTGAAGAGCAGGTATCCTTTTTCTCATTTTTTGTTGTATGGGTTGAAGATTGTCAGTAAGTTCTTTTTTTATCTGCTGCCTTTTTGAGATGCTTGCCGGAGCATACATCCTTTAATCATTTTTAAAAAAACATGTATTGCTAACAAAAATAGTCAGAAAGTTGTTTGCCGGCTATTTTTTTGTAAAGGTGGGATCTGTGAAAAAAATCCTCTTGCAGGAAGTGCATATGATTTCTTAAAAGGTATTTTTTGCAGGTTATAAACCAGGTGATTTACTTTTCCTGAGCCCGAAACAGGCGGATTTGTTCTCAGGGAAACCTGAAAATTGTGTAAGTTTGCCCACTGAAAAATCGACACGACTTATGGAAAAATATGTTCAGCAGATACGGCAGGAAACCTCTCTTGAGGGTTGGCAAATAGAAAGAACCATTGAATTGCTCAAACAGGGAGCTACCATCCCTTTTATTTCGCGATACCGAAAAGAGATGACCGGTTCGCTGGATGAGGTGCAGATTGGCACCATTCGCGACAGACTGCACCAGATGGAAGAGCTGGACAAACGACGGGAGGCCATTCTCAGCAGTATTGCTGAACAGGATAAATTGACCCCGGAACTGGAAAAGCAGATCCGGGAGGCCATGAATATGGCTGCACTGGAAGACCTCTATCTCCCTTACCGGCCCAAACGCAAAACCCGCGCAACCATGGCTGTAGCCCGCGGGCTGGAGCCACTGGCCAAAATGCTTTTTTCGCAACACAATATGGATGTGGAAGGGAAAGCTCTTTCCTTTGTGAGCGACGAGAAGGATGTGCCCGACCTGGAGGCCGCCCTTGCCGGTGCCCGCGATATCATTGCCGAATGGGTGAATGAAGATGCCCGCGCCCGTCAACGCATCCGCCGGCTCAATGAACGAAAAAGCCAGCTCAGCTGCAAAGTGGTAAAGGGAAAAGAATCGGAAGGGCAAAAGTATGAGAATTGGTTTGAATGGTCGGAGCCCATGTCCAAAGCCCCGTCACATCGCATCATGGCCATGTTCAGGGGAGAGAACGAAGGTTTTCTGAAAGTGAGCATACAGCCCGACGAAGAAGAAGCACTGGAGATACTGGAGTCCATGTTTGTAAAAGGGCGCAATGAAGCCGCTGAACAAGTAACCATGGCAGTGAAAGACAGCTACAAAAGGCTCATGTCGCCTTCCATGGAAACAGAAATGCGCCAGATTTTCAAGCGCAAGGCCGATGAAGAGGCCATCAGGGTATTTGCCGAAAATCTACGTCAGCTGCTGTTGGCGCCACCCCTTGGACAGAAAAACATACTTGCCATCGACCCGGGCATACGCACGGGTTGTAAACTGGTGTGTCTTGATAAACAAGGGAAACTGCTGCACAATGAAACCATTTATCCTTTTGCCCCACAGAACCAGCGCCGTGAAGCGGCTGCGAAAATTCAAAGCCTGGTGGATGCCTACCAGATTGAAGCCATCGCCATTGGCAACGGCACGGGCGGTCGCGAAACAGAAGACTTGATCCGCAAGATTCGCTTTCCCCGCGATATCATGGCCGTGATGGTCAATGAAAGTGGCGCTTCGGTTTATTCAGCATCAGCTGTGGCCCGGGAGGAATTTTCCGATTACGATGTTACCGTTAGGGGTGCCGTGAGTATTGGCCGCCGCCTGGCCGATCCGCTGGCCGAACTGGTAAAGATTGACCCCAAATCTATCGGGGTAGGGCAATACCAGCATGATGTGGACCAGAAACTGCTGAAAAACAGTCTTGACGATGTGGTGGTAAGCTCGGTGAACAAGGTGGGAGTAGAAGTAAATACGGCCAGCAAAGAACTGCTCACCTACGTGTCGGGTCTGGGGCCGGTACTGGCAAAGAATATCGTGGAATACCGCGGCGAAAACGGCGCTTTCCCTTCGCGCAATGCCCTGAAAAAAGTACCCCGCTTTGGTGCTAAAGCCTTTGAGCAGGCTGCCGGATTTTTGCGGGTGAATCAGAGTGACAACCCCCTGGATAAATCTGCTGTTCATCCGGAGAGTTACCATATTGCACAGGCCATGGCCCGGGATTTGGGCGTAACTGTGTCCGACCTGATGAAAAGCCAGGAGCTGCGCAAGCAAATCGTGCTGGAAAAATACAAAACCGAAACCGTGGGGTTACCCACCCTCAACGATATCCTGGCCGAGCTGGCCCGCCCCGGACGCGACCCGCGCAAGGAAATTGAGCATTTTGAATTTGACCGCAGTGTCAACAAGGTCGAAGACCTCAAACCCGGCATGAAACTGCCCGGCATCGTGACCAATATCACTGCTTTTGGTGCTTTCGTGGATGTGGGAGTACACCAGGACGGACTGGTGCATATCAGCCAGATGGCCGACCGCTATATCAGCAATCCGTCGGAAATTGTCACCCTCAACCAGAAGGTGATGGTGACCATCCTGGAGGTGGATCTGGCACGCAAACGGATACAAATGAGTCTGAAGTAGCCCTTCGACAGGCTCAGGGACCACCCTTCGACTTCGGAAAATATCCAAAGCCGGAGAGCGCACTGTAAGCAAATGGAATTGAAAAAAGCAATCCTTATTTAGTGTATGTGCTTGATAAGAAGGCGACAAGGGCAAGGCATGCGATGGCTGAAAAACAGGAGTTTACTTTTCGTAAATGACTGTTTTGAAGACAAGCATAACGCAGCAATTGGCGTTTTCTTGCAAGCACTATTTGTAACCGAAGCGGCCCAGCTGCATATCATTATCGCGCCAGTTTTTGCTCACCTTAACGTGCAAATCAATAAAGACATGCTTGCCCAGGAACTTTTCCATGTCCTTGCGGGCTTCGGTGCCAATTTTTTTCAGCGCCTTCCCTTTGTGGCCGATGAGAATCCCTTTTTGTGAATCCCGCACCACATGAATAACGCAGCGGATGTTGATGATTTTTTCTTCCTCCTTGAATGAGTCCACGCTTACTTCAACCGAATAGGGAATCTCCTTCTGGTAGTTCATCAGGATTTTTTCCCTGATTATCTCGCTGATAAAAAACCGCACCGGACGGTCTGTAAGATCATCCTTGGAATAGTAGGGAGGCGACTCAGGCAATAACTCCACAATCTTGTCCATGACCTGGTCGAGGTTGAATTTGTTCAGTGCCGAAATGGGCAGCACCTTGAAATTGGGAAAGTTCTTTTTCCATTGTTCGCATTTGGCAATCACATCATCCTGGGTGGCAAGGTCAATTTTGTTGATGAGCAACAGCACCGGAGCCTCGGTTTTACTGAGCTTTCCCAGGATGGTTTCATCGTCGAAGTCATTGTCCACCTGCGATATCAGCATAAAAATGTCGGCATCTTCCATGGCCGTGTGTACAAACCCCATCATGTATTCCTGCAGTTTGTAACCGGGCTTGATAACGCCGGGGGTATCAGAAAAGACAATCTGGTAGTTTTCCTCGTTGGCAATGCCCAGGATACGATGCCTTGTAGTTTGTGCCTTGGGGGTAATAATGGAGAGGTTTTCACCCAAAAGGGCATTCATGAGGGTGGATTTGCCCACGTTGGGTTTGCCTAAAATGTTTACGAAGCCGGCTTTATGCATAGGGAAAAAATTTTATTTGCATTGAAAAATGCTGATTAATAAGGGGATATCGCCTTAAGGAACTACAAAAGTACTACTTTTCTTTAAAAGTTTGGATTATAGTTTGTGTGCGTTGAAATAATGTGTATCTTTGCACCTGCAAACGAGGGAAGAAAATTTCCGGATGCGCAAATGTTCTTACGAAATACAAAGCAATACGCTTTCAAGATATATTGCGGGGTGGAGCAGTGGTAGCTCGTCGGGCTCATAACCCGAAGGTCGCAGGTTCGAATCCTGTCCCCGCTACTAAGAGAGGCCCGTCAACCGAAAGGATGACGGGCTTTCGTTTTTTTTAGAGGGACGTATGGGGGACGGTTTTAGATGTCGTGGTGTTTGGTAGTAAATTTTTGGTGGTCTTTTTATAAAGTTCTTTTAGCTGATGCTTCTTTTTCAGGAAAACCAAACTTATCATATGTGGATAAGCGCTTTGGCACCGCTGCTGGCAGAGCCTGTGAGGAAAAGTTTGGGCAGATTGCTCCAGGGCAACAAAAAACCACAGGATGTAAACCAGTTTTTGCAACAAGTAGCACCCAAAATCAAAGAACTGCCGGAGGAATTGCAGGTGATGGTGATGGCTTCTGCTAAGGAGTATTGGGATGCCAGCAGGGGCACAAAGGATCTTGACCAAAAAAAGAGTGCTTCTGCCTTGCCGGATTTGAAGAATACGCTGTGAGCAGGGTTAAGTATACCCAACACGGGAAGTCACAAGCATTATTGTTATGTTTCCTGTCAAGTGCATTAAGGTTTTCATCTATAACTTCTTACGGTGTTTTAAGGGTCCATTACATCGGCGAGCTCTGTCTGACTGATTTAATAAAATAGTTGTCAGACAAACCCGGAAGAAAAAAAGATGATTAATCCCTTTCTGGATGCGTTTATTACTATAACTAAGTTGCAGACGTTGATGTAATGAAAAAACCGGACTTGCCGGGTTTTTTATTTATTCTTTTTTTAATTGTTTAATTATGAGATGCCTTATCATTAATAGAATAACGGTAACTCCATATAACATGGTAAAATAAAAATCAGCTTTGTAATTAAATAATTCTTGGTGTTCAATAGCCTTGTACAGAAAAAAAATATAAAGTGGCACTAATCCTATAAAATAGTATCTTGCCTTTTCTTTTCTCACATGCCATAAGCTTACGAAATTATCAATTGTACTTACAAGCAAGCTTAAGGCATAGATTATAGATACTACCAAAGGCATATCAATCTTTTTTTTATCATCAATTGAAAATAAAAGAACAATCAAATAGAAAACTACGAATAGAGTAAATAACTTCACTATTGCACTCCATGTCTGTTGTCTCACATTTTTGTTAATGAATAATTGCATTTGGTAGCGGATTTGTAAATGTGGCAGAACTATTATTGAAATTCTCAAATGACCTATATAATTGCTTATGTTCTATAGGATCAAGATTCAGCGTGTTAGAATAATTATATTGATTCATAACTTCTCCCTTTTCATTCATTAAGCTAAAATTCACATCAAAACTTATTGAATTTTTACCCCAAGGATGCGTTGACTTAGTCACTTTATAAGAAATAGTATAATTAATAGAATAGCAAGGGAAAACATTCGTAGAGCTTTCATTTAAAAATTTCCCTATCCCATATCCACCAACAAGACCTACTGGTATAGTTACTAATTTGCCACCAGGCACTAAAGCAAGTAACACTCCAGACATCACACTTATTCTTAAATTTTGCTCATTATTAGCATCAGCCCAAGCTGCACATGCCTCGTTATTAGTAAAATTATACGTAATAGAGCTACTTCCTTGGCCAAAGGTTCTATTCGAATAAACATTAGGTTTACCTCCTGAACCATTCCAATAGCCTTCATCAGTCCAATTTAACTGATTACCGGATTTTTCCTTGTCAGATTCAAATGTTGAGTTTAATTGATTAACAACTGCTTTTACATCATCTAGGTTATTAACATTATATCCAAGATTTTGATAATATTCAATAAGTTTTTGTTTATCGGATTTTTCTTTGTTGGAATCTTCTCCTTCTAATCCAAATGGATCAATAAACCTCATTGGATTATTATAACAATAATTGTAAGGCGTCCATGAATGAAACTTTTCAGCCATCGGGTCAACAACATGCCATCTTCCCAAAGCTGGGTCGTACATACGGAACCCGTAATCATACCAATTTACGCCGAAAAAATTGATTTTCTCACCGGCCTTACCTGCTCCAAAACAGGGTATTCAAAGAACGTATAACGCCCAAAAATACTGCTTTTTTTCTTTTAATTGAACACTTTTAAAAGAGGCGATGCAGTGCCATCCATTGACATTGCCAAGCGTATGGCTGATGCCTTTGAGGTATCACTGGATTACATGGTAGGTGCTTCGGAAAAACAAATCAACAAAGAGATGCTCAACCGCATTGAGGAAGTGTATAAAATGAACCGAGCCGGAGAACTTACTTTAATAAATGCCAAATGCGGTTGTTCCGGCGAGTTCTGTCTGTCCGCTTTAATAAAATAGTTGCCAGACAAACCCGGAAGAAAAAAAGATGATTTACACCTTTCTGGATGCTTTTATTACTAAATCTAAGTTGCAGGGGTTGATGTAATAAGTAAAAACCCAGTATTGACTAAGTTTTTACTTATAATTCTATTCTGGGAATTTGCTCAATCCAATTTCCTTGTATTTATTTCGTAATTCAATAAACTCAGGATTCGATATTACTATTTGTTTTATATACACTTTTGATTTGAACTTTGCAGGGTATCCTACTTTGTTCATTGTGTAAACTAAAAGTGTATCATTCATAGATTTGTAAAAAATTGTTTCGCCACTTTTATATTTAAAACTTTTATCATTACCATTCTCTATTTTCTTTCTTGAAGAAGTAGAGATTGCTGTCATTTCATAATTTAAACCCCTTTTCTCATTCTTTAAGTAAATAGACTCATTTAATTGTGGATACTTTACTTCAACTATCTCTCGATGCGTCGAAGAAATTACGCTTATAAAGACAATAACATATGTTATACATCCAACAACTAATAAAATAACTGTCCATATAAAAAACTTTTTCGCCATTGCTATTTCCTCCTTTTTACACCGGCATTAAATCCTGCAACTATCCTTCTACCTGCATATGGTATTTCCCCATAATATGGAGCTCCTCGGAAATTAACTCCAGAGTGCACAGCTCCAGCAATTCTCATGTAAGTTCCAAGAGAAATATGTTTATTAAAAAATTTACCTGTTCCACCATTTAATCCTGCTAAATAATTACCTGCAGAGCGAGCTGTTGCATATTTTCCATTTAACATTTTTCCGGTTGCAGTCCCATGTGGAGCAATGGTAGGTTTTGTTTTAATATCGAAAATTCTATTTCCTAATGAATTTGCGGCTACATCTGATAAGTCCATCTTATTCGCTTGGTAATTGTAAAACGCAATTGTTGCATCCCAGGACTCACCAAACATTATAGTTGCGCCGTTCTGAATTGAGGTAAGAGTTTCTCCTGTTTCATTATTTTGAGCCCTAAATTCATCCCAATACTCTGTTTCTCCCATATTCTCACCACCAGACAATCGAGCAATTTCTTCTTCTGTTTCATTTCCGTCTTCATCAGTTACATTTTTAGTCTGTCCTTCATAAGTAGCATATTCTTCAGGCAATTCACCATGTCTATAAACTCCATGGTCATCATCATATACTGCTATTACAACTCCTAGAGAATCAGTATGGGTAGATGTTCCATCTAAATCAAAGTACCGAATAGGATTATTCATTACATATTGGTATGGCGATTGAGTGTAATATATCTCCACCAACGGGTCCACACTATGCCACCTTGCAATCTGCGGGTCATAAAATCTCGCTCCGTAATCATACCAATTTCAAAGAGCAACTATTCGTCATCGTCGTTTTGCATCGTATTCAGATAATCTTCCTTTCGGATTACATAAACATCATCAATGTAATAATATGCTGAAGGTCCTGCATATTTATATTTAGCCCAATTCTTATTGAAAACATTCCTGATTTTTCGCTGTCTCTCCCACCAGGTTACATCACGATCAAAAACACCCAGAGTCAGATATTTTTCTCCACCCCTAGCTGTAAATTCAACTTCAATATGTACCCAGTTCAGGGTATCTGTCAATAATTTATCGCTTCTATACATTACGCCATCGGGGCATATCAGATGCTGATTTAACGAACCCTTATGTTTTCTGTATTGAATTTCAAGTTCAGAATGAGGGGTTAAACAAAAAGAAAACCGGTCATGAGCATATTTTGATTTTTCAGCCAGACTAACATACATGCCAATCCGATAAACTCCTCCTTTTGTAAGGGGTTGTTTAAGTTGAGTTTGAACATTCTCTACATATTTATACCTTGAGAAAGAAATTAATCCAATATAGCCATCTCCTGTTCGTGGTTCCTGGCTTCCAAAAACATTTTCTGGCACCCCTGCCTTCCAATCTAAAGCTACTTCATATTCATTTGAACATCTGTGAAAAAATTCTGGTGAATGCAGTACCACACCAGGTGGGATATACCAATAGGTTGCATTCTTCAACCTGTCTATAGACATTGGGCATGCAGTAAATTCTTCAAATGAAGGATTTTTTACATAATTGATGGAATCCATCTCAGAAATATAATCAAATTGATTAATATCCATTCCCTGGGTAAAAACCTGAAATGAAGATGCAACAAAAAATAACAGTAATAGAACTATTTTCATAACTTTCCATTATGGATTTGCATTCATTGGCTCAATAATTCCAGCCCGTTCAAGTTCTTCAAAGTATGCTCTTGGTCCATGAAGCCTTAAAACTTTCTGATAATGGTGCCTGGGAGTAACTTCAACAAGCCTTCTATTCTCAATGAGAAGATTTATTTCATCGGTTGATAAATTACCAACACGAATTCTAGCTGGATTGAGACCATAAAAAGCGATATGCGTCCTGTTACCCATATTCAATCCCATGAATCGTCTGATGGATTCCAAAACTTGTAAACGACCTCTATCATTTGGACCAATTAAAACCCGCGCTCTTCGTGTAACAGGCTGCCTTTGCCATACCTGTCGTACTTCCCTTCCGTGATTGGGTTGATAATTAAATCGTACTCCCTGACCCCTGATATTTCTTCGGTATGACTCATCAAAGCTTGAATAGTAGAAGTAATCCCTAGCCCAGCCTAAACCATCATCAGGATCACCTCTCAAAAAAGCGTCAAGATTAAAATTGGACCAATTGTGCAGTCGAGGAGTCATATTATACTCTTTAGAGTAAACAACTGTTCTCGTTTCCCTTTCAGGTTGTACTGTATGGTGATTCCCCGAATGAGTTTTGCCCAAAATTCTTGTATTAACCCAACCCTTAAAATTCTCCCACCATTTCCTTGGACCTAACCCCATGTAATCAATGTAGTAAATCGGATTATTCGCCGCATAGGCAAACGGACTTTGGAAAGAATACACTTCCGCAAGTGGGTCAACCGTGTGAAACCTCCCAATCTGCGCATCATAAAACCTCGCACCGTAATCATACCAGTTCAGCCCAAAATCATCCTGCAGCTCTTTACCGTTGTAAAGATTTTTCACCCATGCCAACTCATTATTCACATACACAACCGAACCAGAATAGTCACTTGTGGTACT
>JAABSE010000037.1 GCA_011390575.1 Sphingobacteriia bacterium
CCGTCGAGGGAAACAGAGAATTCGGTTTCTTCTGCAATATGGGTGCTGTACACTACCCTGCCCTGCAAATCGGTAATGGTGATTTGGTTGACGGGCTGATCGGAAGTGAAATACACTGTTTCGCTGGCCGGGTTGGGGAAGAGGGTTACTTCAAACAAATCCACATGATCAACGAATGGGGTAATATCAAATACCGCGGTAAGGGTAACGTCGCCCGCAGGCATGGTATATACAAAAGCAGCCTGTGTGCTGACCACTTCAGCGTCTTCATCAATCCAGTTTACAAAAGCGTAGTTTTCATTGGGAATGGCAGAAACAACTGCTGTTTCACCAACTTCATACTCCCCTTCTCCTACTACCATTCCTCCTTCGGCAGGACTTGCCTCAAGGGTAAGGATATAAGTAGTGGGCGCAACCCATATATCTTCGATATAAACGTCCTGTTCCACTTCATTCGTGCCACAGGCGTAATATCCGGTCATGAGTACGCTGAAGGTCTGAGGCTCAGGGTTCTGGTAAGTATGCGTTACCACTGCACCACCTCCGGTGTTTCCGTCACCAAAATCCCATTCATATCCTGCCGCATCGCCGGTAGCAGTGAAAGTGACGGTTGTACCCTCGATAGTATAGGTAAAGTCGTCTGCCATTTCACATTCCAGGGTGACTTCCAGATCGTAGGTTACATCTACACAACCGCTGCCCAGGGTGAGGGTAACCTGGTAAGTGCCAGGTGCATCATATACATGAAATACTTCCTCGCCATCTGCAGTGTTACCATCGCCAAAATCCCATTCAATAAAGGAATAGTTTTCGGCGTTGGCGATAAACTGCACTTCGGTGTCAATAATATTGGCCACAGGATCAGCCGTGGGTTGCGCTTCGGCATCTTCCACGATGGCAATATCATCAATATAGATGTAATAGCGGCCTGATGTGCCTCCGTCTGTGTGCCAGCCAAAGTAGTAGGTTCCGTCTTCTTCCACGGTAAACTGCTGGGAAACCTGCTGGTAAACATCGGTATTAAAGTCTGGCAGATCAATCAGCAAATCATTCATGGCAGCATGATCATTATCGGTACCCATATAAACGGCCAGATTTTCGGTAGAAAATCGTGAGCGGTAAGCAAAGGAAATCTCGTAACACTTGCTGGCCTGAAGTTCAAAACAACCGGTTATAGCCCAGTCGTCATTGGCATCATTTCCTCCGGCACCGTCGGTTCTGATGGCAAGGCTGTTTTGTCCGTTGTTGGAAAGGTCTGCCACATCCTGCACCTGCCATTCATTCACCCCGGCCAGGCTTTGGATGGTCCAGGCATCGGTATCCTGGTAATCTTCAAAGCCCATATAATAATTGGCGTGCAGAAAATCTTCCACTACCAGGGTGTTGTTGGCTGCATTTTGATCGTTGGCATTGGCAATAGAGAATTCCAGGTCGTAGTATTCGTCAGGGTTCAGGGAGAAACCATTTTCGAGGGTTACCCACATGGACTCGCCGGCCAGGAGGGTTTCCGTAAGGGTAAATGAAACGGGGGTGCCCTGATTAATTTCCAGTTCAAGGTTCATTTCAGTGATATCCTCTGAACCTACGTTGCTGATATGCACATCAAAAGCTTCCACATTGTCAAGTGAGCAGTTGGCATCCACATTCCGGGGCGCTATAAAGTTGACGATAGCCAGGTCTTCATCAAAAACCTGGGAGATCGAAACATCGTCGATATGCATTCCAAACTGGTCGGCAGCTCCGTAGGCATTCCATCCCAGGTAATATTCACCGGTATTGTCAACCGTAAATGTTGCTTCCGCTTTCATATAAGCAGAATTGGAAATCTGGCCCAAATCCACCAGGGTAATGTTCATGGAAGAAGAAGCCTGCTCTTGTCCAAGCATTAATTTCAGACTCTCGGGCCAGTTGGCGGCTCTGTTTTTATAGTAGAAACTCACTGCATAGGTGACTCCTTCTTGCAAATAGAAGCAGGGAGTAAACAACCAGTCATCGCTTGTGCTGTTGGACTGATTGGAGAAATACGCATAAGAAAAGTCACCGGTGCGGGCATGCTGGGGGTCGTCTACCAGTTCCCATTCAATGTCATCGTTGTTGCCATCTTCCACCAGCCATGCCGAGAAATCTTCGTCCTCTTCAAAACTCATGGTATAAGTACCTTCGGTGGCCAAATCAAAGGAAGACAGGCTCAGCTGTACATTGTAAAGACCATCGTTGTCGTTGTTTTCATCCCCTTCAAGCACGGTATAAACATCAAGCAGATTAACATCTTGCTGGGTAAGGTCGATGGTACTGTTAAAAGTGTAGGTCATCACCTGGTTATAGTTCAGCGTGGCGCTAACTGTTTCAGTAACGGGGTCGCCACCATTGAGGCTATAGGCCACCTGGAAATCAGAAACAGCCTGTGAACCAAAGTTTTTCACTTCCACCACAACCTCCTCTGCATCGGTAAAAGCGCAGGAGTTGCCTGGTGAGAGAAGCCTGGTTATACCGGCATCTGAGTCATACAGATTTTTGATAGAGATATCTGTCACATGCAAAATATATTGCTGGGGATTGCTGACGGTGCCAGAGGTGGCATACAGCGCAAGGATAATATCCTGTCCATCGTACTGGGGTATTTCGAAAATAAAATTCTGCAGATTCATGGTAAGGCCATCCTGCTGTGAAATAGCGGCTGCCTCTTCCCATGTGGCACCACAATCAGCAGAAACCATAAGGGCCAATCTGTCGTCTGAGCCCATTTGCTCTCCTCCTTCGAGGTATTGTGCGGCAGCTTTCAATTCAACAACCAGATTTTCAGTGGCAGCAAATTTGGGGCTCACCATCCAGTCTTCGGTACCCAGCCCGGTATAGTAAACGCTGGCCGTTTGTACTCCCCCCAGGTTGTCTCCCTGCCAGTCTACATCCATGGCTACCCTGGGGTAACCTATGCCACGGGCTTCATACCAGCCGGGGTAAACATCGCCAAGATTGCTGGAATAAAATCCCATAAAGTTCATAAAAGGAAGCGGCAATGAAAGAGGTTCGGGATGAAAACGTTCAATAGTGGCCAGCTCATCGTTATACGCGTAGCCATCTTCTGTGAGTTCTGTCGTTACCGAAAAAGTGTAATCGCCAAAAGGCAGATTCTGCAAATTTCCTACATGCATTTCTGCTTCTTCTCCGGGTTGCAGGGTACCTCCGAAAACCGCAAAAAGGTTTTCATTCACCGGTCCTCTTACACGTACCTTCACAGGTACGGCCGAAATGGGCTCGAGTCCATCGTTGCGAATCTCAACCGAAACGGGCGTTTGCTCGCCAAAACACTGCCTGGAGGTTGGAGAAACCAGGCTCATGGGCCTGGCATCGCGCGGCATGGCATTCTTTATTTCTATATCATCAATATGGAAGGCAGCAATGCTGTTGGCTTCCTGTCCGTTGGTAGCATAAAAAGCAAGATGCACCAGCTGGCCGGCAAATTCGCTCAAATCAAACTGATACATTTCCAGATGACGCGAGGGTTGATTTTCCAGCTTGAAGGAATGCACCACATGCTCAAAATCAAACTGAGTGGTATTGGTAGATACCATGATCGTAACACTATCGTTATGGGCAAAATTTCCCTGTACAGGATCATCCCAGAAACGGGTTAGTGCAGCTTTGAAAGATACTTTCGTATTCTCAGTAGCCAAAAACTGGGGACTGAGAATCCAATCATCCTTCAGGCCCATGGTACTGAAGATGATAGAGGCAGTGTTGGAGCTATACAAAACATCGCCCTTAAACCATCCGCCACCCCCGTACTGAGGCTGCTGAAAACCTGTGGCTTCCTGCCAGCCGGGATAAAGGTCAGTCAGGTTAGTTCCGTCAAACAATTCAAAATCTACTATCTGCGGCAGCTCCTGCAGACTTCCATCCTTCACTTGTGTTTGCGCATGAGCATAACCCCCTGCAAACAACATCAATAAAACAATCCATGTAAATGCTTTTTTCATATTTCTTTGGTTTTAAAATTTGGAATTAAAAGGTGTGATTTTTGTGTTAGTAATTTTTTTTAATTTCTCTACAAATTTAACCCAAACTATCGGTTAAAAAAAATGGGTTTGCCCTAATTGGTTTTAGTGACGGGGTGAACTGTAGTCACCCCGTCACAACTGCGCTGAGCAAAATTTAACTTCGTGCATATAGTCGTTGGGCGGGCTCAGAACCGCCGGACTACAACAGCGGGTTTTGCCGGGGCGGGCAAAAAGACTTTCAACGAATCCATCTTCACTATGGGAAACAAAACATGTATATTTACCGTTTATACTTTGAAGAGCAAAAACCAAAATTATTTAATCACGCTGCATGCAAAAAACAAAAGCCAGATTTCTTTTTCTTAAAGGCCTGAAAGTGGTTGCATGGATTTTTGCTTCCTTTATAATTCTTTTTCTTGCCATTACGCTTCTGCTTCAGTCTACGTCCGTACAAACCTGGCTGATTCATAAAATAACTTCTCAGGTAAGCGACAGAATTGAAACACCTTTTACCATTGATGAAGTGGCCATTCGCTTTCCCAAATCCGTAGGATTAAAAGGCATTTATCTGGAAGACACCCAAGGCGATACGCTATTATATGCGGGGAGTATTTTTGTGGATGTGGGTATGATGGGCCTTTTCAGGAGCAAGGTAAATGTAAACAGCCTTGAACTGACCCAGGTAGTGGCCAATATGAAACGGGAAGAACCTGACACGGTATTTAACTTTCAGTTTCTTATCGATGCATTTGCACCTGAAGACACCCTTAATGGTGCCCCCCCGCCGGCTAACGAAGATTCTCTGCAGGAAGAGCAGGTTGACCAGGAGGGTGGATGGACCGTCGCAGTGAAAAAACTTTACCTGGAAAACATCCGCTTCCGCAACAAAGATCATTTTTCCGGACTTGATTTGCAGGTGGAACTCGACAATCTGAATGCCGATTTGAGACCGGCAGATTTTATGAACCAAAAGTTCCATGCCGGGGAAATCCGTATCAGCCAACCCCATATTGCCATGCAGATGACTCCCCCCTCGGTTCCTTCCGAACCCGATTCAGCTGCCGGAATGCCTGTCTTAGACATTGCAATAAAAGCCTTAATTCTTGAAAACCCTGATTTTCGGCTTAACAGCTTCGATGGCACTGAGATGCACATCAACAGCGCTTTGCTGGCTTTGCACCCCGAAAAAATCATTCTGCACGAATACCTCATTGCCATTCAGAAACTGGAAGCAGACCAACTGGTGGCTGACTTCATATTTCCGGACAAAACAAGTGAGAACGAAAACGGCCAGGCTACAAACACTGCAAGGGAAGAAGCCCTCCCTCCCTTCCGGTTTGATTTTGCTGAAATCATGGAATGGAACATTGAACTCAACCAACTTGATGTTACCACATCATCCTTTTCCATGAAACAGGGAGCACCACAGGCAACCCGGCAATTTAATCCTGCGCATATTTCGTTGACAGATATCAACCTTCACTTATCTGATGTAAAAGTCACTCCAGACCAGGTGATTCTGGCGATTAGCAATACATCCATGGTTTTCTCTGATGAGTTTCGCATCGCTGATTTTAATATGGAGCTTGACCTGGGTTCGTCATCTGAAATCCATCTGCAAAACCTCACCACCAACCTTAGCCATATATCCTTTTCGCTGAGCACTCCGGGCAGCCTGCTTGATTTTTCACAGGAAGATTTGACCGGATACAGCTATCAATTGTCCATTCAGGAAACCCATATTCAGCAGGACCTTGCATGGTTTGTCCCGGTTATGAACGAGTATTATTTCAATTGGCCAGGCAACAAGGGAGTCAGGATGGGAGCCCGTATGGAGGGCAAAATGGCCGATATCCGCATTGATAGTCTCTGGCTTGCCGGCCCCGACTTTTTCGCCACCCAACTCAGCGGTCAAATTACAGGTCTGCCCAATACGGACAGCTTGTATGTGGATATTCCTGAACTGAGCTTTTTTGCCGTACCCGGAGAATTCTTTGCCAACCTGCCCGATTCGCTTCGCCCGCAGGGATTCGAAATACCGGAATACATCAATTTAAAAGCACAAGCAACCGGCTCCATGGCCGATTTTGATGCCGGCCTTAATCTGCTTACTGATTTGGGAAATATTACCCTTTCGGCCCAAATAGATGATGAGCTTGACGGAAAAGAGGTGTTTGAAGCAACATTGTATACTGAGTCCTTTGACTTTGGAAAACTTCTGCAGCAAACAGAACAATTCCCTAAGCCGGTTGGTTTCAATCTGGAGGTTAACGGAACCGGACTCAAGCCCGAAACCATGACACTCGATGCAACAGCAGAAATTGACAGCTTGGTATATAATGAGCATTCTTACGACAAAATAGTTCTCAATGCTGCACTTATGGATTCAGTAGCATCATTGCAAAGCGCCTATAAAGATTCCATATTATCCTATGATTTAGATGCATCTTATGGAATTTATCAGCAAAATCCGGAAGTAATAACGAACCTGGAAGTAGAATACGCCAATCTGCAGGCACTCGGACTGGCAGACGAAAACCTGCTGGTAAAAACTGATTTGAAAACCGACCTGGTTTTTGAAAAGGAGAATTTTTTTAATGGAACCATCCAGATAAACAATACCTCGTTTGCAACGGAAGGAAATATTTATGCCGTACCTGAAATTTTTGTGGAGGCATTAACAACACAATCCAATTACGAAATCGCCCTCCGTTCTCAATTTGCCGATTTTGATTACCGGGGCAATTTCAGCCCATTAAAACTGGGAACAGTTTTAAATGAGCACTTCGAACAATATTACACCACAACTGAAGAACCAGACACGCTATCTCCCGATACTGAGCAGTTCTTTAACGTCAGTATACGTGTGATGCCCAACGAGCTTATAACAGAGGTTCTTCTCAGAAGTCTTGGTGAGACGGACACCCTGGATGTTATGTTTTCTTATGACAGCTCTTTGGAAACACTTTACCTGGAGGCCAGCTGGCCCGAAGCCCGGTTTGCAGACACGGAGCTGGACTCATTAAATATTACGGCCGAGAGCGTTCGTGGTGAACTGGATTTCGAAGTACTGCTTAACCGGATATCAAGAGGAAATATTACACTCAATCAATTTAATACCCACGGAAACATTTCGGAGCAAATCCTTGATTTTGGTATGGGTTTCCTTGACAGAGAGAACAATCCTTTGTATAATATAACGGCTGAACTGGAAGCTGCAGATAGCTTATACAAATTACAGATAAATCCTGACAGCCTGCTGATAAATGGAGAAGCATGGAATATTCCGGCTGGCAACCAAATAAGCTTTGGGGGAGAACACATTCACATTCAAAATTTTATACTGGAAAGTAAAGGCAGGCAGATATCACTGGCCACCAGGGAACATGAGGAAGGTTATCCCATCATTGATGTGCAGTTTGAGCAAATTGATTTGGGACGCCTCACCAAAATCCCCGGAAAGGAATTTCCCACGCTGGGTGGTCTTTTCCAGGGGGATGTCAGCCTGATAAATATTTTTGAAGATCCTGCATTTATAGCAGATTTAACCATTGACAACTTTGCCTTTGAGGGAGACACCATTGGCAATCTGGTAGTTAAAGCAGAAAACCCACAAGGTGACATTTATGAGCTTTTTGCGTCTGTTCAAAGCCAGGTAACCGATATGGAAATCAACGGGAACTATCGCACCGGTGAGGATCCGGGGATCTCAATAGATGCAGATTTGGCTCGCCTGGATTTAGCTTCTTTTGAAAGCTTCACCTTTGGCAATCTCACCCAGCTTGAAGGGTTTTTGTCCGGAAACATAAAGATTTCAGGCACCACAGAAGAACCGCTTGTCAACGGTGAGCTCGTCATTAATGAAACATCATTCACAGTACCTGCGCTCAGTGCCGGCTATTCTCTCAAAAACGAAAAAATTCTCTTTGACAACCAAAATATTCGTTTACAGAATATAACGCTGCAGGATTCCGAAGGACAAAAAGCGAACCTCAATGGAAATATTGATATCAGTGATTTGAACCTGCTGGCTTTTGACCTGACCATCAAAGCAAATAATTTCCTGCTTATGAATGTCCCTCCTGATCAGAACGACTTGTACAACGGCAGGTTACTGATGGATAGCGATTTACGTCTGAAAGGAAGTCAAAACAGTCCTGTTATTGAAGGAAGTATCAAGCTCAATGAAGGCTCCAACTTTGCTTTTACCCTCCCTCAATCAGACCCGGAAGCCATTGGCGACGAAGGTGTTGTTGAATTTATTGAATTTGGTGATACTTTGTTTTATCAGATGGCGATGCAGAGCGCAGAATCAGGCACTGTTACATCATCATTTGATCAGTTGGAAGCAAGTATAAACATTGATGTGGATCCCAAAACAGATATAAAAATCATCATTGATGAGTATGCAGGAGATTTTCTTCAGGTAAGAGGAGGAGCTCAGTTAAGCTTTGGAATGGATCCGGGAGGAAGAATTTCTCTTTCAGGAAGGTATGAAATGGTTGGGGGTGAATATTTACTTACCTTTTATGATGTTATAAGACGTAATTTCATCATTCAATCGGGCAGCAACATTGTATGGTCGGGAGATATGATGCAGGCAGACATTGACATTACAGCCATCTACACGGTGCGCACCAATGCCATGAACCTGATGGCAGGGCAGATGAGTCAGGATCAGGATCAGAGTGAAGCCATGCGACAACAATTCCCCTTTCTTGTATATCTGAAAATGCGTGGGAACCTGGAGAAACCTGAAATCAGTTTTGAACTGGACTTACCCAATGAGCATCAAAATGCACTGGATGGCACTATAAAGGGCCGTCTCAATCAAATCAACCAGAATGAATCTGAATTGAACAAACAGGTATTTGCCCTATTAATTCTGGGCAACTTTATCCAGGAAAATCCATTTGCTTCTGCAGGAGGGGGCAATTTCAGCTCCACAGCACGTTCCTCTGCCAGCCAGATACTTACCCAACAGCTCAATAAACTTTCCGACAGATACATTAAGGGGGTAGATATAAACTTCGAGGTAGAATCCTTTGTAGATTACGAAGATGGGCAGGAAGCCGGCCGCACACAGCTTCAAATGGAGGTATCGCGTAGATTTCTGGATGAACGAATAAGAGTTACAGTGGGCGGAAACATTGAACTGGAAGATGAATCCCACCAGGAAAGAAGTGCTTCGGATATTGCCGGTGATGTTTCCATTGAATACCTGATCACTCCGGAAGGAAACCTGAGACTAAAAGGCTTCAGAACCAAAACCTATGGCGATATCTTTGATGGGGAAATTGTTGAAACAGGCATCTCGGTTATTTTTTCCAGAAGCTATAACCATTTCAGAAATCTATTTAAGAAAGAAGAAGAAACAACCATTGAGGAAGAACAAGACAACTGATAACTTATGACTAAAAAGTATTTTAAAATAACCTCAACAAACATCTGGAAGTATTTTTTAATACCTGCAATGGTATTGATGTCTGTTGGGTGCTCTTATCAGCGGTATCTTGAAGAAGGACAGCAATTGTATACCGGAAGTGATATCACCATAGAGAGCGAGGAGAAAATTAGTCAAAAGTCGGAAGTAGAATCCGAGATAAACAATGTATTGAGACCCAAACCCAACGAAAGGATCCTATATTGGCGCTACAGACTTTGGCTATATAATGTCCCTGGCAAGGAGCCGGGCAATGCCTTAAGCAAATGGGTAAAGGGAACCCTGGGCAGACCCCCCGTATTATGGGAAAACTTTGATGGAGAAAGAAGCGCAAAGCTGATTAAGAACCGTCTTTTTAATATGGGTTTTTTTGATGCCCAGGTAGAGTATACACCGGTGGTGAAGCCACAAAAAGCCAGTGCTGAATTCCTGGTACGTCTTTCGCCTGCCTATACCATCAGTGAGATACTGCCTCTGGAAGATACCACTTTACTCGCTGAAGAAATCAACTCTTCACTTGACAAAAGCCTGCTGCAACCCGATCAAACTTATCGTTTAAACAGGTTGAAAGAGGAGAGAAACCGTATTACAAAATATTTACGAGATAAAGGGTACTTTTTCTTCAATCCCGATTTTATACTTTTTAAAGCAGACACTACCGCTGCCGAAAGACAGGTAAAACTTGCGTTTTCCCTTCCGTCTTCCATACCCGACAATGCCCATCATAAATTTCAAATTCGAAACATTTACATTAATGTTAACCATGATTTAAGCACAGACAACGAGCAAACCTATTCTGACTCTACGGCCCTCGAAGATGGAGTATTTTTATACAACAACAACGACATATTTAAACATATAACCATTCAAAGAGCCGTTTTTCTGGAAAAGGACAATTTTTACAACACCAAAGATCACGACCTGACCATTAATCACCTGATGGGGTTGGGTGTATTCAAATTTGTCAACCTGCGTTTTAACCCGGTTGAAGATAAAGAAAACAATTTTCTGGATGTAAACATTTTGCTTACCCAAATGCAAAAAAAATCGTTGAGTGCAGAAATCAGTGGGGTATCCAAATCCAGTAATTTTGCAGGCCCCGGCCTTTCCATCTCCTTTACCAACCGGAATTTTCTGCGGGGAGCAGAAAACTTCAGCATCAACCTCGATGGATCCTATGAATGGCTGATGGGCAAAGGGCAGGGAAACATTTCCTCGCTTGAGACGGGAATAACCTCAGAATTACTTGTTCCACGTTTTGTAGCCCCCTTTGGCATAAATAACATCTCCCCAATGTTTATTCCCCAAACACGCTTCCTGATAGGGTTTAGCCATTTGAGTCGCACAAATGCGTTCAGCGTATCCACCTATCGCAGCCAGATTGGTTACGAATGGAGACAGTCGGTAACTTCACGCTACCAGTTTAATCCATTCGTATTCAACTTTTTCTCTCTGGGAAACATTTCAGAAGACTACGAGCAATTCTTCACGCAGGAAATTCTTTTTAGAAGAGGATTGTTTGAACAGTTCCTGTTGGGTGGAGAGTTTTCCTTTACCTGGAATACGCAATTGCGAGGTCCCGGGAAGCATTCATGGTACGTAAATTACAACCTCGACTCATCAGGTAATCTCACCTATTTACTTCTTGACGGACTAAACATGGGAGAATTAAGCGAAGAAGGAGATTACGAAATATTCAATCAAAGCTTTTCACAGTTTACCAGAACAAGCTTCGACACAAGATATTACCTCGACCTGGGCCATGACCAAAAACTGGTAACCCGTATAGCTGCCGGAGTAGGAATCCCCTATGGCAATTCCTCCATCCTACCCTATGTTAAACTCTTCACTACCGGGGGCAGCAACAGCATCCGGGCTTTTCAGCCCCGGTCGCTGGGGCCGGGAGCGTATAACCCACCCGATTCTCTGAGAAACACCTTTAACATTTATCAAACCGGAGAAATAAAGCTGGAGCTAAACCTGGAATACCGTATTGCCTTTACCAGTCTTATCCACGGGGCTCTTTTTGTTGACGCGGGTAATGTGTGGAACATCGAAGAACGTGAAAATGCCCCCGGTGGTAAGTTTGAAAAGGATGAATTTCTCAACCAGATTGCTTTGGGTACCGGCCTGGGCTTACGGTTCGATTTTACGTTCTTTATTTTGCGCCTAGACCTGGCCTTTCCATTGGCAGTACCTTACGATGATTCACCTGGTTACTTTCAACCCTTCGAGCCTTTTAACAGCAGTTGGCTGGGCGATAATCTTCTGCTGAATCTGGCCATTGGATACCCGTTCTGATTTAAGCTGCTACCTGCAGAATGCATAGCAGGAAATTACATCAGCTTTTCCTTATCCTTGACATTATCAAAATGCTCAATGAGGTGTTGTTCCATTTCATCCACTGTATCACAAATGGTGAATAGTTTCAGGTCTTCGGGATTAATCATGCCAAATTCCGCAAACTTCTCAAAGTTTATAATCTCTTCCCAGTATTTCTTGTCATAAATCAGGATTTTCATTTCTTTCTTTATCTTGCCGGTTTGCACCAGGGTAAGAATTTCGGCCAGCTCATCCAGCGTACCAAATCCGCCGGGGAAAATAACGATAGCTTTAGCAGGATACGCAAACCAGAATTTTCGCATGAAGAAGTAGTGGAATTCAAAATTAAGTTCGTCTTCGAGGTAAGGGTTGGCGTACTGCTCAAAAGGGAGGCTGATATTTAGCCCTATGGATTTTCCGCCGGCCAGGTGGGCACCTTTGTTGGCTGCTTCCATGATTCCCGGGCCTCCGCCTGTGCATACCACATAACGCCGGCCGTTGTGATAGTAGTTTTTCATAGACCACTGGGTAACACGGCGCGATAACTCCACGGCATCTTCGTAATATCTTGAATTTTTCAAGCCAAGTTCCGCCTTACGCAGAGCACCAGCATCAGGAGTCGTCTCTTTCTTTATCTCTGCAAGCTTCTTTTCAGCATTCTCGCGCGACTGTAACCTTGCCGAACCAAAAAACACCACTGTATCTTTGATTTGCTGCTTCTGAAATCTTGCGTGAGGCTCCACAAATTCCGACATTATCCGCAAAATGCGCGCTGAGGGCGAATTCATGAATTCAAGATTTTCGTATGCTTTTAATATTTTTGTCATATGCAATATTTATATGTTGGGTTAACTATATCTTGTGGTTGTAAGGCAAATGAATTGGTTCTACTGCAATTTTTGCGGAAATAAATACGAGTTGCATTTATTCAATTGGTGTAAAACAGAAGACCGGAGACTGAAGACCGAAGTGGATTCTCTTCCGTCTACCGTCTTCCGTTTTCTGTCTATGCACTAACTGCATCTAATTTATTTCAAAATATAGGCTTATCCTCTAAATTTGTATTAGTACATCTTACTTTAATAACAAAAATACCGTTTTGTTTGCGATTAGCTATACTTTTGCCGAACAAATTGATTATTTTTGAAGAACCGTCAGAAAACGGCATTTGGGTTCCCAGCAGAAACCCACACCTCAATAAAACACAGTTTTACCCAATGGGAAAAAGGAGAAAATCAAAAAAACAACCCGTATGGTTAATCATTCTGGTCATTTTGCTTGCATTTGCATTTGTGGTTTCCAGATCGTTGCGCAATAATGGTTTTTTTGCGGCAACCTCCGATACAATTCAAATCACAAATCTGCTAAATCCAGACAATAAACAAGAATCAGACAAAAACAGGAGTTTACAAATGCAAAACGGGGAAAATAAAAGCCCGAGGAATAAAGACAAACATAATAATTCAATTCAACCCGAAAAACCCATCATCAAACACCTTGAAATGCTTAACCCGCCCGAAAGACCCGATAAAAAACTGTTGCTTGGGAAAGCCAGTCCATCACAACGCGATTTGCTGATGGTGAGTGTAGCTCCCGGCTTTGGCAATCGCGACGGTTTGCTCATGCACCGGGATGCATACAATGCGTTCATGAAAATGCATCAGGCAGCGCAGCAAGAGGGCATTTCTCTTATCATTATTTCTGCCTACCGGAGTTTTGACCATCAGAAAAGAATCTGGGAAAACAAATGGAACGGCAGGCAAATGCTTAGTGATAATATCGCAGCCACCAGCATAAAAGACCCTGAAGCAAGGGCTGCAGAAATACTTCGATTCAGCTCTATGCCCGGAACCTCAAGACATCACTGGGGCACGGATATCGACATCAACAACCTGAATAACAGTTATTTCCTAAACGGCAAAGGGCTGAAAGAATACCAGTGGCTGAAGGAAAATGCACATACATTTGGTTTCTGCCAACCTTATACCCGGCGTAGTACGCGAAATAACAGGGGCTATGAAGAAGAGAAATGGCACTGGTCGTACCTGCCTCTTGCTTCTGTTTACCTGGAAACCTTCAAAGACTCGGTGCAATACCAGGATTTAAACGGATTTGACGGATGGCAAACAGCACAACCCCTCTCTGTTATTGAGAATTATGTAATGGGAATAAACTCCGAATGCTATTGACAACGCAAATTCCTTAATATTAGCCACAACTCACTGTTTTACCACTATTTCAAACATTAGAATACAATGAAAGTACGATTCGCTTTTTATGTAAGGCTAACCATAGTAATGCTGGGCTTAATCCTGGTAGTAACCATCATGCGGGAAGCCAAGTCTATTCTTGTTCCTTTACTGGTTTCCGGGTTACTGGCCATACTCATCAGTCCGTTTACATCGATGCTGGAAAAATGGAGGTTTCCCAAAGCTTTGGCAGTCATGATAAGTGTGATATCGCTGCTGGTAATAATCAGTGCACTGGTGTACTTTTTCTATAACCAGGTTCTGCGGTTCAGTGGCGACCTGAGTTTGCTGGAAGCCAGGGTAGGCTATTACCTTAACGAATTAAACCGCTTCCTTGAACAGCATCTGGAAGGAGCAGTCCCTATATCTGCCGATAGTCTTCAGACTACTATTTTTCAATATCTATACGAGAATGCGGGAAATCTTACCCAGGGAGTCATCGCTACAGCAAGTTCTCTCACCATGGTATTTATTATGCCCATTTACATATTCCTGTTTCTGTATTTCAGATCGTTTCTTGCCGAATTTATCCTTATGTCATTTGAAGAAAAGGATAAAATAAAAGTCAGAAATGTTTTGTACAAGGTAAAGCAGGTGGTGAAAAATTACATAGCAGGTATGTTTGTAGTTATCCTTATACTTGCGGTGTTGAACAGCATTGCGCTTTTAAGCCTGGGCATCAAACATGCTTTCCTTTTTGCCGGTTTTGCCGCATTGCTCAATGTCATTCCCTTCCTGGGTCCCTTTATTGGCGCCACCCTTCCCATTATGTATGCTTTCCTTACCAAAGATTCGTTGTGGTATACCTTTGCCGTTTTTATGGCTTTTTATGTCATTCAGCTTTTAGAGAGCAACCTTTTTACGCCCAAAATTGTGGGAGGGAAAGTTTCCATGAACCCCCTGATGACTATCGTTGCATTGTTTGTGGGTAATTTTATCTGGGGCCTGGCCGGCATGATCCTTTTCATTCCCGGCATGGCCATCCTGAAAGTAATTTTTGATGAAGTAGAAGGAATGGAAGCCTATGGCTTTTTGCTTGGAGACACAAAATCAGCAGAAAAAAATGCCAACCGCAGATCGCTGAAAGAACAAATCACCAAGGTGAGAGGCCGTTTTCGGCTTTAACGACAGTATCTGAAAACTTTTCTCAGTTAACGGTTTTTCTTCCTCCTTTTCCTCCTTTTCCCCTGGCCGCTCCTCCTGCCCTTTTGGGGGATGAGTCAGCTTTTCCTCTTGAGGTACTTCGGGAGGTAATTTTCCCTTTGCTACCAGGTTTATCCTGTGAAGAACCCCCGGAGTGCTTTGCCTTTGCTCCCCTTCCTGAGGGTTTTTCTCCTTTTTTCGAAACATCAGTTTTGGAGAAAGCTGTTTTGTCGCCTCTTCTGCCTCCTTTGGAACCTGAATCCCGCTCCTTACTGCCACCGGACACTGGCGAACTTCCCCTTTGCTTTCCTTCCCCCGGAGGATATGATTTCCGGCCAGGCTTCTTTGAAGATTTTCTCGCAGGAGATTTTTCTACCAACTCCAGTATGCCGGCCTTCTCGTCCTCATCCAGCTCACGCCAGTCGCCCTGGGGCAATCCTTTCATGGTGACATTCATGATGCGGATTCGTTCGAGTTTGGTTACTTCATACCCGAAATATTCGCACATGCGTCTTATCTGTCTGTTCATCCCCTGCACGAGGATGATACGAAAGACAAAGGGAGATATTTGAAAAACAGGACACTTTTTGGTTTTCTTTCCCATGATGGGAACACCGCCGGCCATCCCCTCAGTAAAACTGTCAGTAATGGGTTTATCCACTGTTACAAGGTACTCTTTCTCGTGCCGGTTGCCGGCCCGTAAGATTTCATTGACAATATCGCCGTTGTTGGTCAGCAAAATTAAACCCTGTGAATCTTTATCCAGCCTGCCAATAGGGAAAATGCGTTCGCTGTGATTGACAAAATCCACGATATTGCCCTTAACATTGGTTTCCGCTGTACTCACAATACCGATGGGTTTGTTCAGGGCAAGCAGGATAAATGGTTTCTCCTCCACCTGGTCCAGCTTAATCCCGTTGACCATTACCTTGTCGCCGGGTTTAACCTGGGCTCCAATAACGGCACGTTTTCCATTTACAAATACAGAGCCTTTTTCAATGAATTTATCGGCCTCCCGCCTTGAGCAGATGCCCTTTTCACTGATATATTTATTGAGACGTATGGTCGATTTCATAAAATAATAATTTGTTGTTAACCGGTTAGGATTGATGACAGATTCTCTCAGAAACCATTAACCGGATGATAATTTGTTATACCGGGAAAGAAAATACAAAAGTACGGAATTCTAATCATCAAATCCTTTATTGTTATACGCTACCTGAATTCTGTAGGCGCCGGGTTCTGAAATCACCCCTATACGACTGGCTTTCAGCGTCGATTTTTGTTCCAGCTCTTCCAGGTACTTGTCAGCTTGATCGGCCTGCAGAGCAATAAGCAATCCTCCCGAAGTCTGGGCATCGCACAAAATAAGCTTTAAATACTCCGGAATATCATCAGACCAATGAATAAAATCAGCTACATGTTCCATGTTGTTGCGTGTCCCTCCGGGTATGGTTCCCGAGATGGCCAGGTCTGCCACACCATCAATCAGAGGAACGCTCACGGCATCAATACGACACGAAACGTCTGAGCCGGCCATCATTTCGTTGAGATGGCCCATCAGGCCAAAGCCGGTAACATCTGTACAGGCGCTCACGGGGTAGTTTTCCATCAAGGCAGCAGCAGAGGCGTTCAGTTCAATCATCACGTTGATGGCAGCGAGAGCGGTTTTTTCATCGGCCAAATTCCGTTTGACAGCAGTAGCTATGATTCCCGTGCCAATGGGCTTGGTTAGAATAAGTACATCGCCCGGACGGGCGGAGCTGTTGGTAATGACTTTTTCAGGGTGGACGATACCACTTACCACCATCCCGAATTTGGGCTCAGGATCTTCCACGGTGTGCCCACCCAGAATACTAATACCTGCTTCAGTCGCTTTATCCGATGCTCCTTTGAGGATGTCCTTCAGCACCTGCATGGGCAGGCGGTTGCTGGGAAAACCAACAATATTCAAAGCAAACAAGGGTTTGGCTCCCATGGCATATATGTCGCTCAACGCATTGGCTGCAGCAATGGCCCCAAAAGACCACGGATCGTCAACCACAGGAGTGAAAAAATCGACTGTCTGAACAAGAGCGACATCATCTGTCAGCCGGTAAACAGCCGCATCATCCGAAGTGCTTGTTCCCACCAGCACATTTTTATCAAATACAGGAGGCATATCCATGAGCACCTTTTCCAGGTATTGGGGTCTGATTTTGCATGCACAGCCGAGCCCCTGCGTGTATCGGGTAAGCCTTACGATCTGGTTATCTGACAGTTCAGGCATTTCATCTTCCACCAAAGAGGGTTGTAAACTATTGACCGTTTGAATAACCAGGCGCGCTGCCTCACGGATTTCTGATTCGGAAGTCTTTTTTCCTGTGGAGAAACGAATGGTACCCATGGCATAATGCTCAGGCACCTGCATGGCTGTGAGTACCGGAGAAAGATCAATCTGGTCAGCATGGCAGGCTGCTCCGGCTGATGCAGCAATACCCTCCAGCTCATCCAGGAGCAGGTTGGCCTGGATGCCTCCAAATCCGATGCTCAGGGTATTAGGAAGCCTGAGCCGTGCATGGCCGTTGAGCCTGATATCAGTCAGAGAATCTTTCAGCAGATCGTACAACAGATCCGTCATAGCCTGCATATGTGCTGCATTGGATTTCAAATCCCGGGTTGCCACCTCAGCTGCTTTACCCAGCCCTGCTATTTCAAGCACATTTTCGGTTCCTGCCCTGAGGTTTTGTTCATGATTGGCGCCGTGCATCAGTTTCTGCAGTTGCACACCACGCCTTACAAACAACGCTCCTACCCCTTTGGGAGCATAAAGCTTGTGCCCTGCCAAAGAAAGCAAATCAACCCCCATCTTTTTCACATCTACAGGTATTTTCCCTGCCGACTGAGCAGCATCACTGTGAAAAACAATTCCATGCCTGCGGGCTATCAGGCTGATTTCTTCAATGGGTTGAATCGTACCCACTTCGTTGTTGGCATGCATTACACTAATCAGAATGGTCTGGGCTTTTACTGCTTTTTCCACCTCAGCCGGATTTACCCTTCCTGCAGAATCTACTGTAAGATATGTAACTTCAAATCCCTTTGTTTCAAGAAAACGGCAAACTTCAGTAACAGCGGGATGTTCTACCTGGCTGGTGATAATATGATTCCCTTTGTGGCGGTTTTGAAAAGCTGCCCCTTTGATGGCATAGTTGTTAGACTCAGTGCCTCCGCTGGTAAAAATTACCTCATCCGGAAAACAGTTGATAAGCTGTGCAATTTGCCGGCGCGCCTGTTCCACAGCCTGCCGGGTTTGTATTCCATATTGGTGCATGCTTGATGGATTTCCGAAAAGATGATCCAGAAAAGGTTTCATGGCCTCCGCTGCTTCTGCATCAATGGGAGTGGTGGCGTTGTAATCCAGGTAAACGGGCTTGATCATAAGTCAGGATGATTTACTTTTTCAGCACTAAAATGTTTTAGAATCAATTGCGTGTTGCTTTCCGCTTCCGCTGTTTCGCATTGCAGGTGCAGTATATCGCTGCGGTGCTTTCGATCCAGGTCAAACTCATAGGTTCTGTCGTAATAGGCAAGCACAATATCAATGGCGGCAGCAAAATCTCCCTTTTCGATGCCCGCAATGGCAGCTTTGAGATGTTGCCCGCCAATCCGTCTTCCTATTCTGGTAATCGACTCAACGAGCAATTCTTTGGGATGTTGAGCATAATCAAGGATCAAACGCTCAATACGCATGGATTTGGGAATATCAATACAAATGGTTCTGGCCTTCTGCATTTGTTGGTAAAGAGGTTCAGGAACATTTACCCTGCCGATAAAGCGGCTTTCATCTTCCACCCAAATGGGCGCTTCAAAATTCATTTTCAGCCATGCATCGGAAAGATTGTTTTCAAACTGTTCATTGGAAGGTTGCGGCTCTTCGCCAATGGCTCCAAAAGCAGAACCCTTATGCCGGGCAAACTGCTCCAGGTCAAGAATCTGGAACCCTTTCTGTTCAATTTGCTTTAAAATTTCGGTTTTCCCCGATCCGGTTTTCCCGGACAATACGATCAGGTTGGATGGATGATTCCAGCTTTCTCTGATATATTTTCGGTAGGCCTTATACCCGCCGCGCAGGAGATAAACTTCCAGTCCGGCAGTTGAAAGCAGCCAGGCCATGCTTTCTGATCGCATCCCCCCACGCCAGCAGTGTACCATGATTTTTTTGGAAACAGCATGTTTGCGGCCTATCTTTACAAAATCCTGCATTTTAGGCCCTACAAAGCCCAAAGCTTCCAAAACAGCAGCCTCCCTTCCGGCATTTTTATACATAATGCCGGTCTGGCGTCTTTCTTCATCCGTAAAAAGCGGAAGATTGACAGAGCCGGGAATATGCCCCTGAGCATATTCACCGGGAGATCTTACATCCAGCACCTTCAGGGAATTGCGAAGCGCGGTGAATTCTTCAGCATCAATTGTATGAATCATAGGAAATCCCATTCTTAACTTTACTAATAATCAGGCTCTTGCCCATAAACCAGGAATCGGGATCATATCGAAATATTTCATCTCTGCCTTACGGGTAAGCCAAAATGCAAAAGTATAGAATCGAATTCACAATGAATAATAATAAATCGCATGCAGCTACCCTCTGTTTAAAGTGTTGCCAGCAGAAAATAAAATAGTATTTTCAGCACTGCTACGGGTATCGAAATTCAGAAACCCATCAGAGTTGACACGAGGTATGTCCTGAAAGACCTTTTACTACAATTCGGGTTTTTTTATGGTAAACACCCTTACAATATTGAATCCGAAATAGATGTCGCCTTTCAGCCAGTCGCCGCGTGTTTCTGTAATAAAAGCCCTTTCGAACATGGGCTGGGCGTTGGTAAAATGCAGTTGAAAGACATGTCCACCCGTTTCGAGGTCAAACCCCAGTGAAAGCATATTCTTAAATTCACTGGCGGTTTTTTGGGTCAGCAACTGGTAATACTCTGCATTAAAGGTTATGCGATTGGTAAGCCTGACTCTGCCGCCATAACCCAGGGCAAAAATGTCGTTGGGATCTGAGATTTCCTCCACAAGATTTTTATGAACCATGGTGGGCACCAGCTGAAAAGAAAAAGTATTAGAAAACTTACGGGCGATAAGCAATTGATGTGCAAAAGAGAGACGCGATGTAAAATAGTTTGTTCTATCCGGGTAACGCCATTCGAGCGAATTCAGGTAAATACCGCTGAAAACAGAAACCGAAACTGGCATTACTTTTGCTCCTTTGCTCTGTCTGAGGATTTTGTATTTGGCAAACCCGTCAAAAGTCTTCTCAAAGGAACTTCTTCCCACTGAAAGAGCCAACCGCTCGGTAAGCCCATATTCCAGTCCCAGTCTGATGGTTGATTGATCGAGTCCCCACAACTGATAGGCACCTTCATTTAACCGACCAAAATGGTGGCTCACAATAAATTTCAGTTCGCCCACAGCCGGATTTTCAATGGATTGCCCGTTGACGACCCGGGTAGTTTTAAATGTAGCAAAGCTATATTCTACAACAGGTTCCTCTTCTTCTAATAGATCGAATAAGTCCTGAGAAAATGCATTTTGCCCCAGGGTAAGAAAAAAAACAAAAAAACATATTCCGGATAGCTTCTTCATAATCACATTTTTTTCAGCTCCACATCAACGGTTATTTCAATTTCTTCAGAAATATTGCGGGAAACAGCAGAAGGAATCTCGATATTATAATCCTCCAGCAAAATGGTAAAGACAGTTTTACCGGTTATTTCGTCGGCTTTCACTTCAAGAGTACCCGTTTCTTTGATAGAATTTGTAGCATCTTTGATGGTCAGCTCGCCTTCAACAACTGCATTATAGGTGCCCGGGGCTGAGAAATCAATCTCATCGAGATTGGTAATCTTTCCCTGAAAGGAAGCATTGGGGTACTTGTGAGATTCTACATAATTTTCATTGAAATGCTCCTGCATCAGGGCTTTCTCAAAATTGAAAGAGCGCATCAATACCCTGAAAACAAATTCTCCGGTTTCAATATTCAGTGCACTGTTTACCTGTCTGTTTACCGCTTCGATGTTTTCCAGGGGTGCTTCCGAATAGAATCGAATATACCCCGTGCGGGTAATATAATTCTGAGCCGTAAGGCTGATGCTCATTAATAAAATCAGCGAAAATGTGGAAAATAAACTTTTCATAAAATATAGATTTTAATGATTAAAACAGAATTGATTTTATTCAATAATAGAACCATGCTCAAGGATTACATCTGTTCCTGTAAAACCTGTGCAATAGCCTTTTATTGTTAATTCGACGCCGACATTGGTGCTTTTTAATTCCTTTGCATGGGCATTGAGCATGCTACATCGTACACCTTCCTTGCCAAACATTCCCTCTGAAAAGGCAAAAACAGCAAATGTCATTTCTTCAGATGATTCAATATCATCGAGCATCCCGGTTATCTGCAAAACTTTACCATTGTACTTTTGCCCAGCCTCTTCGGGGTTGGACACAAATTCGAAAAACAAATCATCTGCCCGAATGGTGATTTCAGGTTCTGCCTTTTCATAGTTTACATGAGGCTTGTTGTAAACAAAAAAATACACTGCAATGGCAGCTAAAACACCAACTACAGCCAATGATAGCAATACTTTAATCCAGGTTTTCATACGACAGAGATTTTATTCATAAAAAAAATCAATTTTGCGGATTTCCTGCATTGAGCCATGCATTAATTTTAGCCAGGTCGCAATCGGGAAGTTGATTGGCTCCTTTAGGCATGGGTGAGAAACCGGGCAAATGGTTTACTGCACCTTCAAGCTTGCCATTGTTAACTATAATCAGTAAGTCATTATAACTTGAAGTAATAACATTGCCTGAGGGTGAAGAAGGGTTATGACATGAATTGCAATGGGTTTCAAGCAAACCGGAAACAAAATTCTGATAAGTTACATCCAGGGTATCGCAAACATTGATGTCTGCATAAAGATATTCTTCGCTATCATAGTAACATGAAGAGAAGGCAAGTAAAAAAAGAATCAGAACAAAAAATCTCATAACGTTTTCGTTACATTTAATTATCAGGCATTTCTTCATCAATCCAACTTTGAATTTGATCTACAGGACAATCAGCCATGGCATCGCCGGTTGGTGGCATAGCTGCAAATCCATCCAGTTGACGGATGGCTCCCATTAATCTACCCGACTCAGCCATAGTTTTCACGGCATCATAATCGGCAAGCAATACTGCACCATTAGGAGAAGAGCCGCTATGACAACTTACACAACCATAATTTTGCAAATGAGGAAAAACAACACCTGAAAAAGTTACATCTTCAGTATCGCATTCTGCATCAATACATTCCAGATTCAGCGCACCTTGCATGATCCAGGTATAAAATTGCTGAATTTGCTCTTGTGCCAATGGCTCATTGGGAGGGGGAGGCATTCGTTTATCAGGGTCATCTTCTACCAGAACTTCATACAGGTCGCTGTTTTCGGGGTCGCCCGGGCGAACATCGCCTGTTTCCATCACTGATTCATAATTGGTGAGGAGCACACCATCGGCCTGGGTGGCGGCATCATGACAACCTGAACGTGCACAACTGGCGGTCAGCAATGGCAATAAATCGTTTTGGAAATAAACCGTATCGGGATGGCAATCTCCAATAACAGGATCGGGATCCGGATCAGGGTCCGGGTTGAGATTTTCAGGTTCGTGCTGGCAGGCCTGAAGAACCATAATTATTGCGGCCAAAAAGAGAAGCACACTGTAAATGGTCTCTTTCATAAGGTTGATTTTGTTTTTTTTTCGCTGTAAATGTAATAATTATTCAAAACAATTGTATCATATTTCCAAAAAAATTAAATCTGTACCCAAATACCAATATCAATTGGAACAATTGTTTTAATATTATAAAATCTCAAAAAATGAATGCTTCCATAACGGACAATCTCCATAAAGAAAGAAATCATCAAGAATACAGATTACTCTTTAGTCTCTTTCAGACAATAGCCGGGCAATAATCTTTCTGTCCGCGCTGCGCAGCTATGTCCGTATACAAGCACAATTGATCGTTAACGAACACTACCATCATAGAATATTTTATTGCAAAAAAGCTGAAAGCATTGACAAACAGAAGGAAGTAATTATTAGCATGACATTTGCTCAACTATACTAAAAAACCAGAAGCGATAAGAACTATCTACACCATGAGACAAAACATTTTCAAAACCAGCTACCGGAGTATTATCAGGCAAAAAAGCCATGCCATCATTAATATACTGGGTCTGTCCCTGGGTCTGGCTATCAGTTTGCTTATCTGGGTTTATGTGTTGTATGAACTAAGCTACGACAAGCATTTTGAGGATCACCAGCAATTGTTCAGGGTCTACAACAAAGTTTCGGCGGGAAGTGGCGAAGCCCAGACCATGCCCACATCCATCTTTAAAACGGCCGAATTTGCTGCAGAAGAGCTACCCGAAGTAGAAGGATTTGTGCGATTTAATAATTTTTTTGGCAGCTCACAGGTATCATTTGACGACCGTACAGTTTATTTAAATGATATTATGCTTACCGATTCTACTTTCTTTACCCTGTTTAGCTTTGATTTTCTGGCCGGAGACCCCCAAAATGCTCTTACTCTCCCCAACTCGCTGGTGTTGACAGAATCAGCTGCCTTGCTCCTTTTTGAGGATGCTGAGGATGCATATGGTAAAATGGTAAAATTCAATCATCAATCTTATCAGGTTACCGGCGTTTTTGAGGATGTGCCGGGAAATTCTCATATGCATATTACAGGTCTGACTCCTCATTATGAAAAAGCAGAAGGCGCAAAAAACAGTGGATACAATTGGTATACCTACCTGAAAATCAAGCCCGGAAGCAACCTTTCAGAACTGGCAAAAAAACTGGATGATATTACCGAAAAGAGGATTATAGCCCAAAACCCTATGTTTGAGGGGGTTAATTTCTTGCAGGAAAGCAGTCTGATGAATATTACAGATATTCATCTCAGCGGTAAGAATATGTGGGAAATGAAAAACAATGGGAACAGACAAATATTAATTATTTTTATAGTGCTGGCACTTTTTATACTTGTGGTAGCCGTCATCAATTTTGTAAACCTGGCTACTGCACGCAGTATGTTGCGATCCAAGGAAATCGGAGTTAAAAAAGTGATCGGTGCCAGCAAAGCAGGGCTAATAAGGCAATTCATGTCAGAGTCATTTGTCATAACACTGCTGGCATTTTTGCTGGCCATGGTTTTTGCGGAAGTATTCAGCGAATTCTTCTCCCAATACCTGGGTCTTACCATTCACCTCTCCATACTCCTGAGTTTACAGGGCCTGCTTATCATACTCACGATGATAGTTTTCACCACACTGCTGGCCGGGCTTTATCCTGCCTTCTATTTATCTTCATTTGAACCGGTATCATCGTTGAAAGGAGAGAATGTAAAAGGGCGCGCAGGTGCAGGCTTCAGGCGCGTACTGGTTATTTTTCAGTTTGTCATCACCATTGTATTGGTGAGTTCTCTGGGGATAGCAATGGCGCAATTGCGACATCTGCAAACCTACAACATGGGAATCAACGAAGAACAGATCCTGGTCGTAAGAAAAGTATCTCAAAAAATCGCTTACTCCTTTAAAGATGTAGCAGCAAAACTGCAAACCCAGAGCCGTGTAATAAGCGTAGCCGGGACAAATTTTTTGTTTGGAGGACCCAACCGCATTGATTTAATCACAGAAGAAGGCGTATCGGTGAATAAAGGGGTAACAGCCGATATCCTGACCATCGATCACAATTTCCTTGATGTGATGGAAATTGAAATAGCAGAAGGAAGGAATTTCTATGCCAACTCAGAACAGGATGCACAGGGAGCATTCATTTTAAATGAAACTGCCGTTAAAGGGCTTGGATTTGAAAATCCCCTGCAAAAAAGACTTGATCTTTTTGGCCGAAATGGGCCATTGGTAGGTGTGGCTAAAGATTTTCACATCAAATCACTTCATTCACAAATAGAGCCAGTTGTAATGATATTTGCCAATAATGGGTTTTCTCATCTCTATATAAAAATTACAGCCGGAGATATCCGGGAAGCGCACAGTCAGATCACCGATGTGCTCAACGAAGTAGATCCTGCATACATTCCTGACATGGTGTTTTTAGATGAAGCAATACAGGCTTTCTATGAAAAAGAGCAAACTACCTCGGGCCTGTTAACTGTTGGTGCTATACTGGCCATTATTATCGCAATGCTTGGTGTTTATGGCCTGGCGGCTTTCTCAGCGGAGCGAAACATCAAAGAAATCGGAGTAAGAACAGTATTGGGAGCATCGGTAGGTAATCTTATGTGGGTATTCAATAAGGAGTCGGTACTAATGGTAGCCATTGCCTTTATTATCGCCACTCCCCTCTCCTGGTGGATGACCCGAAACTGGTTGGATAGTTTTTTGATACGCATTGAGCCAGGGCCTCTCTGGTTTCTGATTCCGGCTTTTTTGGTATTTGTCATGAGCTCAACAATTATCAGCCTGCAAATCTGGATAACAACTAAATCCAATCCTGTGGATAGCCTCAGAACAGAATAACGTATAGGTAAAATGGAGGATTCCTTTCATTGCCTGCAAAAAAAGAATGGCATTGACCTACCTGTTTCAAGCCAGGCAAATCCTAAGACAATTACTTGCATAGCATTTCTCTAATTTGCAAAAGATGGCACGTGTTTTGTTTTATTCAAGTAAAACAAGAAACATTCATTCATCAAAACTCTACAGATATGAAAAAGCTAATTTTCACCACCGTTTTTGCCTTTCTGTTTGCAGCAGGAAGTGTGTTTCCGGCACAGAACCCCCAACAGGAATACCTAGGGTTGCCCGGAGACAACCTTAACTTATTTGCCGTCATGAATCTGTTCCAGGAGTCTGAAACCCTGGAAGCTTTCGAAAGGAGGCTCAATGACCCGGAAGCCATGATTAACAACCTCGATCTTAATGGCGACGGTTACGTTGATTACATTATGGTACACGATTATAAAGAAGATAATCTTCACAATATCGTTCTCAGGGTAGCTCTTAATGAAAATGAATACCAGGATGTGGCAGTATTTGTAGTAGAAGTACGTCGCGATGGTTCTGCACTGATCCAGCTCATAGGGGATGAAGCATTGTACGGGCCCAATTATATCGTGGAACCCAACTATGCCGAACGTCCTAATCCGGGCTACCGGGGCAATGTAAGCCATTCTCCCTCTACCACAGTAGTACACACTACTTATTATGAAGTTGCCCAATGGCCTGTGATTGTGTATATCTCTGCACCGGTTTACAGACCCTGGCGTTCAGCTTGGTACTGGGGATATTATCCTGCATGGTACAGCCCCTGGAGTCCTCACTATTACCATTATTACTACGGATACCATTACCACTGGCACGGACATTATTATGCTTATTATCGTCCATGGCGAAGGGTTCGCTGCACACATTACAACACCGTTTACGTAACCAACCACCGGCATACTTCAACCACTGTAGTTACCCGTATAGAAAACGGAAGATACAGAGACACATACAGCAGGCCGGAAAAAATTCAGGAAGGACAACAACTATTTGCTCAAAGACACCCCGGCAGATATGAAAAAGTTGCCACAAAGAGCAAAGTTAGCGCACCGGCCCTGAGAGAATCTCCCAATGCTGTTCAGGACGTAAAACAAAGCCCTGCCAGAGGAGTAAGCACCCGTAATGTGTCAGGCGAAAGGCAGGAAAATGCTGTCAGGCAGTCTTCAGAAAGGCAATCTACAGAGGATGTACGCCGCCAGAACCCTGCAGTGAACCAGGCAAGGGATAACAGGGCCCCAGAGCAGAATAACTCAAGACAGCAGGCAAAACCTGTCCGCAGTCAGGAATCAGAAGTAAGCCGCAGCAGAGAAAACAACAGCCCGGCAGTTCGAAGCACTCCTGCTCCTCCTGCAAGACAAAATAATGCCACTCCACAAAGGAATGTAAATCGTCCTGAGCCAAAAAGAAATACAAGTGCGCCTCCGAGCTCACCGACAAGAATAAATAATAACAGCAACAGATCATCTTCTCCTGCAGTGAGTTCGCCACCGGCCAGAAGCAACCGACAGCCTTCGTCCAGTGTTAAATCATCGGGAAGCAACCGAAGCACCCCGAAGCCTTCAAGGAGCAACAACAGTAGTAAGAAAAGCAGTAGCTCCAGTGAAAACAAAAAACGCTCAGAAAGAAGATAAACCTCACACCTGCCCCATTAAAAACCAAAGAGGCTGTCTACCTATAAGACAGCCTCTTTTAGTTCTTCAAATTCCATTTGATTATAAATCAAACAGATTAACCGGTTTATTGGTTTGGGCATCAATCAGTTGCCATTGCTGGCTTTTGTCGTTATGGCGATCCCATTGTTCGATTATACGGCCATTTTCGTTAATCTTTCCATTTCCACCGGAAACATCCACAGCTTTTCTGCTGTTTTTGTTTACCAGCACAAATGTTGTTTTTCCGGTAATGTAGAATCCCCATTTCTGTGATTCCCCACCATGCTGGTCCCATGTGTGCAAGTCGGCACCTTTATCCCTGGATGCACTTTTCACATCGGCCGCTTTTTGGTCATTCTGGAAAATAATCTGTGCCCAGTCGTGATCGCCGGTTGGTTTTATCTTTACCTTACGGTCAGCGCCATCATCCAGAGACCATATCTTGACAGCTTTTCCTTTTCCATTGGTTTCGCTTCCCTTTCCGGGCAGATCCCAGTATTTGTCACTATATGCGCATTTGATAAAATAAGTACCATTCAGTTTCTCCACATCTGCAATCCTTGGATAAGAACGCAACACCCATTTTTGATTATTTGTCCCTCTGAATTGCCATTGCTGAACTTTACCTCCGTTTTTATTTACTTCAGAAGCGCTTGCATCCAGGTATTTTCCTGATCGTTTGTTTTTGATATACCAGGTATTAGGTGCACCAGCATATTCGAAGCTGAATAGCTGTTGTGATTCACTGTTTTTATCCCAGATCTGAATTTTTGCTCCATTATTATTGATAGAACCAAGGCTGACATCAATCACTTTTGTGGTCCATGTGGGCTGGAGGTAAAAATAGTCATGATCATTATCAGCAGGATAAATTCTGATAAAGCGATCATCCGGCCCCCAACTCATATCCCAGAGATTCAGCAAAGAACCGTTAGAATTATTGTTTGCATGCCCGTCAAAGTTCCAGTATTTGCCACCATCCACACACTGAACACTATATATCATGTTGCTATCATAAGGGGAAGCCATAATCCTGGGATTTGTCTCCACAAATACCCACTTTTGATTATCCGCGCCGGTAAATTGCTGCTGTTTTATTTGGGTACCATTTTTTAATTCTGCTGCAGGTGCTGAGGCACCTGAGCCACTTCTTGCATTTAAACTTTTCCCACCCCCAGATGCACTGCTGTTTGCAGCATTTTCGCCTGCAGTCAGATACAGCCCACTGCATTTGGCCTTCAGGTAAAAAGTGTTTTCTTCACCTTCCACTGGCTCCATTTTAAACATCTGCGCTGAATTATTATCGCCATGATGCCACAGGTGAGCATCTGCTCCGGGTTTACTCCCTCCACCCTGTATGTCAACAACCTGATCGACGTGCTGTGGTTGCAGAAACACGTAATCCGATTCTGTGCGATGAGGAATAATTTTAAAGAAGCGGTCAGCACCTATGCGATCACGGTTTACCAGATCTGATTCCCAGATTACCAGTTTACCACGATGTCCTTCTGCATTCGTGTTGTATCCTTTAAAGTCCCAGAATAATTCAGAGCCTTTGGATTGGATAAGGAATGTTTTCCCAGCCAGTGCCACAAGATTAGCCATTGCAGGTGGCAATTCGTAATTCGTCAGCATCACATTCATAAAATAAGCCTTAAGCTCGTTCTTGCGGGCTTGTGTTGAAGCCAGTTCCCAGATAGGGGTCAAACTCTTTTTATCAAAATCACAAAGAACCGGAAGATCGCGAATTCCGGCTGCCCAGTTGGCATAAGCTTCGTAGTTATGAATATTGTTGGCGAATTCAGCGTTTCCACCGGTCACTGTAAGTGAACTGCGTGTGTTTTCCTGAATGTGCTGTTGTTGTTGTGTTAATTCAGTGGAAGCATCCGTGCTGATGCTTTTGTAGGATGCCTCTACCGCTGCTCCTATGCTTTGCGTATTCATAGAAGTGGTAATGGTCGTTACCGTTGAGTAGTCCGAACGGCCGCCCAGATAAGCTGAGGATATATAGTGCGTACCATAAATATCAAACAATTTGCCGGGAGACATATTGTCAATATCTTGCTTTACCTTGGGCTTAAGCATGGTTTTATGTTCGAAGCGTTCATCAATACCAACCTGCCATATTCGGTTTGCATCGCGAATGGTGTGAAAATACTCTGCGGTGCTACCTGATGAGGACTTGGAGAAGGTGGTGTTTACAGAAGCACTGAAAAGCACAGCATCAAAACCCATACCTACTGACGCAGAAAATGATTTGGCATAGCTTCGTTTGTCTGCCCCACTGACTTCTGTTTTAACTTTTTTACCAATATTTTTCAGCATTACCTTGCCTGGAATATTGTACTGGTGACTACCAAAAGCTTTGGTGTATGGTTCTCCCCAATCGAAGAGACAATAGTTTTTCAAACTTTCGTTGTCTGCAAACTTCCCAAATACATTGTAGCCGTAGCCAACAATGTCCTGACCGGGAGCTACTTTGGGTTCCTGTCCGAATGTCGTGACAGATAATAAAAGGAATGTAATGAGTAATGTAGATAATTTAGTTTTCATAATTAATCTTTTTTTAAAGGTTTGTTTCGGTTCTATGTTTATTATACTACAATGTTCTATGTTTATTATACTCCAATATTGGCAAGAGCTACAATCTATTAAAAGAAGAGAATTATCATTTTGCTTTCATATAAGGTCATTTTTAAGACTTTCTGCACTTACACTAAAAACATCCTCACATATGAATTTTGCACTTCACCCTGGGTTCATAGGTTTCTCTGCATTTCTCTTCCTTATCAATTCCGGCAATTACTTTTACTCCGGTTTTTTCACTGTTCTCTCACCAACAAATACACTTAAAAATTTAGGTTACCGGGGCAGACGTGCTTCAATAATTTGCTTTCCCACGTATCCCCGCCCGGTTGAAGAGAATTTGGGTTTGTTTTCATACGCTGCGGCTTTTTCATCCAGCATCCCATTCTCTTTTTGATGTTGAATCAAACCTGCAATTTCATCAATATCATAAGCATTGGGCTGGTTAGCTTTCAATTCAGCGGGGAAAGCACTTTTTACCATGGTGGTTTTCATCTCTTGCTCCTGGATGACCCCATTAACAATGGAAAGAGGCTCATTGTCCTGCCCTGTAAAAAACATGAAATTGTTTTGCTCATATTGCTCCTCTATGGCGTTGAAGCCATCTGCATATAAAACAAAATAGTATTCACCGGTAATATCGGGAACGTGATAATAAAACAAAAAGTCGTAATCATAGCCGTTTTCCTGTCCGTATACCGCTTTTGCTGCAGAGTATCCTGAGGGAATATCAACATTGTTCCACCAGTTGAAATGTCCGAATGCCTGCGGCGTATTGCCCGATAGATCTTCAAAATCTCCGTATTCTCCCGGTGAGCCCACTTCATTGGTAAAGGAGTCGTAAATAATAATACCATAATCCTCTTCCGGGTTATAGGCATTGTAATAGTAATACACGATATTCCAATTATCAGAAGAGGGAATGGTTTCCTCACCTCTGTTGAATACATTGTAAGTAAGCGCGCGGGCCTGCGGCGGATTTCCGGGATAATCGTCAAATTCATCTGTTAGCCTTACTGCCAGCAGGTCTTTCCCGGGTACACGATAATTGGGATTAATAACGGATTCATCCACCAAAGCATCAGCAAGTCCTCCTTTATCTCCATCAATTACGTATGCACTATAACAGAATTTACTGGCAAAGAAATCATAATCCACCCAGAAATATCCCTGGTCTCCCCAGTTCTCTCCCCAGGAATTTACGATCCGGAAAGCTCCGTTGGCTCCTTTATTGTCATCATATCCTACCACCACCATCGCATGACGTCCATGGGTACCCGAAGGTGCACTGTAGTCGTCAGTGTAAAGGACCATATCATCTGAAATGCTGAAAAAATCCAATCCCAACAAACAGCTAACCTGTACCGGACGTCCCAGTTGCAGATAAGATTTCACTCCCTCAATATGGGTATGGTCAACCACACGATATTTATCTATCTTGTAGGAAGCTGCCTCCTGGGTCCATGAAGTTTGAGGAGTACCGCTGCAAATTCCCAGGTTCTCATAAGGAGCTGTTGCCAGTGTGGCAATGCCTCTGTTTTGCATGACCTCAAAAGCTGCTCCTGACCAGGAGCCATTGCAGCTATCGCCACGGCTATCGATAGAAAGGAATAAATCCAACGGGCTGAAGACATTATGGTCATCATCGAGGTCTGCTTTTGAGAGATTATGCTCACGGGCATACATAATAGAACGGGCATAATAACCGCACGCCCAGGCCGTGCATGTGCCATAGGATCCCTGGCTACGAACGGGTGGCACCCAGGGTTCTAAAGATGCTGCGCTGCCTAATACAGTAGTAGCATCACTTAAGGTTACAAGAGATAAATCACGGGGAATATAGGGTGCCCCCTCCTGCTCCTGGTTATAATCAACTCCTGTGGAATACTCTCCGGATGAAGAATTGTTATCATCATCGGGTTTTATCTCCTCTGTTTCACAAGATGAGAAAAGGATGGACCCCAACAGGAATATAGTAATGAAGAAAAAATTCAGGTAACTTCTGTTCATACTCATACTTTTTAAAATAACAAAATCAATCATTCAGCTTTTGGGAAAACAGCATTCTCAAGCATAGACTCCCCACGGAAATCTGTTTTTGAAAAATCGGCTGGTTCAAGAAATTGTGCATCGGAAAAATTGGCATCCAGCATACAGGTCATTCCCGCAAAATTGGTTCTTTCGAGAAACTGCGCTTCACCAAAATTTACCTTTTGTCCGAAATAGGAGTTGCCAAATTCAGTATACCCCTCAAAACGGGCATTGCTCCACAATGTCTGTCCTTTAAAGGATGTACGCTGAAAAAGGGCATTTCCCAGAAACTCAGCCCCAAAAAACTGTGCGTTATGGCTGAAAATAGTATTGATAAAAGAGGCATTTTTGTAAAATCTGACATGACTGAAAGAAACATTCCTCCCCTTCAACAAGGTGTTATTCATTACAAAATCTGTCATAAAAGAAGAGTTTACCAGGAAAAAAGCCCTGTCAAAAGTAGCATGGGAAAAATCAACGTGCTCTCTGAATGCACATTGGTTAAACACCACATCACCTCTGAATTCTACTCTATACAGGAGGCTGTCCTTTTCAGAGAAAGTGATAAACTTATTAAAGTTAATTTCTTCGAAAATCAGGTTGCTTTCCACTACAGCTTTCATCACACCTGGGGTTGAAGGGTGGAATACAAGCTCTTGAGTCAGGTCGATATCTGCATCAAAAGATTGATTTTTCACAACCACATCTTCGCCTGCCAGCATCTTTTCAATCATTGCTTTCTCAGGGGTAATTCCCATGCTGCATCCTCCGGTAAGAAAAAGGGCCAGCATAAAAGCATTTCTCAGTATACATTTTATAGCATCCATTATGGCAAAAGGATTTAATCAGGTTTAACAAATAATAATCTGCTTGTAATTGTCAGTTGTTCAGCAAAAAAGGCTATTCCTGATAACGGGTGCCGGTTTTCACGCACACGAGCTCCCACAACTGATTTTCGCCGCCATTCCAATCCCATTGCAACACATTGCATCCATTTTTATGGATGTCTGATTTCCTGGCATCAAGATATTTGCCGGAGTACCGGTTTTTAATCCTGAATTGTCCCGGATTCACCTGCTCCAGCTTCCATTGCTGGGGTTCTGAATCCCCTGATGACCAAATTTGTACATTGGCCCCCTTTTCATCTTTATAAGTTCCGCAAAACCAGGTACCACTAAAACAGCCATGCACATCCAGCTGCACATTGGCATGCTGAAAGCGGATGTGATGGAAGCCGTTCCCTGCCGGAACAAATATCAATTTACGATCGCCACCATTATCAAGATCCCATAGTTGAACATTGGCTCCGTTATCTCTGGAGCGGCTGTCGGTATCCTTTCCGGGGAGATCGATGTACTTATTGGCCATCACATTCCTAAGATGGAAAGTGGTCCCTTCGAGGGAAATCTGCGTTTGCACGGCCTGCCTCCCTTTAGGTCTCCCTTTAGGCCGTTGAGCCTGCAGGGCAGGTAAGAGCAGGCTTACCAACACTACCAAACTGATTCTTTTCATTTTTTTAATTTTAAGGTTTTACAAATGTTTGTGGTGTAGAAGTAAAGACCTCTTTTAACCGGAGGTCTATTGCTTGGTTGCATCATCCTCTGCATTTTGAAAAAACGGCAAGGAATATTTTTGCAGAAAATGTCGGGGTTGGATTATACAACAGAAAAAACAAGAATGAAAAATTCACTCATGCATGAGGCGAATGCAAACACATCGAATCCAAAGAAGAAAGAAAAAAGGGATACCAGATAACACGGAATTCTCAGGCAAAAATAAAGTTGACCAACAAGCCTGCGGCCCCACTTAATGCCACCACCAGAATCAATCGGGCTGAAAGCTTAAGACGGGTAATAAAAGCAAAAATAAAACCTTTGATGACCGTATTGGTAGCCGTGGCAAGAATGATTCCTGTTACGGCCACATCATCGGACAACTCATCCTTTGCCATTTTGGAAAGGGAAAGGGTTATGGCATCTACATCCATCAACCCTGAGATAACAGACAGGATATAAATTCCTTCATCGCCCAACCACTCTTTCATAGCTTCAGACATCACCAGGATGATTCCCAGCAGAATGGCAAATTTCAGGGCGGTTTTCATCTGAAAAGGACTTTCCATGTCCATGGAAGGAGATTCTTTTTTATTTTTTTGAGTTTTTGACAACCAGAACCACAACATTCCGATTAAATTAACCACAAACATTGCGAGCAATGAGGGCCAAAGCATCTGCAGCAGCCGGGCATTTACCACTGACACCTCTACCCCTACCCTGATAAACATGATAGAAGAAGCAATCAATACACCTGCCATGAACATACCGGATACCCTTGTTCTCTTCGCCATGTTGGCCAGACTCAATGTCACTGCAGTGGAAGAGGCAAGACCTCCGGTAAGGGACGTCAGCAAAACCCCGATTTTGTCACCGAAATAAGAAATGGTAAGATAGCCGATAAATGAGAGACCTGTTATGAGTACTACCATCCACCAAAGCCAGTAAGGATTTACTGCTTCATAGGGGCCATACCCCTGGTTGGGCAAAAGGGGAAGTAAGATAACTGAAATAATAAGCAGTTTGATTCCGGCATAAATCTCCTTTTCTTCAATGTTTTTCACCAGTTTATGAATTTCCGGTTTAAAACCCAGGAGAGCCACCACCAATACCGATACAGCAAAAACGGAAATATGACTTCCAAAAGAGGCCCAGACTCCCAGGCTGAAAGTAATAAGCAAAGCCACGGAAGTTGTAAAACCAATATCCTCGCTTACTTTCACCCCCACAAAGTAACTGACAGCTACAAGTATAGTAAAAGACAGAAAAGCAGCAGGCAGGAGCCACTCCTCCATGTTTGCTGATACCATCCCGATAACTCCTCCCAGCAGCCCGGTAAGGGCAAATGTACGAATACCGGCTACCCGGTCTCCTTCTCCTTTAACCCGACCTTTCCAGCCACGCTCAATACCAATAAGCAATCCAACTCCCAGGGCTGTTACAAGGTCCCATAGTATTTTTAACTCACTTTCCATACGGCAGGTATATTTCTTTTAAAAAGGTCTTGCAGTTGACAAGCATTTCAAAATTACATTTTTTTACATGCTTCTGCACGTGATGTTGCTTCTTTTTCAATATCCGGCAACACTACTATCGGGTTAAAAATCCGTGATCTTTCGGTTCACCCGGGATGACAAGGCATTCCGGAGCTCTGAAAATGGAGGGGTCTGGAGTCACTTCGCCGCCCAGGCCCCCATCCAAAAACACTCCTGAACATAGCTGATTTTAATAAGCCCACAAAATTTGAGGACAGTGTCCCGGTAAATACTATTTTTGTCATTCATTAGAATACTATAAATTATTTTCCGTCTCATATTATTTCTGTTATGCTGCAAAAACAATTCACAGCCTTCCATGCACTTATTCTATTCTCAGTAATTG
>JAABSE010000038.1 GCA_011390575.1 Sphingobacteriia bacterium
TATCTCACTGGGTGAATCTACTTTCATGGTAGAAATGAACGAAACGGCCAGCATTCTTAACAACATCAGCAACCGTAGTTTGATTTTGCTGGATGAAATCGGCCGGGGAACCAGCACCTACGATGGCATCAGCATTGCCTGGGCCATCGCAGAATTTTTGCATGAACATCCCCTGTTCAGAGCCAAGACCCTCTTCGCCACCCACTACCATGAGTTGAACGAGATGTCAGCTTCCTTCCCAAGAATAAAAAACTACAATGTTTCGGTGAAAGAGGCTCACAACACGGTGATTTTTCTGCGTAAGCTGGTGCAGGGTGGCAGCGAGCACAGTTTCGGGATACACGTGGCCCGCATGGCAGGGATGCCCAAAACCGTCATCAGCCGCGCCAATGATATTCTCTCCCAGCTGGAGAAGAGTCACAGCCATGAGGAGCTGACCGGCAGGCCCATGAAAGGAAAGAAGAAAACAGGGAAAACCGATGATCAGTTTCAGCTGAGTTTTATTCAGTTGGATGACCCCCTTTTACAGCAAATAAAGGAGGATATTCTCAGTACCGATATCAATACCCTTACCCCGGTCGAAGCACTCATGAAGCTTAATGAGATCAAAAGGTTGCTGGGAAAGTAATTCCGATGGCGAATTCCCATAAAAAAAGGCTTCGGAAAACCGGAGCCTTTTTTTATTAACTGTATTATGGGGAGCGTATGTAAACTATGCGTTGCTATCTCCTGTAGCCCATTTTCTGGAGTACTTCATCACTCAGGTCGTGGCGCACATCAGAATAAATCATGTTGCCACCCCCGGCCTTGTCAAAAACAATGGCATAATTGCCTCGCGTGGCAATTTCTTCAATGGCATTGTAGATTTGATCCTGCAGGGGCTTTACCAGTTCTTCCCTTTTTTTGAAAAGGTCGCCTTCGCGTCCAAATCTTCTCATTTGCAAATCCTTGGCTTCCTGCTCTTTTTCGATAATCTGCTCTTCCTTCTGGCGGCGCATCTCGTCGGGTAAGACAACCGACTCTGCCTGGTATTCGCGGTACATGCGGTCTATTTCAGCAAATTTGGATTCAATTTCACTTTGCCATTGTTCGGAGAGTTGATTCAGCTCCATTTGGGCTGCCTGATATTCGGGAATGTTCTCAAGGATATATTCGGTGTCTACATAGGCAAAACGCTGGCCCAGCACTGAAAATACACTCAGAAAGGTAATGATGGAAACAAATGCTAACTTTTTCATATTAATTCCTCCTTAATTATCTTGTTAAAAAATATGTAAGAAACAAGCAATTATCATGCCTTACATAGTCCAACGCTTTTATTAGTCGATGGACTGACCGATACTGAAGTGGAATCTTCCACCCCCTGCATCGGGTATTCCCATCACATCATCGAAGCCATATCCCCAGTCGAGGCCCAGCAAACCAAACATGGGCAGGAATACGCGCACACCAAATCCTGCGGATCTTTTCAAATCATAGGGGTTGTAATCTTTAAAGCTTCCCCATGCATTCCCGGCTTCGGCAAATACCAGGGCATAAATTGTGGCACTTGGGTTCAGCGAAACGGGATACCTGAGTTCGGCAGTAAATTTATTGTAAATATTACCTCCAATGGGGCGGCCGTTCTGGTTCAGAGGGGTAAGGGAGTGGTCTTCATACCCTCTCATGGCAATGATTTCACGTCCGTCTATTTCCCAACCGGATAAGCCACTGCCTCCCAGGTAGAATCTTTCGAAAGGCGATACTCCGATATCTTTGTTGTAAAAGCCCAGGAATCCCATTCGTGTGCGGGTACTCAGGATAAGATTGCCCCAGAGACTGGTATACCAGCTGGTATTGAATTTCCACTTGTGGTATTCCAGCAGTTTGTATTTTTCTTCATCCTCCATTTGTGCGTAATCCTTGTCGCTGAACATGGAGTAGGGTGGAGTAATCTGTAAGCCAATGGAGGCTTCAGAGCCTTGCCTGGGAAATAAGGGTGCATCGACGGAGTTTCTGCCAAATTCCAGTCCATAACTAAAGTTGTTGGCGTTTCCGTTTTCAATGACAAAACTTAATCCTGTTACTGTACTCAGGTTCTTAATTTCATACCGTTGATAGCTGAGGGTTTGCCGCAGATAGAAAAAGTCATCGGGTACCCGCAATCTTCTGGCCAACCCCACTGATGCCCCAATAATACTGTAAAAACCGTGCTGTTCGCTGGCTTTGGGGTATTGGTTTCTTTGGGTTGTCTGGAAAATCGACACACTGAATGCATTGGGTTTCTTTCCGCCCAGCCAGGGTTCCATAAACGACATACTGTATGAAACATAACCACGCCCGTAGGTTTGGCCTCTGAGGGTTAGTTTTTGTCCGTCACCACTGGGCAAGGGGCGCCATGCATCCTTTTTGAAGAAGTTCCGCGTTGAGAAATTGTTGAATGACAATCCCAGGGTTCCGATAATACGGCCGGCACCCCAGCCACCCGAGAGTTCAATCTGGTCGGAGGAGGTTTCTTCTACAATGTAAGTAAGGTCAACGGTTCCGTCGGTTGGATTGGGCGTAGGGATTACATCAATATTTTCCTGGTCGAAATACCCCAGCTGGATGATGTCGCGCTGACTTCGTATAATGTCACTGCGGCTGAAGAGCATCCCCGGACGGGTTCTGATTTCGCGCAATACCACATGATCGTTGGTTTTGGAGTTCCCGCTGATGCTTACACTGCTGATTTCTGCCTGTTGTCCCTCATAAATTCTTAGCTCCAGGTCAATGGAGTCGTTGCTCACATTCACTTCTATGGGTGTGATATTGAAAAACAGGTATCCATCGTCGAGGTAAAGCGAACTTACGTCAATCCCTTCCATATTCATGAAGAGATTTTTGTCCAGCAATTCCTGGTTGTAGACATCTCCCTTGTTAATGGCCAGCACTTCCGAAAGAATCTCATCACTGTATACGGTGTTTCCCACCCAGTTGATGTCACGGAAATAATAGGTGGGACCTTCGTCGATAAAGAGTTCTATTATGATGCGGTCTTCTTCCACAAAATACATGGTATCCTTCAGAATTACAGCATCTCTTTTTCCCAGTTCGTTATAGTGGTCAATGATACTTTGCTTGTCTTCTTCGAATTCTTCCCTGATGAGTTTGGAGGAGTTAAAGATAAACCGTAGGCTTCTTTCCCGGGTATTTTTCATCAACCTTTTAATCTTCCCGTCGCTGATTACTTCATTTCCGTTAATAATCACCTCACGGATACGGGTTCTTTCACCCCTGTCCACATCAAACTCGAGCACCAGGCTGTTGCTTCTGAGGGTATCGGGCATTTGGGTAATGTTTACCTCGGGTTTGAGGTAGCCCTTTTCAATATAATATTCCTTTATGATATTGGATGCGCGAAAGAGCATATTTTCCGTAACTACATCACCCCTGATGAGGTTGAGTTCCTCGGTAAGCTTGGTTACGTCCGAGCGGCGTGCACCGGTAAATTCAAACCTGGACAGCCTGGGGCGCTCCTTAATGGCAATATCCAGGAAAATCTGATCGTCCTGAATGGAGGTTACCCCAATGGAAGCATCGGTAAAAAGACCTTGTTTCCAGATGTTTTCTATGGCACGGGAAATATCTTCGCCGGGCACAATAATTTTATCACCTACGTTCAACTGGCTAACCATAATAATTACATTCTGGTCCATATAGCTTACGCCGGAAACGGTGATACCTCCGATGGTGTATTCACGGGGGTTGTTATAGTCAATGTTTATCTGATTTCCGGTCAGTACCGTCTGTGCCATGGTGGCTGTGGGAAATAACAGGAAAAGGGATAAAACGACGATTAAAAAATGCTTTTTTGACATTATAAGGTTTGGTTTATGATTGCAGGGTTTGCTGTTTGTATTTACTTTTTGGTTTTATCTGGTTTGCTTGGGTTGTCAGGTTTTTCCAAATCTTCTTTCTCTGCGCTGGTAATCCAGGATAGCCTGGTAAAAATGTTTTTTTCTGAAGTCGGGCCACAAAACCGGGGTAAAATACAATTCACTGTAAGCAATTTGCCACAACAGGAAGTTGCTTATGCGCAGCTCTCCGCTGGTTCTTATGAGTAAATCAGGGTCGGGCGTCCCGTTGGTTTGCAGGAACCGTTGAAATAAGGCCTTATCAATATTCTCGGGGTCCAGTTGGTTTTCTTTCACCTGGTGTGCAATGTTTTTTACCGCTTTTACGATTTCCCATTGCGAGCTGTAGCTTAAGGCAATAATTACATTCAGGTGGGTATTATTTTTGGTTATTTCCATGGCTTCGTGCAGTTCCTGGATGCATTCAGCAGGGAGAGAGTCGATATCTCCAATGGCAGAGAGTTTCACCCCTTTTTCCAGTAATTCCGGTGTTTCGTTTTTGATGGCTGAAACCAGCAGGGTCATTAATGTATCAACCTCACTTTTGGGCCTGCACCAGTTTTCGGTAGAAAAGGCGTAAAATGTAAGGTTCTTCACTCCCAGCTCTCCGGCAGCTTCCACGGTTTCCCTAACAGCCTGAATTCCATTCTCGTGCCCGAATACTCTGTCTTTCCCCCTTTGTTTGGCCCATCGGCCATTACCATCCATGATTATCGCTATATGCCTGGGCAGTTTATTTTTATTAATGTTATCCTTGAAATCCATTGTATGTTAGTCAATTGCTACTCCGAAAAAATAGGCACAAATTTCTTGAAATGTTTTAACAATAAAAAGAAAACTGCCAAAGTTTATGAAAAATTAATTGTAAGCCGGACACCTTTGTCTGCTAAAGTCTTTTATTCTGATTGTCAGTATAATACCAGCAAACGAATACCAGTCGTTGGTATTGGGATTACCCCTTTGAAAGTTTACATTTTCACCCCGGTTTTCCAAACTTCTGTCATGTAACTCCATGGCCAGGCTATTGTTGCCAAAAACCTCCGGATCGGGGTATGTTTTGCTTACATCGTCAAGATAATCTGTTCCTGTTCGGCGCATGCCCCATTCAAAGGCTCCGGTAAACTGGCGTGTGATGTTGAATTTATATCCAATTCCAAAAAGAAAATTGTGCGAAGTTAAAGAATATGGCTTGCGGTTGGGATAAAGCTCCGAGCCTTGTCCTTCGGTATTGAGTGGTTTCAGATTGTACCACTGGCCATCAATTTCTGCCTGTGGGTTAAACCTGATAAATCCTCCCCCTGCAAAGATGTAAGGTGTAGAGGGTGTATCCATCTCGCCCGGGGTAAAATATAAGAAGTTTACCTCTCCCTGCACTGTCAACTCAAAAATATTGGATCGGAATTGAAGATTCCGGGTTTCATTGTATTTTACTATTGCATCACTTCCTGCTACATTGCCCCAAAAACCATTCACCCGCAAGGCAAGACTCTCATTGATGTTAAAGCGGTACAACCCTCCGGCCCCTATGCGGGTCATGGCAAATTGCTTCGAGGGGTTTAAATCTCCAATATAATAAGATCCTCCGAAAAAGAAACCCAGTTCGTTCCTTTGCCCCCGGGCCGGGTTGGCAAATAACAGAATCAAAAACAAGGGGACGAGCAGTATGATCTTTCTATAGTTGTCGAATATGAATTGAGAGGTTACTGGCATGGTCAAGGGTGTACGTTTGCTGGAAAATTATTGGTTCTGAGACATTGTTTTGTCATTAGGTTTTACGCAAAGAAAACGCAAACATTGATGAATTATTATTGCTTTTGCGGGTATTGTTTGCACGTCTTTATTAAAACCGCAGTACACCGTAGGGTCTTCTGAAATCGGGTATTTTATAATATACAGTTATGAGCCCAAACATATAGGCGTCGGTGTTGAATGGGTTTCCTCTTTGTTGCCCGGGGGCTGTAACATTTTTGGATAACTCATTGGTGGTAGGGTTGGCAAAATACTCTGCCAGAGCTGCCCTTGCGGGTTCTTCGAAAATGAGGTTGAAAATGGTTGGGTCTACATAAGTTTTGCTTACATCATCAATGTAGTCGGTAAAGGTTTTTCTGAAACCATATTGCAAACCGATGGAGATATTCCTGTTGATTTGCACCATGGCCCCTAACCCGAAGGGGATAGCGATGGAAAAGGGCGAATATTCATCCCGGGTTTCAAAATATCCCTGGCCTTCTGTTCTCAGGGCGCGCAGGTTGTACCATCCGTCAGCAGGCAATTCTTCAATAGGAAGGTCTCCCGTGTAATTGGATCTTTCAAAATAGCCCTGGGGATTAAAATAAAAGCCCCCGATTCCGGCAAACAGATAGGCGGAAACACCAAAGCTTCCGGTGACTCTCGCCCCTGTAAGGCTTCGGTAGCGGGCACCCTCTCTTTCCATACGAAGCAAATAATACTGTACGGTGGTAGAAAGTTCTGTGATTGGGGAGCGGAAGTGAATATTTCGATTGTTGCGAAAGGGTTCTTCTGTAAACTGGTCATCGCCATAAACGTACCCAAAGGTAAGGTTAGCGGTAATACCAAGGTTCTGTAAAAGCATGTATCTGTATCCTGCCATGAACGAGGGCCGGACAGCAGAAAAGTCAAAATCTTTAATTCCCTGTGATCCAATATTATCGGCACCCCCCAGATCGCCCATAAAGCCTGCGCCACCCAATCCCAGAATCAGGTGATGACGCTCACGGGTCCATCTTTGTGACTGGGCACTATGGGTGAAGCTGAAGATCAGTAACCATCCGATTATTAAATACCTCATATGTGCGGTTTTGTATAAATGTCAAAGTTAGTCAATGTATTTGTAACGACGCAGCTGAAGGCACAATTGTTACAAGGTGCAAATTTAGTTAAAAATAGGAAAAAAGAAACTGAATTCTATCTGTTTAGCAATAATTTCCATCATGACAGGGAGAATGGCTTCTTAATTTCTTTTGTCAAAACCCCAGGCAAGTTTGTTTCTTATGGTTTTAAAAAAGTTTTTATTTTCAAGACTGATGAGATTTGTTTTGAACTCAGCTTTTTTAATGTAGAGGTCAACCGGGTTTTCCAGGGGTACTGATCTTGAGTCCATCACAATCAAATGACTTTTTACCCGTCCCTCTACCCTGAGTTTTATCAATGAATTGTCTTTGATAACGATGGGGCGCACAGTCAGGTTGTGGGAAGCTATAGGGGTGATGATAAAGTTCTCAGAATCAGGAGAAATGATAGGTCCGCCGCAGCTCAACGAATAGCCTGTTGAACCGGTAGGTGTAGCCACCATTAACCCGTCAGCCCAATAGGTGTTGAGATAGTGCCCGTTTACATAAGCACTGATGGAAATCATGGTGGTATTGTCTCTTTTTAAAATGGTCAACTCATTGAGTGCAAAAGGGAATGAGCCGAAAAGGTTTTCTTCCCTGGTTTCGAGCATAAGCAATGAGCGTTGGTCAAGCCTGTAATTGCGTTCTTTGAGCGCCTGAATGGATTCTTTCATATCGTCGGTAGAAACCGAAGAAAGAAATCCCAGCCTGCCGGTATTGATTCCCAGTACAGGAATTCCGGAATTTCGCAGAAACGGCAGGGTGTCCAGCAAGGTGCCATCTCCCCCTATGCTGATCATGCAAAAGCAGTTGGCAGGAAGCCCTTTGTGATCTTTGTACAGCTCAACAGGCTTTTTAAACGCTATGGTGGTTTTCAGAAAATCATAAAAACGTTCATGAACATAAAATTTCTCTGTATCAGCTTCCAGTTGCCGAATCATGGATTCAATTACCGGGAAAAAGTCAGGGCTGAATTTTCTGCCAAACAATGCAATTTGCATAAACGGATTTTATAGAAACTCCAGTCTTCTGGAGTCGAGTTTCAAAAATGTAAACAAAAAGACACTAAAGGCCCACAAAGAAGAACCTCCGTAACTGATCATAGGCAAAGGTATGCCAATAACCGGAACCAAACCTATGGTCATGCCAATATTGACCATAAAGTGGAAAAAAATGATGGAAGCCAGGCTGTATCCGAAAACCCTGGAAAAGACAGATCTTTGCCTTTCTGCCAAAAGAATGATGCGTATAAGCAGGGTAAGAAACAACCCAATCAGGACTACGCTTCCCACAAAACCCCATTCTTCTCCTACCGTGCAAAAAATAAAGTCTGTACCCTGTTCGGGCACGAAGCTGAATTTGGTTTGGGTGCCTTGTAAAAATCCTTTTCCTGTCAACCCTCCCGAACCGATGGCAATTTTGGATTGGTGGAGGTTATATCCTGCGCCCCTTTGATCAACGCTTTCATCAATCAAAACCGCAATGCGCATTTTCTGGTGAGGCTGAAGAATTTCGTCATAGGCATAGTCCACAACATACACGTAGGCATTGATTAAAAGCATGAGGGCCAGCAGCTGTTTTACTGACGAAGTTTTTTTCCGCAGAAAAAAAGCAATAATCAGGGAAAGGCCTGTCAGCACTCCGATAATGACAAACTCATTGATCAGTAAGGTTAAAACAAAAAGAAATACACCGAATATTCCTAAAATGATAATCCACCCGGGGACAAAACCTTCGCGGTAAAGCACAATAAAAAAGGCGGCAAAAACCAGGGTTGTGCCTGTATCGTTTTGCAGAAATATAAGCAATGTGGGGATGGCAATTATCATTAAGGGTTTGAGCAGATCCTTGAATGTTCTGGATTTGGATTTGTTATCGTAAATCACCCTGGCCAGGGCCAGAGCAGTAGCATATTTGGCAAATTCTGCAGGCTGTATAGCAACAGGGCCTATGTGAAACCAGGATTTAGAGGCATTTACTGTGGTTCCAAAAAGCAATACCCCCACCAGCAGCAACATGACTCCCCCGAAAATAATGTAGGCAAAAGCAGGGAAAAACTTCATGTCGATGGTAAAGATGATGGTTATCAGGAGGATGGCAGTTATTATCCAGACAAATTGTTTTCCATAGCTTTGGCTGAAGTCAAAAATGCTCCGGTGGTTTTCGTTGATTTCGGCTGCATACACATTAACCCATCCAATGATTACCAGGAAGAAGAAGAGAAGGACAGTGATCTTGTCTATATTTTTGAAAAAGTTGAATTGTGGTCTCATATCGTGTAATCGTTAAGTGTACAAAATCAGAAAGCTGCATCCAGGATACGTTGCTCAAACCAGTCGCGTTTAACCTCCCGGTTGATGTATTTCTCTATCATCAGGCTTGAGATGGGTGCGGCCCATGTTGCGCCACCACCGGCATTTTCCACGATAACAGAGATGGCAATCTGCGGATTTTCCACCGGAGCAAAAGCAATAAATGCAGAGTGATTTTCCCCGTGGGGGTTTTGCACGGTACCGGTCTTTCCAGCCATGGAGATATCGTCCATCCTTGAGAACCGTCCGGTACCTGTTTCAACGGTTTCAAACATAGCTTGTGCCATCACTTCAAAGTGAACCGAGTCGATTGTGGTTCGTTTGCGGGTCAGGAAACCGGGGTTGAGACTGTCGGGGTGGCCAATGGCTTTCACCACGTGCGGAGTGAAGTAATAACCTCTGTTGGCAACGGTGGCCGCCAGATTGGCCAGCTGCACCGGGGTGGTTCCTATTTCTCCCTGTCCGATGGCCAGTGAAATAACGGTAAGTGCTTTCCAGCCGCGAGGGCCGTAGATACGATCGTAATAATCTGCACTTCCAATCTGACCGGGTAGTTCGTGCGATAAGTCGCTGTCAAAAGTTACGCCAAAACCCATGCTTACAATGTGATCGCGCCAGGTAGTAAGAGCTTGCTGCATGCTTTCAAATTTGGGCAGCTCCAGTGTGTTTCTGAACTGGATGGCCGAAAATGTATTGCAGCTGTATTGCAAACCGGATACCACATTTACGGGCTGAGGATGCGTGCGGCATCTTATGGTTATCCCTCCGCTTCTGTAATACCCGGGGCAGCCATATCTGGAATGGGTGGTGATACCCCCTTCCTGCAGCCCGACGAGAAAGTTGGCTACTTTGAATACCGAGCCCGGAGGATAGCTTGCCATGAGGGCTCTGTTGAAGAGGGGTTTGAGGGTGTCATTTTGCAACATCTGGTAATTTTGCGTCCGGATCCGGCCCACCAGCAGATTTGGGTCATAACCCGGCGAGCTTACAAGGGCAAGAATTTCGCCCGACGAAGGTTCAATGGCTACAATGCTACCCCTTTTGTTTTGCAGCAGTTTCTCCCCATACATCTGAAGCTCCAGATCCAGAGATGCATACAAATCTGTGCCTGCCACAGCCAGGGTGTCGTACCTGCCTTCCTGAAAAGAACCGATCTCGCGGTTTAGCGCATCTACCAGCACTATTCGCGTCCCTTTCTGTCCCCGCAGAATTTCTTCATAATGTCTTTCAATACCGGAAATGCCAATATAGTCGCCGGGGCGGTAATACGGATTGGCAGCAATTTCAGCGGGTCCCGCCTCTCCTACGTATCCAAAAGTATGGGCAGCAACAGGTTCGGGATATTTGCGCAAGGTTCGGGGTTGCACATAAAACCCCGGGTATTTGAATAGCTTTTCCTGCAGCACTGCATAAATGTCTTTGGAAATTTGCCGTTCAAAAACTGAAGCCCTGAAGCGTGAGTAAACCCTTGCCGCCTGAAGCCGGTTTTCAAGTTGTTCTTTGGTGATGTCAAGCAGGTTGATAAACTCAAGGGTATCCATCTCACGAACCTGACCCGGAAGGACCATCAAATCGTAGTAAGGCTCATTGAATACCATTAACTCTCCGTTGCGATCGTAAATCAAACCCCTGGCAGGATAGTCCGTAACAATTCGCTGAATATTGCTGTTGGCAAAAATCTTATACCGGTGATCGATTATCTGAATAAAAAATAAACGGGTCAGAAATATCAAACCTGTCAGCACAATAAAAAAGATAATAAAGTTTTTTCGTCTCGAACTTATTTCGGAGCTTTGATAGTTATTTTGCATAGGGCTTAGACCGAAGGATGTTATTTGCCTTTTGATAATTAAATTTGTATGTCCGATGAAAGAAATGAGTCCAATCCTTTACTGGTCTGACTTACGGACAGTTATTAAAGGTAGCAAATTTAATGAATTTCTGATTTTTTTCAGCTAAAACATTCAGACTCTCAACAATTTTGCTAATTTAGATGCCTCAGCGAACGAGGCCTGTCAAAGTTTCTCTGTTGAACTGAACCAAAACACAAAAACCCTTAAATATTATGAGTAAAATAATTGTATTAGGAGCCGGCATGGTTGGAAAGGCCATAGCCATTGATTTGCACAAAAATCATACGGTCACTGCTGTAGACCTTGATGAAAAATCTCTTGCCTTCTTATCGGAAAAATATGACATTAACACACAGGCTATGAACCTGATGGACGAAGATGCCATCAAAAACATCATTGCAGATTGTGATTTGGTTGTATCGGCTGTCCCCGGGTTTATGGGCTACGATCTGGTGCGAACAGTCATTGAAGAAAAAAAGAATATTGTTGACATCTCCTTTATGCCCGAAGATTTTATGGATTTGAATGCCCTGGCCGCCAAAAATGGTGTAACTGCCATCACTGACTGTGGCGTGGCTCCGGGCATGCCCAATCTTATTGCCGGTTACTGGAACGAGCTAATGGAGATAGAAAGTCTGGAATATGTGGTGGGTGGACTGCCACGGGTGAAAATTTATCCCTTTTATTACAAAGCTCCTTTTTCTCCTATAGATGTGGTGGAGGAATATATCCGCCCCGCCAGGTATATTGAAAAAGGGCAAAAGATGACCAAGCCTGCCATGAGTGAACCTGAACTCATGTTTTTTGAACGGGTTGGCACCCTGGAAGCGTTTTACACCGATGGACTTCGTTCGTTGCTCAATAATCTTCCCCATATCCTTAATATGAAGGAAAAAACCCTCCGCTATCCCGGGCATATTCATCTGATTCAGGCTTTGAAAACTGCAGGATTTTTTGATAAATCTCCTATTACCATCAACAATACCGCAATACGTCCTATCGATTTTACCAGTAAAATTCTTATCAACGACTGGAAACTCAACCCCAATGAAGAAGAATTTACCGTTATGCGGGTGAGTATCGCAGGACAAATGGAGGGCAAACCTATCTCGGTGACATATGAGCTGTATGATGAATTTGACCGCGAAGCGCAGCTTTCCTCCATGGCCCGGACTACCGGTTTTACGGCTACAGCCCATGCTGAACTGATCCTGAATGCAAAATTTACCGGCAAAGGGGTATTCCCTCCTGAACTGGTGGGGATGGATCCCGATTGCTTTGATTTTGTGATGGATTACCTCAAAGAAAGAAATGTGAGGTACGTAAAGACCGAGGAATAACAAGCTCATCATAATTTCCAACCAAAACCCAAGCACGTGAAAACCCAACCGGACCCCCGCCGAAATTACCGGCAAACACTCGAAGATATTGGTTATGTTACCCTGAAAGAAGCCCGCCAGGCAGATTATGACCGCATAGGCTTTATGTCGGGACTGGAGGTGCATCAGCAACTCAAAACCCGCGAAAAGCTGTTTTGCCGCTGCCCCGCTGCCCGATACCAGAAAGATGATGAGTATGATGCGGAAGTTATTCGTCATATGCGCCCTACCCTGAGCGAGTTGGGGGAGTATGACGGAACCGCCCTGATGGAGTTTAAAACCCGCAAGGAAATCATTTACCGGATAAAGAACGAAACTACCTGTACATACGAGGTGGATGATACGCCTCCTTTTCCCCTGAACCGGGAAGCCCTGGATATTGCCATAGAAATCAGTCTGCTGAAAAAACTCAACATCGTAGGGGAGGTGCACATTACCCGCAAACAATATCTCGACGGAAGTATCCCCACCGGTTTTCAGCGCACTGCCATTATCGGAGTGGAGGGAGAGATTGAACTTCCCCACAAAAAAATCAGACTCATACAGTTGAGCATTGAGGAAGACAGTTGCCGCGAAATCTCGGATGTGGGACATACGCGGGTTTACAAAACCGACAGACTGGGAATGCCTCTTATCGAAACGGTTACCTATCCCGATATGGTTAACCCGCAGGAAGTAGCGCAGGCCTGTCAGTTTATACGGTTTTTGAACCGGAGCACGGGGAAGGTTTTGACCGGCATGGGGGCTGCACGGCAGGATGTGAATGTGAGTTGCCGGGGCGGTACACGGGTAGAAATCAAAGGCGTGTCGAAAATCAGCTATATCCCTGAGCTTACCCACAATGAATGTTACCGCCAGTGGGCATTGCTCAATATTAAAGACATTTTACTGAAGCGTATCAAAAAGCCCGATTTGTGGCAGGTTTCTTCCAAATCCCTTGAACCCGATTCCCTTGACCTGAAACCCCGTTTTGCCAAACAAATCAGAGAAAACGGATGGCAGATTTACGGGGTGTCTCTTCCGAAGTTTCAGGGAATACTATCCCACTTTACGCAGCCCGGGCAGGTGTTTGCCAACGAAATCAGCGACAGGCTGAAAGTAATTGCCTGTATAGAGAAGCCCAACATGGATCACAGCGAATCCTTGAAGCCGGTTCTGGGCGCTGCTCAGTGGAGTGTGGTGCGCAAACAGCTTGGTGCCCGGCACGATGATGCTTTGCTGATTTGCTGGGGACCCGAAGAAGATATGCCCACCGCGATGGAAACCATTGAGGAACGTTGCCGCATGGCCCTGGAAGGAGTGCCCAACGAAACCCGCAAAGCCCTGACCGACGGAACAACCCTCTTCGAACGGGTGCTGCCCGGTGCCGACCGCATGTATCCTGATACCGATTCGGCACCCATCCCTCTTAAAAATGAGGATATTGAAATCCTTCGCCAGAGAATTCCTGCTGTGACCATCGGGGCATGGAAGCAAATGCAGCAATGGGGAATTCCCGAAGATACCTATGAATACATTCTGAAGAATAATCTTTTCCCGTTGCTGAAAACCCTTGTGGAAGATCTGAAGGAAAAACCGGTGTTTGCCGGCACGTTGCTGGGGCATAAACTGAAACATGTAGAAGGACAGGTTACCCCTTCGGCCGAATTCAGGTATGAGCAAATTGCTGACCTGGTGAAAATGATTAGGGCCAAAAAACTGGAGATGGGCATTATTGACCGGCTTTTGCCTTTGGTTTACCAGCATCCCAAGATGGATTTTGAATCCCTGCTCATCAGCATGCGCTATAAGCCCGTGAGCAGGGAGGAAATCCAGGAGGATATTCCCTTTCTGATACAGAAATTTGCTGCCATTAAAAACAAAAACGGCAAGGAAGCTTTAACCCGATGGCTGATGGGTCAATTGCGGGGCAAGGCGCTCGGAAACCTGAGTATGAAAGAACTCAGAACCCTAACAGATGATGCAATCAAACAGGAAAACAAACGTAAAAAAACTACATAATGGCCGAAGACTATTTTCAGGGATATAAAAACAAAGCACTTGAGGTGCTCAAAAAATTCAATGTAAGAGTCTGGGGGAATTGCGTGGTGGAAACCTCAAGAGGCAAGTTTACCGGAACCGTATTGCCCCGTGCAGAAAATGATGATGATAAGCATATTGTGCTGAAAATCGATACAGGGTACAATGTGGGGATAGCGGTAGACACAATCCTTAGCATGAAGGAAACCAGCTATAAAAAGGCCAATTATAAAATTCCGGAGAAAGAGTTCCCCTATACGCAGGGTTTGCCGAAAGTAAAACTTATCGGAACCGGTGGCACCATCGCCTCGCGGCTTGACTATCGGACCGGTGCCGTAATTCCTGCCTTCAGCCCCGGAGAACTTTACGGAGCAGTGCCTGAGCTGGCTGAGGTTTGTAATCTTACCACCGAAAAGGTTTTTGCTGTTTTCAGTGAGAATATGGGGCCGGAACAATATAAACAGCTGGCTGTTGCCATAGGGAAAGAAATTGAAAACGGGGTACAGGGAATTGTTATTGGACACGGTACCGATACCTTGCACCATACGGCTGCAGCCCTGACGTTTATGATACAGAATCCTCCCGTGCCTATTGTACTGGTAGGTTCTCAACGTTCCAGCGACCGGCCTTCGTCGGATGCGGCCATGAATCTTATTCATGCTTGTTATACCGCCGGACACAGCGACATCGCCGAGGTTATGGTGTGCATGTTCGGGCCTACTTCCGATGAGTATGGTTTGTTGCACAGGGGAACCCGTGTGCGCAAAATGCACTCTTCTTACCGGAGTACTTTTCGCACCATTGGTGATACGCCCCTTGCCCGGGTTACCCGCAATGGTATCACACCCATCAAAAAGGAATACAACCATCGCAGGGTAGACAACAAAGTAACGATACTTCCCTATTTTGACGAAAAAGTCGCTATCGTTTATTATTACCCGAATATGCAGCCCGATATCATTGATTCGCTGGTGGACAATGGTTATAAGGGTATTGTCATAGCAGGAACGGGCCTGGGACATGTAAACATACCGCTGTATCCTGCACTCAGGCGCGCCTGCGAAAAAGGGGTGGCGGTTTACATGACCGTGCAAACCCTCTGGGGGTATGTGCATATGTTTGTTTACGAAACAGGACGTGAACTCATGGCGCTGGGGGTAGTGCCGGCAGAAAATATGCTTCCCGAAGTAGCTTACATCAAGCTGGGTTGGGTGTTGGGGCAAACACAGGACCCTGAGGAGGTGAAACGGCTGATGCTCACACCCATCAATGATGACATCACCCGTCGGGAGCCCTACAACGGGTATCTTATTTACCAGGGAGGGCTACCGGAAGTGGAGGAGTTTATTAAGAAATTCAGAAAGTAAGTGCTGTTACACTTTTCATGACGTTTTAATCTAAGACTCGCATGGACAAAAAATCCTCAATACCCCTGTTCTCTGTTTACCAGGTTTAGCAATGGTTGGTTGCCGATGGCTCTGCGGTAATTTTCAATGATTTGCGGAGCTACGGATGCCGCCGTGGTTAAGCTTGCCACATGGGGCGTAATCTGGATTTTAGGATGTTTCCAGAAAGGATGATCTGCAGGAAGTGGTTCCTGTTCAAAAACATCAAGACTTGCGCCTGAAAGATGTCCGTTGTTAAGGGCTTCCATCAGGTCATCGTCCACCACATGGCCGCCCCGGCCGAGGTTGATTACAAAAGCTCCCCGGGGAAGCTTCTCCAGGGTTTCTTTGTTCAGGATGCCTTTTGTATCGGGAGTTAGCGGAAGCAGGCAGATGAGTATGCTGGTTTTCTGCAGAAAGTCATCCAGCTGGTCGGTTCCGTGGTAGCGTGGGTAGTCAGCGGGTTTCCCGGGATTTTTCCCCCATCCTGCCACAGAAAAGCCACAGGAGCTGAGGAAGGTTGCCACATGGTTTCCTATCATCCCGGTGCCCATAATCCCAACGTTTACTTCCGAAATGCGGAGATACATGCTTTTCTTCCAGGTGCTATCCTGCTGGAGTAGCTTATAGTGGGTAATACCCCTCAGATGGTTCATAATCTGCGACAGGGCAAACTCTGCCAAATCCTGCGACAACAACGGATCAACGATTCTTGCTATCCTGACCTGTTCAGGAATATCGGGGTCGAACATGATATGATCGACTCCTGCACCCATGGAAGATACACATTTCAGATTGGGGTAGTCTTTAAATATGCCCCTGGGATGATTCCAGGCAAGGGCAAACAATACCTTGCTATTATCTTCTACCTTATCATACGCCATCACCTCAATATCCGGTGCTTCTTTCTTTAGAGCATCGATCCATGGCTTTATTTTGTGTACTTTGCTGAAAATTACGAGTGACATGGGTAAAGTTTTTGACGGTTTGCGAATTTATTCTTATTCATTAAATGCTTACCTGTAGTTTTAGTCTGCAAATACAGGCAAAACATGATGTTTTGAGAATTCAAGCTTTGGCAGCTAGCGTCTCTAATCTTTTATGAAAATTCCGGAATAAGAAGCTTTGTCAAATTGTAAGGTGATGAAATAAACTCCTTTTCTAAGTTCAGTTGCATTTATTTGGGCTTTTTCATTTAGCAGGGTTTCCGTCAACGTTAAAACGGTTCTTCCCGAAATATCAGTTATGGTAATTAAAACTTCATCTGATGAAATGAGATCAGCCAATTCAATCGTAAGGATTGCATTTACAGGATTAGGATAAATGGTTACCTGGGAATCACTTAATGTTTGTATTCCTGTATCGGAATTTACAGTGACATCAAAGCTGCATGAGGCTTCATTTCCATTGCTATCCGTTACTGTCCAGATTACTGTGGTTATACCTGAAGGAAATACTGCCCCATCAAGAGTAGGCTGTGAATTAAAGTCATTTACAATGCCGGTAACGGAGCAATTGTCATCAACAGAAACCGGATCAAATACAGTTCCGGATACCATATACGTTTCGTCATCATTGGCATCTACAGTCTGATCATCTAAGCAAGTTATTTCAGGTGCCATGGTATCTTCAGCAATTGCTTCGAATGATACTTCATCAATATTGCCTGCTTCATCACTGGCAGTAAGAGTAACGGTAATTATATCTTCTGTTGAAAAAACAAATCCTGGCTGGGGATCCTGATCTATTGTAAGATCTGCTGTGCAATTGTCAAATGCCGTAACATCATTGGTATAGTCGGGTAACAAAGCTTCACAGTTATCATTCACCTCAAGTACCTGGTCGGGGTGGGTTGAGGTAATCTCAGGATCTGTGTTGTCTGCCACAAGTACATTAAAGGAAACTTCTGTTGTATTGTCTGCCTGATCAACAACAGAAAGTGTAACAGTATTTATTTCTCCGGCAATAAGTGTTCCGGGTTCCGGAGACTGCAGGATTGTGAGATTTTCATCGCAATTATCATTTGCAACTACATCCGGAGTGTAATCGGGTAAGATAGCCTGGCAATCATTGTCAGCATCCAGGGTTTGATCCGGATGGGTGGATGTAATTTCCGGATTCATATTATCTTCCACCGTAACACTTACCAGCCCGTAAATTGTGGCATAATTTTCTGAATCTGCGGGATGGAATGCCACTTCGTACTCAAAGGTTCCGAATGCGGGCACTTCATCAGGATCGGTAAAAGCAAAAGAACCTTCAACATTTGCATTTCCTCCCGTTAGGGTTGATTCACTGAGGGATTGACCACAATCCAGGTTGTTTGCCAGGGGCCAGTCAACAACTTCTGTATGTAACTTATAACCCTGGAATTTCAGGAAGGGGTATCCTTCATTATCTTCATCATTGATTCCCCAGTGGTCCTCCGTGCCATTGGCCGTTTCAACCATGAAATCCCATCCGGCATCAGTAAATGTTGACTGGGTTTTCATGTTTTCAGTTGTTTGGGGCGTGGCACCGGTTGCTGAATCCTGGTTGGAAGCTTCACTGTCCCAGAAGTTTCCTGTAAAAGTATTTTCAATATCAAAAACCACAAAACCATTTACAACAGGATTTTCTCCGTTTTCATAAAATACACTGCCGGTAGCATAACAGTTTTCAATTGTAGCGCCAGAGCATGCACCAGAAAAGGCGCCAAAATGGGTAAGTGATTCATTGCCTGTTTTGGTAACATTACCCCTGGCATAACAGTCTTTAACGAGTGACCCATTGTTGGTTAAACCGATTAAACCTCCGGCATTTGACCTGACAACAAATACATTGGCAGTGGAAAAGCTCTGCTTCAATTCTGAATAATTAATATCTCCCAAAAGGCCCCCACCTTCCTGATAACCTGTAACTGTTCCGGTTGAATAACAATGGCTGATTAAAGAATTATTGTACGCATAGCCAGCCAACGCTCCCACATGCCACTCACCGGTAATATTGCAGTCTTCAAGGCCCAGACTGTCGATGGTGGCCCCGTCAACATAGCCAAACAAGCCCTGGTATCCGCTTCCTGGCCGGTTAATGGTTAATCCTGTGATTACGTGATTTTTTCCGTTATACGAGCCGGTAAATCTTGTATAATAATAACCGATGGTCTGCCAGCCTTCTGCTTCACCAGCATTCCCGTCATCCCAGTTTGATGTTTCTGTTGCATCAATGTCAGCGGTTTGAATGTACCATGCATCCAGGTTATAACGGGTATTTTTCAGATGCGTTAAGGTTTCGACCTGGTAAGGGTTTTCGGGGGAACCGTCTCCAGCAGCAAAAACAATATCCTCCAGACCAGGTATGGTATCCGGTTCCAAAGCACTCAGGAACGGATATGATGTCTGTCCGTTAGAGACAATATTCCAGATATCTTCCTCCCCATTGGTGGTTTCGCCTGTAAAATCCCAGCCCCCGTGGGTGAAAAAATATTTTATTTTCATGTCCTGGGTGGTTTTTCCATGGCCGCCATAAGCTGTGTTTTGATTGGAAGCCTGGCTGTCCCAAAAGCTGGAGATAAACTCAGCGCCATCGTCAAGGCCTGAAAATCCTTTATCTGTAGGGTCATCATCATTGTCATAAAAAACACTTCCGATAGTATAACAGTTTGTTATAGTTAAACTGGGGTGGCTATACCCAATAAAAGCGCCGAAAATGGTGTCATTGCCATTTGTCCGGGTAACGTTTCCGAGAGAATAACTGTCGGATATACTTGACACATTGTACGAACTTCCCACCAGACCTCCTCCCCGGTTTGATGAAACCGTAACATTTCCTTTCGCATAAGACCTGCTGACATGGCCCTTCCACAAGGTTCCGGCAAGTCCTCCCGCAAATTCGGATCCACTTACTGCACCCGTTGCGTAACTGTTGGAAATCATCCCCAGGTTATTATCTCCAACAAGTCCGCCAATATAATGCCAGCCCTGAACATTTCCCAGGGCATAGCAGCTATCCACCGTGGATTCAATATTACCCCCTACCAAACCACCAGCTCTGTAGCCCGATACAAATACCTGACTGGTAGCATATGAATTTGTTATCAGAGAATTTTCATAATTTTGTCCTACCAGACCTCCAACGACACTGCTACCGTTAACATTCCCGGAAGCATGACAGTTGTCAACAGTGGAAATATATACCCGTCCGATTAATCCGCCTGTTTCACCTAAACCACTCACACTGCCCGTGTTATAACAACCCGATACCGTGGAATTAGAAATAACTCCGGCCAAACTTCCTGCATAACTATTGCCTGATATACTGCTGTTTTCCAGTCCCAGGTTTTCAATATTGGCATAGTCGGTATGCCCAAACAATCCCTGGAAATAGACTGATCTGCTTATCGTTAAGCCGGAAATCACATAACCCTGTCCGTCGTAAGAGCCGGTGAAAGGATTAATATTGTCACCAATGGGCGACCAGCCTTCATTATTTCCTTCATCTGTCAGGTCATTGGGGTCATTGTAAAGATTTCCGTCATTATCATCATCGCTGTCGTCCCAGTATTGGGTGGGTGAAGCGTCGATATCAGCTGTTTGCTCATAGTCATAAGCAAGTGCTTCGGGTGTGGTGGTAATCCATAATAAATGTTCAAGGGTGGATACTTCACGTTTGCCATTGCTATCAGTATCGATAGGTTCAGTGCCGGATGCAAATGCTGCATTAAAAATAAAAATACATAGTGCCGGAATAAGTAGTGCTTTTTTCATGATGTTTACATTTTGTGTGGTGCTGAAGTGACTGTGTGTATTGCAAAATTGTATCGATTGCTGTGTGTTGAACTGCGCTGTCAGTAGCATTAGAATTTTGATGAAAGATATTGCCGCTGTGGGGGTTTCTGTTTTATCATCCTGGTCATCTGAGTTTTGGCTGTTCTTCATTTTCTCCAACATGAGGAGAAAGGATTTTCCCTGTTTGCTCAAAATCTTTGTTAGGTTATTTGAGTTTGCTGTTTTGTTGTTGAGTAAGTTAGATTGAAAACCTTGCCGATTGTTGGTTTCCTTTGCTAAGGATTAAAAAATGATAAAATTATGAAAAATTTTGAAGAACACAAGGCTGTTTGTTTAAATGTGACAAAACAGAATCCTTTGCTTAGGTTAGGAGTTGGTTTTTTGTAAAAGCCAAACAGCTCTCTATATGATTTGTAATACATTTGTTTTGAAGGGTTTTCAATTGCTTCTGAGAAGCAGGGTTGATATAGTGCAGGATTTTGTAAAATGAAACATAGTGATGTCTCAAGTCAAGAAAGTGTGTGCTTGTGACAGGCAGATGTTTATTCGAAAGAAAGTGAAGAGGACGATTGTTCTTAGCAGCCATTGAGTTGCATGCAGGATTAAGGTTTTTAGGGTCTATAGGGTAAAAAAATCCTGAGGCCATAAAAAAAGCCTCACAATTATTATAATTGCAAGGCTTTTCATTTGAAACGTACCCGGAGCGGGACTTGAACCCGCACGTCCGCAATGGACACAGGATTTTAAGTCCTGGGTGTCTACCAATTCCACCATCCGGGCGATACAAGGAGCGTTATATTGAATGCCGGTGTTAAAACCGGCGGCTAAAAAAAAACCTCTTTTCAGAGGTCTTTGAGCGGAAAACGAGACTCGAACTCGCGACCCCGACCTTGGCAAGGTCGTGCTCTACCAACTGAGCTATTTCCGCATTTTTTTTGTCGTTTGCGGTTGCAAATATACAACTGTTTTTCGAATTGCAAAAATTATTTCCCCCTTCTTTGCAAAAAAATCTTTTCCCTCAAAAATTAACGGTTTCAGAACATTTTAATCTTTCGAGTTGCCAGCGAGTTAACATAAACTTAAAGATTTCATGACATGAACTTAATAATTTGGTAACAATGGAAAACTACTTTTGTATAGGCTTTTGCAAGAGAAGCAAATGACTGATAATCATAAAGAAGCAAATAACGAGTTTAATAGTCAAAAAAATACGAACCCAATACAAAAAAATCAATCATGAAAAAATTAACCCTTTCTTTAGCAGTAATGTTGATGGCGTTTACCTTCACCTTTGCCATGGGACCCAAAGAAATAGCAAAAGATGTTCAGACAGTAAGTTTAAGCGGACAGGTGCTTGATATGACCACTGGTGAAGCACTGGCCGGAGTGAAAGTAAAGATGGAAGATACCAACGAGTTTTCATACACGGATTTTGATGGCAATTTTTCCTTTGAAGGATTAATTCCCGGCGAATACAAAATTTCTACCAACCTGATTTCTTACAAGAGTGCTGATATGGAAATTGAAGTGGATGACACACAAAAAGTAGAAGTAAAATTAGAGCAATTGAGCCGCAGATAAATTTCCCCTTTGCTAATGCCTTTAAAAAAAGCCCCGCGAATTTTGCGGGGCTTTTTTTATAAGATATTGTCAAATGAAAAACCGCTATACCGAATAAAGTTGTTTTAATCAAAACTCTTTTCGTTAATGAGATTTCCTGTTTCATTGTACATCTTCCAAACACCTGTTCTTTTGCCGTTGTCATAGGTCATGTCATACAACAATACACCGCTTTCGTTCCAGATAAACCATTTGCCGTTTTTTTCACCCAGATTGTATTCGGCCTGGGCAATTTTCTGTCCCTGGTCGGTCCAGGTTTGCCATTGTCCATGCATTTGTCCCATGTCAAATGAGCGTATTTCATTGATCTGGCCATTAGGAAAGTAAATGAATACTTCGCCGTGAGGCAAACCCTCCTTTAGCTCCATACGAGTATGTAGCTGACCATTCTCAAAATATTCCTGATAGGTTCCTGTGTAGGGTTTGTTTTCTGAATCATAAAATAATCCATCTTCTCCTTTGGTGAGTTGCTGACCAAAAGTAGCTGTCACCAAAAACAGGAGTGCTATAGCTGATATAAGTTTTTGCATCTTTTTTCTATTTAGAGGTTGTAATCGTTATGGTGTGAAATTGGGGTTTGTAAATAGGTATGTTTTAATCCGCGATACAGCTTTGCCGGAAATAATGTAAATAGCCTGACTGCCTGTATAAGTCGTAACTTCCCAAAGGAATGAAGACGCAGGCGTAGACATGGAACTTGTTTTCCTTCCAATGCATCATTCTTTGATACCAAGAACAAATTTACGAAAAAAGCTGTATTCATGATCAATAGATACAGTTTAAATGTAACATTTTCCTGTGGTTGTAGGTTTTTTATCATCTCACCACCAGGTCTATGTACGTTATTAAAAAGAATAGCTTACTCCCATGCTGAATGTCCTTCCGGGATTTTCAATACTGTAGGGCTGATGTTCGGCTCTGAAAGAAGAAAAATATTCTTCCCGGGTATCATTCAAAATGTTGGATGCTTTGAAGCTAAGGGTTGTGTTTTTGTCTTTTCCTATCCGTTTCTGGAAGCTGGCATTCAATCCATGGAAGGGATCTTCGTAAACGTCAGGATATAATCCCGAACCCACCAGTGTTAAGCTGGGGCCTTTAACATTATAAAACAAACCTGCGTCAATGCCCTTGTCGCTATCGTTGTATATCAGGCCTGCATTAATCACATAGGGTGACTGTCCTGCCATTTCCCTCCTGTTTTCTATGGTTTGACCCGTTTTGGCATAGGTGGTTCGGGCTGTAAATTCCGAATCGGACATTTCAACGCTGGAGCTTACCCAGGTAAGGTTTCCACTCACATTAAATTTCTCCAGAGAGGAAGAAATGAAATCCAGATCTTTTCTGAATTCCAATTCAACGCCCATCAATTGAGCATCTCCCACATTGCGTACCTGGTATTCCGTGCTGGTTTGCTGTTCAGGAATCCGCACCAGTTCCAGGGGAGCATCAAAGGTTTTGTAGAATGCACTCACCGAAATCAGCTGGCCTCTTTCCAGGAAAAGTTCCCAGCGCAAATCATAATTGTCAATTCTTGTTTCCACGATATTTCCATCCCAGGAGCCTGATGGCAGCAAACTGCCGTTGAAAATCCTGTTGGTGATGGGGTCAATGATTTGTGCATAGGAAAGCTCTTTAAAGGTGGGTCGGGCGATGGTTTTGGAATAGGAGCCTCTGAGGTTTTGATTGTCTGTCAGTGCATAGATAAGATTTACTGTTGGAAAGAAGTCAAAGGATTCCAACACCTTGTCGTTGTCCAGGTTTCTTCCATTGGTATTGCCACTGGCCCATGCCTGATCGCGTCCGGTATGCCTTGCCACAAAGTTTTCTGCTCGTATTCCAATGATACTTTTCAGCTTATCCGACAGGTTGAATTCGTTGGATATGTAAAATGCAGTGTTGTTTATATTGGAACTGTACTCATTGGGGTTGGGGTTGCTGTTGCCCGACTGGTAATAGATGGCGTTGGGCCTGTTGGGATAAATATTTTCCGGAAGCAATACCCGGGAAGGGTCTGAACTGCTCCATGATTGCCCGCCAAAGAACTGGATGTCAAAAAACAGAATCTCGTAATCTCTTTTTTTATACGTATGATTGACCCCGAATTTTAGTTTTGCTTCATTGCTCAGGAACTGGTATTTTTTGGTAAAATCAATTTTGGCAGTTGCATTCAACTCGTTCAAAGATCTCCAGATTCGGGACGGATTGCCACCAGCACCTGCCAGAAATAAGGTGTCCAGGGTTCTGTAAGTAAAAGAAGTTTTTCGGATATCCGGATCGAAGGATGTTGAATAGGTAGGCGAAAGACGCCAGTCAATGTCCCAGTCAGAATTGCCTAATACGTGATTTCCATTGAGAAACACATTGGAGAGCGATCTCTGGTTATATTCGAGGATATCAGAGCCTGCGATGTAACCGGATTGACCCACAGCTGCTCCATCATTATCGTTCAAAAACCTGCCTGCCTCGCTTTCCCCGTTTTGCAAGTGCGTAACTGTCAGGCGAATTTTTGAAAGATTCGTCTTATATGCAAGCCCTCCGATAGCACCTATCAATACATTTCTTTTTCCTAATTGTCCCTTCTGGATGGTTGCATACCGCAATTCATTTACGTCCGGATCAATAAACCGCTGGTAATCACTGTAGGTTACATCATCGTAAAAAGTATAATCATTTTTATACGAAAGCGAAAAGACGTAGCCTAACTTAGGTTGTGTATTGGACTCGGTATCTCTATTGGCAAGATTAATCTGATTTCCAATACTGAATGAGGCGCTCATGTCCATTAAGCTGGTTTGGGGTGTAGCTGCCAGATTGGGGTTAAAGCTTTTCACGAACTGATTCACCTCATTTTCCGTAGCACCACTTACAGGTGTAGGAATATTGGGGCTTAGGGCCCGTGAGGGTATTGCTCTTGTGCCATCATCGAAACCCAGAAAGTCGGTTTGACCCCCTTCGTAGGAAAGAAAGTCCTGATTAAAATGAACATCCGGATTGTAAGCAGTGCTGAAGGAGACATTCATGATTTTTTCCTCAGGGAAATCTTTGGTTTCGATATTTAACAATCCTCCGGTAAAATCAGCAGGAAGGTCCGCTGTGAAGTTTTTTACCACGGTTATATTATCGATAAGGCTGTTGGGAAAGATATCCATTTGAATGGTGTTTCGGTCAGGATCCAGTCCGGGAATGTCAACCTGGTTTAAGGTTGTTTTTGAGTATCTGTCGCCCAGCCCTCTTATATATACATATTTGCCATCCTCAATGGAGACACCGGTAACTCTCTTTGCTGCTTCAACAGCAGTAGCATCACCCACAAGACGGATCCTGGCAGAAGAAATGCCATCCATAATAGAAGCAGAATTTTTTTTGATGGTCATTAGTGCCATTTCTGTGGTTCGGATTGCTTGTGCAGAGACTACAACTTCCTGCAGGTCCAGAGAACTTTCCTCGAGAAAGATTTCATTGATAAGGGTCACTTCATTGCTGGTAACCTGAAGAGCTTCAATGATAATTGTCTGGAATGAGATATAGGAAATCTGAAGGTTGTAAGCGCCGGGCTCAAGATCGAGCGAAAATTTTCCATCAAGGTCGGTCATGGTACCCCGGGTGGTACCTTGAACAGCGATGGTAACTCCCACCAGCGATTCTCCGGTTCTTTCTTCATAAACGGTTCCTCTGATAGTACCTGTTTGCGCCATTACAAGCACCTGAAGCAGCAGAAAAATGAAGCTAAACAATAATTGTTTCATTTCTTTCATTGGGGTTTTATTGTATTGTTTAAATAAATGAAGAAACAGACTTACCTGAAAAAGTAAGCCTGTTTCTGCTAATCATGGTGATTTTCAAATATTGGTATCATTCCGGGGGAGTCCCCATTACTTGTTTAATACATCAAGTGCGCCATACTGGCTGGCCCATGTCCATCCAAAAACGGAAATGTCAGCTGCATTGGTTTGCTGTCCGGCGAAAATTCCAACGGGTACGTTTCCGGAAGGAAAAATTGAAGGAAGATCTGCTTCAGCTACATCAAAATACACACCGTCAAAAGTAACATCAGGAGAATCGGCAGGATCATTATCCACTATCTGTCCTTCGTTTATGGCCGTAATCCAGACGTTTTCAAAATGAACGATGGTATTGGGGTCAATGTTAATAAGATCGGCTGATGATCTTGCATCGGTGTTGGCTATAACAATACCATTCTTCAGGGTATATCCGGCTTCCATAGTTCCTTCAGGACCATCGAGCTCGAAGTTGTGGTCTCCGGGGGTAATTACAACAAAATTGTCAAGGGTACCTGCCCATGACTGGTCGGCATCAATGGCGTCATCATTTACGTTCCAAACAACAGCGTTGGTTACATTTACTGTACCACCAAACCATTCAATACCATCGTCCTGGTTGGAAATAACTTCAACATTTTCAATTACAGTACCATTGCCAACACCACCCAGGGTAAGACCGTTAATTTCATTTCCGGCACCAATGTTGGTTCCTCCATGACGAATAGAGATATACTTAATTACACCTGAGTTGTCGCCGGGTTCGTTGCCACCATACAATCCATTGGGGTCGGTGGAGGGGATACCTTCAATCGCAACTTCTACTACATCGCCATCATCGTTGGAGGCAGAAATGGGGGCTTTACCCAGTATAAGAACTCCACCCCACAAACCATCAATATCGGGCTCAAGATTGGGGCTGCCAAAATTACCAGCTGCGATATCTTCAGGCATGATTTCGTCAGCAACAGTTGTGAAAATAATCGGAGCATCAGCAGTTCCTTCGGCCATCAGCATTCCTCCACGGGCTATCAGCAGTGCGGTTGCATTGGATCCGGCACCTGCCTCACCTTTAATAATTGTACCTGCTTCAATGGTGAGTGTAGCACCGTCTTCAACAGCAATTCTTCCTCCAAGCTGGTAAATACTGTCCTTTGACCAGGTTGTGTCATCGGTAATATTCTGTGATACAAGTACGACAATGCCTCCCTCTGGCTCTGGCTCTGGCTCTGGCTCCGGATCGGGATCATCGGTACATGCTGACATGGAAATTGCTAATCCTAACATTAGCATAAACATAAATCGAAATTTGTTAATCATAGTAATTGTTTTTTGAGATTTGATAATCATTGATTAATTAGGTTGTTTTTTATTTACATGGCAAAAGTATCCTTGCAATATTAACCGTGCGTTAAATTGATATTACCAATTGTTTAATTCTGAAAATGCCTTTTTGCGGCATAATAAGTTTATATTGATTAATGCAACTTGCTGGATTTTAAAGAAAAAGAGTGTCGGAAGAATTTTAAATGGCGGTTCTTAGCTGTTATGATTTCAGGGAATTGCTCACCTGTCGAAAGCTTTTATAATGGAAAAAAACGGAAAAGGCAAATGGAAAAGTTTTGTTTGGATGATGTCAGACTTTTAAATATGGTGTTTAGGCTAACAAAAAGATGTGTTCTAAGATAAAAAGTTGTGATTCATCTTTGTTTTATTGTTAACTTTAAAACTGGAATTCGTAATGGGTTCTGTTTTAAACAAAAATTTCACAATTTAAATTTTCTGATATGAAAAAATCGATCAAAACTTTAACCCTTCTCTTCGCGGCTTTGTTGTTTTTTACCCAGTGTGAAAAAGAACGTGTGACCCAGCCCGCTATGGACAATGAATTTGTAAACACAAAGGATGCAGAGGCTGACGGATGCGTTGTTGTTCAAACCCTTTGGGCCGGTGCCGGACAGAATGATACCCTCAATGGTACCAATGTGGGTCAGGTTACTACGACACTAACGGGAGATTATTTGTATGTTACTTATGATGTTACGCTTCCATGGGTACTTACAGAGGCGCATCTTTGGGTAGGCAATGACCTTAATGATGTTCCCCGGAATGCTGCACCGGGAAGATTTCCATTCAAGGCAACAGTAGACTTTGAAAGCAGTGTGAGTTTTCAGGTTGACCTGGCAGAACGTGGCATCTATCCTGGTGATATTATTTATGTGGCTGCTCATGGAGTGGTGGTAGGCCTTGAAGGTGATGTTGTTTTTGAAACCCTGCTTCCGGATGTTGTGGATTACAGTGTTATCTATTTTAAAAACTTTGCGGACAACGGAATCCCCACGCCTCCTCAAAGCTATTTTCAGATTGAAGTTAGTGAAGGATTCTTGTCTGGCCCGCACAAAGGATGGTGTGTGGATACTTCAATGCCCATAACACAGGAAACCCTGCTCAACGGTATTGCTTACTCCAGCTACGGAGATTTCCCTGCGGATCTTTTTGATAAACCCGAAAATCTGCCTGCTGTCAATTGGATTATCAACACTGTTGTAGTGGGTGAAGCGTCTGACGGAGGTTTTGGTGCTTACACCATGGGAGATATTCAAAGAGCCATCTGGATTCTGCTGGAAGATGAGCCTAATCTCAATGTACCCGGAGGGGTTGGCTCCTCAAGTGCAGATCGGGTCAACGAAATTGTTGAAAATGCCCTGAATGTGGGAGCTGATTTTGTCCCTGAGTGCGACGAACTGGTAGCTATCATACTGGTCTCTCCCAATGAGCAGACTACCATTATTGAGTTTCCTTTCCTCTGCGGTGGTGGCAGTGAAACCATCTGGGGTTTTGGTGATTACACCTTTGTTGATAACGGTATTGCCCAGAAATGGGGCTGGGTATTTGAAGTAGATTGTTACACCGGAAACGGAGAAAATAACAATGACGGCAATGGTGACGAAAACAACAATGGAGGTAATAATGGAAATGGTAATGGAAATAATGGCAACAATGGCAATGGCAACAATGGCAATGGTCAGGGTAAAAAAGGAAAATAAATCATTGACTTAAAAAATACATCATTTTGCAACAAGGCGGTCTCAAAGCACTCGCAGGGATTTGAACGTACCATACAGGCTGTCGGGTTACGGGCTGGGTCGTATTGTGTAGGTTTCTGCTGCAGGTAATAAACAAGCTTTCGGGACTGTCTTGTTGTATTGTATTTGCTCTTGTCAATGTCTGTCTTTTAAGGTAAACACGTTAATTGCTTATCTTTGGATGTGTGTTCTAATTAAGCTGCTGATTTTTATACCACCACAGCTTTATTTGTTTCAGAAAAATCCGGAGAAAAGGCCTTTTTGCTATAATATATGGGGTATAAAATTGCTTATCTGACTTCCAAAGATCCGCATAACCGGAAAGAGTCGTCCGGGGTTTATTTTTTTCAGTCACAAGCCCTGGGCAGGCATTGCGGAGAAGTAATTTTCCTGGGACCTGTCAGAAGTTTCAGGATTACTGCGCTGAAATGGTTATTTAAATTTGCCGCAAAACTTTTCCGCATACCCATGAAAGATTCGCATAGCCTGCTTATTTCAGGAATTTACGGGAAGATTTTTTCAAAAAAATTAAATAATCAACACTTCGATTTTATCCTGGCCGATAAATGTTCCACAGAAATCGCCTTTTTGCAAACCGATATTCCCATTATATATTCCACTGATGCTACCTTTGAATTGTTGCATGACTATTATCCTCAATATACAGGATTAACGAAAAGGACCGTATCACAAGGCCATGCCATTGAACGAAAGGCTATCCAGCGTTCGGCTGTCATTCTATGTGCTACTCAATGGGCTGCCCGTTCGGTAGTGGATTATTACGGGTATGATTCCGAAAATGTTTTTGTCTTACCCAGGGGTGCCAATTTAGATGAAATACCTTCCCGTGATAGGGTGTTGAAGTATAAACGGAAACCGGTTTGCCGGTTATTGTTTATGGGAAGCGACTGGAAACGCAAAGGATATGATATCGCTCTGGAAACCATGAAAATTATCAGGAAGCAGGGTGTGCCGGTAAAACTTACGGTTGCGGGTAGATTACCCTTGGAAAACACAACAGATGATGATGTGGAGATTATATCCTTTATCAACAAAAACACATCGCAGGGGAGGGCAAAGTTCAATGAATTGTTTTTGAATGCAGATTTTTTTATTTTACCCACACGTGCTGAATCTATGGGGATTGCGCTTTGCGAAGCTTCTGCCTTTGGCCTGCCTTTGATAGCTTCTGATACCGGAGGCGTTACCGAAATTGTAAAAGATGGCATCAATGGTTTCTCGTTGCACGCAGATTCCCGTCCCGCAGATTATGCCCGGAAAATTCTCAGTGTGTATAATGATCCGGCAAAGTATAATGATATGGCTGAGGCAAGCCGAAACTATTTTGAGGAGAAACTCAACTGGGATGTGTGGGCATTGTCATTGAAGCAAATTCTGGATAAACAATTCCGAAAATCCTGATTCTAATGCCTGAAACAGATGAATCTTACGCTTAAAATAGCCCCCTGGGTTTATTCCCCATCTTTTCGAAAGTATTATGCTGATCTGAAACTATTCTCCGACCAGCTGTCAGGTTATTCCAGGTTGAGAAAGCTTTTCGAAAAGAAGATGGGGTATCCGCTGGATTTGAGAAATCCACAGTCTTTTAACCAGAAGGTTGTCTGGAAGAAACTTTTTGACAGAAATCCTCTTTTGACCCTTACTGCTGATAAGCTCGCCGTGCGCGGCTATATTGAGAATCTTCTCGGGCCAAAAGAAGCCAGCCGGATACTCATCCCCTTGCTCTTCTCTTCCGCTAATCCTGCACAGATTCCTTTTGATGAACTTCCTGACCGGTTTGTGGTCAAACCCAATCACGGTTGCAAAATGCATATCATTGTCAACGGTGAAAAGGAGAAGAAAAGACAAATGATTTTGGATACATCCCGCAACTGGCTCAATACCGCATACGGATTGTTTCATTATGAATGGGCCTATCGTAACATAAAACCCCGTATTATGGTGGAAGAACTGCTTCAAACTAAGGACGGACAGCTTCCCCGTGATTATAAATTCTATTGCTTTCATGGCAAATGCCGGCTTATCAGAGCCTCCTCCAATCGTTTTGGTAAAGAGGAGCGTTCAGCCTATTTTGATGTTGACTGGAATCTCTTGCCTGCCTATAACCCCGGTTACGAGCAATCCACCGGTTCAATCATCAGGCCTTTGGTTCTTGATCAGGCCATTTCTTTGGCCGAAAGGTTATCAGTTGATTTTGATGCCGTAAGAATGGATCTTTATATTGTGGATGACAGACTGTATTTTGGAGAATATACCCATTATGATGCCTCTGGCCTGGCAAGATTTGAACCCACTTCATTTGATTTTGAGCTGGGACAGCATTGGAAACTTGTTCCGCATTACTGGAAGCATTAATTCCTGACTGTTTGAAAAGGGTAGGATTCGGTGCAGAAATCAATATTTGTGTTGTCCGTTGAGTAAAAATTCGCAAAAACGAATCAGGGGTTTTTTTAGCCTTCCGGGGATGAGTCCGGATTTTTTTGTTTTTTCGATGGCTATCAGGGCAGTGTTCCAGCGTTTGTAGGGGTATTGAAGAAATCCGGTAGTTTCTTCGCATGATTTCATGCTGTCGGCACCCAGGGCATCTTTAAATATTTTCAGCCCCCGGTGATTGGTTTGGATGCCTCCCAGGTTGTAATAAGAAAATTCTTTATCACACAAATATTCAGTGCCTTTAAAATAAAGAAAGGCCGGAGCATTGATTTTATACCCTTTAGGGTGTGTCCCCATAAAAATTCCGTAGGCCCTGCGTTGATAGGCAAAAACGAACTGAATGCTTAGCGGTTTTCCCTGTTTTTCAGCCACAAAAATCAGGGCGGCACCTTTCAGAAGTAACCGGTTCATCTCTGTTTCGTAAAAGAGGGGAAGGAAAAAATGATTGTAAGGGCCGTAACCTTTGGCATTTCTCCGCTTATACGTTTCTTTTATGAGGCTGAGAAGTTCCGTCACCATGGCGGGCTCTTGCGTAGCACGGAAAACCATACCTTCCCGGCCCGCTTTTCTTGCTCTGCGCCTCAGGTCCGGCTTGAACCGGCCAAGGATTATCTCTTTGCCAAGGGTAAGGTCAAAAAAGTATTCCGTTCGTGGATGCAGATAATATTTCCCTGGCGTTGTGCCATGCGGAATTTCATTGTAATGATGGAGATCATAGGATTTTAGGGTAAGCCTGGCATAACCCCACTGAATACTGTAGTCATACAGTGCTTTTTTGCAGGCTGCATCCAGAGCCTCTCTGTGCCCGGGAAGCATGGCAAAGCCCGAGTAAAACAACAGCTGACGACCGTTGCCTTTTTTTATGGGAATATCAAGCCCTGCCAGCATGGCCACAAGTTGGTTGCCGGAATAAAAATAAAGAAAAACAGGATGTCTGTTCTGGTGGGATTGAGCAACAGCCTCTACCCAAACCCGGCTAAGGAATAAACTGCCATCACATTGGATAAGTTCCCGATCCCATTGGTCTGCGGGATCTTTTCTCACTACCGTAATATTCATCCTTACAAGATTAAGGGATGGAGCAGGAAATCTTAAGGATACCTCCAATCTGAAACGCAGGGGTGTGTGACTGGGATTAATCTTCTTGAAGAACAGAATGGGATATATAAATTTTTCCGACTCTGATTGTACTAATCATCCAAATCAAACTCTTCTATTTCGTCATCCTCTGTGCGATTGGCATCTTCGTCTACATCGTAATCGTCGCTTTCGAGTTCAGCATCTGCAGAGTGAGTTTCTTGTTTGAAAATATCAGCATCCATAGCACGAATTTTCTTCACCTCTTTTTCCGCTTCGGCTTTTTTTCCCATTTCAATGAGCACTTCGGCTTTCAGCAATAAAGCTATCATCGATTTGGGGTTGAACTTCAGGGCGATATTAACAAATTCGAAAGCTGCTTTCTGTTCTTTGTTGAAATAGGCTGCCATGGCTTTTCCTACCCAGGCTTCGAAGCATTTGTTATCAATATCAATGCATTTTTCAAAACACTGAGCTGCTCTTTTGTAGTCTTTGGAAGCCAGAAAAGTACCGCCCAAATCGTAGTACAGGTCATGTCTGTCTCCGGCCAGTTCTATGGCTTTTTCCAGATCGTTTACGGCTTCTTCATAGTTTTCTTCACCTCCGTAGCATAAAGCCCTGGTATGATAGTATTTGAAATCATTGGGATCCAATTCCAGTAAAGATTCCAGATGCTCAATGGCCTGGGCGTATTCTTTCTTGCGCAGCAGGCAGGCAGCTTGTCCGTATAAGGCCTCTGTCTGGCTGCTGCCCTCTTCTTCAACAGAAGAGAATAATCCTTCTGCTCCATCAAAGTCTCGCTTGTCAAACTTTTTCCAGGCTTGCTCCAATAGTTTACTCGTGTCTGTATTAGCGGTTTTTGTCATGCGGTATTTTAAAACAGGTTGGTATTTAACTGTGCGGCTAAATTATAAAAACACAGCATTAAAAAAAACTTTTTTCAATTTTAAATATCGGCTTTTCTTACTTTTACAGATAAAACTACGAATATGTGCGGAATACTGGGGTTTATCTACCCTGAAGATAATGCAAAAATTGATGTGAGTGCTTTGCTGGAAAAACTGGCTCACAGAGGCCCCGATGCCCGTGGGCATTTTCGTGATCAGCATGTGTTGCTGGGGCATTTGCGGCTCAGTATCATTGACCTGAGTGAAGATGCCAACCAACCCATGCATTCTCATTGCGGGCGCTATGTGATGGTATATAACGGAGAAATTTACAATTTCAGGGAAATACAAAAAGAGATTGAGCAATACAAACCCTCATTCGTTCCCCGAACCCATTCCGACACTGAAATTATCCTTGAAGCTTTTGCCCTGTGGGGTGCCGACTTTGTAAACCGCCTCAATGGCATGTTTGCCATTGCTATCTGGGATAAAAAAGAACGTAAACTCTTTCTTTTTCGCGACCGCCTGGGAATAAAACCCATTTATTATTTCTTGAAAGATGGGTTATTTGCTTTCGCCTCTGAATTAAAAGTGCTTTCTCACGAACCGGCCCTGAAAAAATACCTCACAAGGGATTATACCGCCATTAACCAGTTTTTGCACCTGGGTTATATTCCGGCCCCCCAAAGTATTTATGAAGAAATTAAAAAGCTCCCGGCAGGATACAGTGCCGTTTTCCACAAGGATCAACTTACCCTGAATCCTTACTGGCGTGCTGAAGACAAAATCAATACCCCCGTCATTCAGGCGGATCCCCAACAGGCCCTCTATGAACTGAAAGCACTGGTGGAATCTTCTGTCAGGTACCGTTTGATTGCCGATGTGCCCTACGGAACGTTCCTGAGCGGGGGAGTCGATTCCAGCCTTGTAACAGCAGTGGCGCAAAGTCTTCACGATTCGCCCATCAATACCTTTAGCATCGGTTTCTGGGATAAGGACTATGACGAATCGGGTTATGCGGCCAAAATTGCCCAACATCTCGGGACCAACCACCAATCTATGGTGGCCACCGAAAAAGATACCCTGGAGTGGATGCCCAGACTTACAGATATTTATGATGAGCCTTATGCCGATTCATCGGCCATCCCCACCTTGCTGGTTTCGCAGATGGCGCGCAGGCATGTTACAGTTACCCTTTCGGGCGATGGGGGCGATGAGCTCTTTATGGGATATGGTGCTTATGCCTGGGCCCAACGACTGGCCCATCCATGGGTAAAACGGTTTAAACAACCTGCCTCTATGCTTCTTCCCTTCGGCCCGATGAAGTATCGCAGGACTGCATCTCTTTTTCATGATGTGCCTGATGCCATGCTCAAAAGCCATATCTTTTCGCAGGAACAATACCTGTTTTCACGCAAGGATACCCGGAATTTTCTGCATCCGGAATTTTACCGCGATTTCCGGTTGGAGGAAAATTTCGACGACCATCTGGCTTCATTGACTCCCGCTCAGCAGCAGTCCCTGTTTGATCTCAAATACTACCTTCCCGACGATTTGCTGGTAAAAGTGGATCGCGCAAGCATGCATTTTGCGTTGGAAACCCGGGTCCCTTTGCTGGATTACCGCATTGTGGAGTGGGCCCTCAACCTGCATCCTAATCTTAAAATCC
>JAABSE010000039.1 GCA_011390575.1 Sphingobacteriia bacterium
GGTGAATTGCCATTTGTGCTCCTGCCTGTTCCTGTAGGGTCCGAAGTTCTCTGGCAGCAAAGCCCTGACGCTGCAATATCCTCAGCAAGTCAATGATTTCAGGATGATAGCCTTCCTCAGATAAATAACGAATGGTTGCCATTATCAATGCCGAGTTGGATGAGTGGGCAGAAAATTCAATAAGAGTCCGGTGTTCTATACCATACTGACTGAGCTGTTGAGAACCAAAATATTCGCCTGCAAGAATATACAGTACTATGAATTCGCCAAAACCGTTCTCCCCTGCTTCAAAGTATGCACTCTGAGCTTTATGCATCATTTGCTGGTATTCAGTTACTTTTTCAATAAACACCAACTGCCTGAGGGTATCTGAGAAACTCCAGTCGCAATCCTCCCCTGATGCATTCAACTCAATAATCCGGTCATAACTTTGACGGGCTTCGGAATAATATCCTTTTTGAAGGTAATCATTCAGTGTAGCAAGAAGGGTTTCTATGTCTCTGTATGCAATTTCACATTCTTTACCGGCAATCATTTCTGTAAGACTCACGATACGCTCATTAAGAATTGAATCTTTGCGCAGTTCATACCTTATGGCGTAATGCATTAAATTGTTGAGATGTTCACGTGCTTCATCGGTTTCTCCTGCCCATGCCTTCAGGTGTCCTTTCGACAACATGTCTTTGACCCGTTCTGCAGCCTGCTCCCGGCTCAATTCACCTCTCTGAACCGCAGGTTCAGTCAACACCACCGGAATGACCATACGCTCTGCTGAACGCTTTTGCTCTTCGGCCTTACTGGCCAGCAGTTCGGCATCTTCTTTGCAGCTTAAACCTTTATCACTATACTTTTCACAAAGGTCACGAACATCTTTGGCGAGTTTCAGTGCCAATGCAAAATCAAGATTCTGAAATGCTACCTTTATTTCCTCAAAATATCCATCTGCAATCCATTGTAATAACTCTGTAACCTCCGAATCTGAATTGATGTATGAATTGTTATTCTTTTGATAATCAAGCGCGCTTTCGGCATACAACACAGCAAATGAATAGTTTTGGGTGGTATAGGCTCGTTTGGCCACTGACAAATAAGAACGATACATCCCGTAGTGGGCTTCCGATATTCTTTCCTGTAAGGTTACCGGGCATTCCCACTGATGAATGGCTGCACAAAACTTTTCCACCTCAGCCAGAATATGCAAGGCATCCAGGAATCGGCCATCTTCCATCACTTCTTCCGCTTTGGTTATTTCCGAAGCAAACAATCGGGAAACAAAATCACCGGCCTCCTCTTTCCATTGTGCCGGAAGCCCCACTTCACCCATGAGGTTTACAAAACGTTCCATCGCAATCTGAGGCTGTCCGGAAGCCATCTCATGGATGCCCAACTGCACATGGGCCGGGATATGCATCGGGTTGTAAACAAGTACCCGCCCGAATAACTCCATGGCTTTTCCGTGCTTACCCTCAGCCAGATAATCCAGTCCGGTATTATAAAGATGCATGTCCAGATGAGAAAGAATTTCATTAAATGTTTCTCTTAGTTGTATTGACTTTGCTGAAACCGAATCGAGCCGAATCCGGATATCCAGAGGATCATTTTGTGACAGAGGCAAAACATCCCGGAATTTTGCATAGGTCAGATTACTGACAATCAACTCAGCCTCACAGACTTTGAACTCATCAAGAATGGCTCTTTCATAATCCCGGGGATGGATTTCATTCATCTGTTCAGTTGCCTTATCGAGCAATAGGTCGGCCTCATAATAGGAGTTTAAGGCGTTTTTTAAGGTTGTAACCTTGTTCGTAAAATCTTCACCATAATGAAAAATGACTCTGCCAATGATAATCTCTTCTTTCCCATTGATTCTGTTTCCGTTAATGGTGAAAGCAGTCAAGCTATCCCCCGGATTGATATCCTGCCATTTGACATTTTTCAGGGCAACCTCCTTCAGAATATTTCCATCTTCAGCTTTCACCTGTACAAGGATATCTAAAAATGGTGGTGTAATAAATTCTGTAAGGGGAAAGTCACGATATTCCAAATCACCGCTAAGGTGCAAACGTTCCATTTCAAGAAATAAAGTGTAATTCCCCGGCAGGGTATCAAAAGATCCCACGGTAATCTGAGATTCTAAATTATAGGAAGTAAAAACCCGTAGTTTACCACTCCCCTCCGATATCATTTGCAAGATTTCATTTACTGCTAATTGGTTTTCATGTCTGGCACCGGGAGTAAACCGAAACTCCTGTTGATGCTCTATTCTGACTTTTTGGGGCTCCCCTGCGAAGCCGGCAAAACCATTGAAGATAATGAAAACAAAGAAAATAGAGAGGACGAGAAAGTAGGTATGAAGAATCCTGCGGAAATGAAATGTCATAAAGAAGTGTAGAAGTTGATATTATTCGGGCAAAGATAATTTTTTCTTCCAAAGGATTTAGAAACCTTAACGTTGTAAAATTATTTTTATTTAGACTGATTCTAAATAATGTTGTACATTTGCAATGCAATTGTCCATGATTGTAACGCCAATCAATCGGTATTATTGGCAAAAAAAGATTTAGTTTAATCTCCTTGATAATTATTCTGAAGAAGAAGAGCCTCATACGGGGCTCTTTTTTTTATGGATCTTATGGAACCACTATAAATTGCTACACAGCAGGCCATAAAAAAGCTGTCTCCAAAACTAGTATTTCCTGCCTATCACCCTGTTGAAACGTGACATTACCAGGTAATGAGCAATTGTTTTTCAGGAATAAATGGAAATAATTTTTGAGACAGCCTGCAATATTATGAGGTTGAGTGTCACCGGCTCAATTCAGAAAAAATCTTTTATTTGGTCATACCCCCACAAACTGCCAATACCTGGCCTGTGATATAACCTGAAAGATCTGAAGCGAGGAAAAGCGCTGCATTGGCAACGTCATCAGCAGTTCCTGCCCTTTTAAGCGGAATTTTTTCTGCCCATCCTTTTTTCACTTCCTCGGGGAGACCTGCCGTCATATCAGTTTCAATAAAACCCGGTGCGATAGCATTGCAACGAACGTTGCGTGCACCCAGTTCCTGGGCTACAGATTTGGTAAAACCAATCATACCGGCCTTGGAGGCGGCATAGTTGGCTTGTCCGGCATTACCTCCAAGTCCTACAACCGAGCTCATATTGATGATGCTTCCATTGCGTTGTTTGAGCATGTATTTTTGCACCGCTTTGGTAAGGTTAAAGGCTGATTTGAGGTTGATGCGGATCACATCATCCCACATGTCTTCGGTCATGCGCATGAGCAGTGTATCGCGGGTAATACCGGCATTATTTACCAGCACATCAATGCGTCCAAAATCAGTGGCAACTTCGTCAACCAGTTTTTCGCTGTCAGTAAAGCTGCTGGCATCAGAAGCGTAGCCTTTACCTTTCACACCCAGCTGCTTTATTTCATTCTCCAGCTCCTGAGCTTTATCGTCATATTTAAGATCGGAGAAAGCTACATCAGCGCCATGTGCTGCGAATGCAAGTACCAGGGCTTTTCCTATACCTCTTGAACCGCCTGTCACAAGAGCTACTTTTCCTTCTAATAACTTCATAGAATATTTGTTTTTGTATAAATAATAAAGAATGTAAATCCCCGCCCAATATATTATGGGCAGGGATTAATAATTTCAGTTATACGGGTTTAGAACCACTTCACAAGATTTAAGTCCTGACGATGGGGCAACATTGGGTGTTTAGGGAACATGCGGAAGGCATAGTTATAAATTCCCACACGTTGAGCCGGCACCTGGCATTTGAATGTGAGAAGATTTTTTTCCCGTTTGAGCTGTTCCATTTCATAAACAGAAATAACGGTTTCTTCTCCTTCAAAAGTCTTCTGGATAAATACAACTTCAACACCAAAATCTTTTTCATTAAAGTCGTGGATATCAAGTACCAGTTCTGCTGTAAAGTTGTCTCCCAGCAAAAGCGAATTATCGGCAGTATTCATAAGATTGAGCGAATTAAGCTCAATGCTGTCCCACCTTCTGATCATGCTTGTCTTCCACCTGGCCAGTTCTTTGGCTTTTTCATAATCATTGGCATGAATGAGGTCAGAATTCTTAAACAGCTTGTTGTAAAACTTTTTGAAATAATCATCCATCATCCGTTTGTTGGTATAATGGGGAGCAATACCGGCGATATTGTTCTTAACCCATCTGATCCATTCAACAGGAATGCCATCACTGTCGCGATCGTAGAACATGGGGATGATTTCGTTTTCAAAACAATTATAAATGATTTCAGCATCCAGCTCATCCTGGTAAGCCTGGTTGTCATAGGTTTTTTCTTCCTTGATGGCCCAGCCGGCTTCGGGTTTATACCCTTCACCCCACCAACCATCGAGAACACTGAAGTTCATAACACCATTGAGAACCGCTTTCTGTCCGGATGTTCCCGAAGCTTCGAGGGGTCGCGTGGGAGTATTCAACCAGATATCAACACCTTTTACCAGTGCTTCTCCAAGTTCCATGTCATAATCCTCAAGGAAAATAATTTTACCCCTGAATTCTTTTTTCTTGGATACTTCCACGATGTGTTTGATCAATTCCTGACCTGCTTTGTCTGCAGGGTGCGCTTTTCCTGCGTAAAGGAACTGCACGGGCATATCAGGATTGTTGACAATGCGTGAAAGTTTTTCCAGATCATTGAAAAGCAGTTGTGCACGCTTATAGGTGGCAAAGCGGCGGGCAAAACCAATGGTTAACGCTTTGTCGTCCAGTCCGTCAAGTGTCTGGTAAACTTTCTTGGGAGTTTCCTGGCGACGGGCAAGATTATCAAGCAAACGCTTCTTGATGAACTCCATCAGCCTGGTTCTCTGCTGTTGACGCATTTCCCAGATTTGCTTGTCGGGCACATCATAGATTTTTTCCCATTGCTTGGGGTCAGAAACATCTTTATGAAAATCTGCTCCGAATTTCTCTTCGTAAAGTTTCTGCCATTCAGGCGCACACCAGGTACCATAATGCACTCCGTTGGTTACGTGGCCGATATGTATTTCATCCGTAAAGTTTCCGGGATACAAATCTTTAAACATATCTCTTGAAACACCACCGTGAATCTTACTTACGCCGTTCACCTCACTGGAAAGCTTACTTGCCAGCACACTCATAGAGTATCGCTCCTCAGCAAGCTCGGGGTGCATTTTACCCAGGGCCATAAAGTGTTCCCAGCTAATTCCAAGTCTTTCGGCATAATGGGGCATATAAGTACGCAACATGTCTTCACTGAAAAAGTCATGACCAGCAGGAACGGGTGTATGGGTAGTAAACAAACTACTGAATCTAACAGCTTCAAGGGCTTCTTCAAAACTGAGTTTATCATCCTGAACAATTTTTCTCAATCTTTCCAAACCGGCAAAAGCTGCGTGTCCTTCGTTCAAATGATAAATACTGGGTTTCAGTTCCAGTGCATCCAGCATTCTGATACCTCCGATACCCAGCAGGAACTCCTGCTTGAAGCGGTTCTCCCAGTCACCGCCATAGAGTTGATGAGTAACCACCTTGTCAATGGAAGCATTTTCAGGAATATCTGTATCCAGTAAATAAAGCGGAATACGGCCAACATCAATCCTCCAGATTTTGGCATAAATATTTCGTCCGGGGAAAGCGATGCTGATTTTCAACCATTCACCCATTTCATTTCTAACGGGCTGTGCCGACATATAGGTGAAGTTATGAGCATGGTAGTTGGCCAGTTGCTCACCATTCAATGCAAGATTCTGAGTGAAATAGCCATAACGATACAACAACCCGACGGCTATCATATCAATATTATCGTCGCTGGCTTGTTTGAGGAAGTCGCCGGCAAGCACACCCAAACCACCTGAATAAATCTTTACGGAGGTATGCAAGCCATACTCCATGCTGAAATAAGCAATTTGATCGGAGGTTTTCTTCTCTCCTGCTTTCATATAGTCATCAAATTTTTTGACTACACGTGTATAATCCGACATGAAGGCTTTGTCCTCAATAAGCTTCTGGTAATGCTCAACGGTCAGATTATCGAGTAAGCGTGGAGGACTTTTCTCTGATTTTTCCCAGAGATCAGTATCTATGCGACTGAATAACTCTTCAGCTTCATAGTTCCATGTCCACCAAAGGTTGCGTGATAAGCGCTGCAAATCTTCCAATTCTTTCGGAATACTGATCTCGATGAGCACTTTTTTCCACTTAGGCTTGGAAACCTTTGCCTTTAGCTGAGGTTTAACGGGTTGTTTTTTAGATTTGAACAGATGTGCTCTTTCTGCTGCTTTATCAGAAGCAGCCTTAAAGGCATCATGATAGTTGGAAACCAGTCTTTCCCACAATGATGATTTCACTATTTCGGCGGCTTGTTCTCTGAGGGGAACCAGATTTGCATGGGCAAAACTGTTGAAACCATCTTTATCATTGTTAAACTGTCCAAGTCCTTTTTCTTCAATCAGGGTATGCAGGTATGAAAAGATACCTTCTACTACTTCTTGCTGGTTGTGATCATTACGTTCCAGAACAGTAACAGCTGCATTGTTATCAGAGAAACTTTCCCTGACCCAGATACCGAATCCTGACAGGGATGTGGTAAGGGTGGGGATATGAAAAGCGATACTTTCCATGGGTGTATAGCCCCAGGGTTCGTAATAAGATGGAAACAGACTAAGGTCCATGCCTATGAGGGCATCGTAATAGCTTAAGTTGAGTGCTCCGTCTGAACCATTGAGATAGGCCGGGACAAATACAACCTTTACTTTATCCTCAGGGCTGTTGTTCAGTCCAGCTTCACGAAGCCGGTTGATAATCGGGTCGGCTGATTCATTAACAATCTTATGGGTAGTGTACTCGTTAAACAGGGGTGCTTTGAAGTCGGGCTTTTTCATCCTGGCTACCACTTCAGGTCTTACTCCGGTTTGGTTGCCGGGAACCATGATAAATGCAACCACTGTGTTCTTGAGTTCTTGTTTGTTGAGTTTGCCCAATGCATCAATGGTAACATCAATGCCCTTGTTTTTAAACTCATATCTTCCGCTGTTGATCATCAGCAGGCTGTCTTCTGCTATGGGTTGGTTAAGCAATCCGGAAGTAAGTTCGAGAAGGCGCTTGCGCGAAATTTTTCTTTTTTGCGCAAATTCGTCCACCTGGGGTACAAATGCGTTATTGAATCCGTTGGTAGTAATAAAATCCACTTCTTTCTCTACCAGCTTGTGGCATTCTTTGGCAGAAAGCTTGCTGACTGCGGTAAAAACATCTGCATTCGATGCAGCCGTTTTCTCCATGCTGTGCTTGGAAACCACTCCCAGTTCATTGGCTTTAGCTTCATTATTATTATTACCCATCTCAGAGTATAGGTGATACCCCTGCCCTGCCATGGCTCTTCCCAGAGAAGTTGCGTGGGTGGTAAACAATATTCCGGCCTGGGGAACACGGTCTTTGAGGTACAACACACCTGCACCGGTCATCCATTCGTGGAACTGTGCTATCAGGGTTTCACGTGATGAAAGATGATAATCATAAAAACTTTCAATTACCTTACCGGCAGCGTATCCAAACAATGCTGGTTCGGTGTAATCCCATTGTCCGCTGAGAGAGTTCAGTCCAAATTTTGTCCATAAATCGGCAAAAATGGTGTCCTTTTCAGCAAACAAGGGTGTAAAGTCAACCAGAATGGCAATGGGTTCGCCGGGAATATTCCAGCGTCCGATGCGAAAATGAAGTCCTTCTTTTTGTGCTTGTTTCCTCCATGATCTATAGAGATACTTATCCTCTATAAACTCAGGGTTTCCATGGGTTTCTTTCCATACATCCGGACCAATGCACATGTAGTTGTCCTGCATGGGTATTGACAACGATAAAGCTTTGGTGCTTATCGATGTATGGATGCCACTCAGCTTGTTACACACTTCCCAGCTTACTTCGAACAAGTAATCAGGCATCTTAAAATTGTCTGTCATAGTTTAATCAGTTTAATTTATTATATCCTTTAATTCCAAAAAGCAGGCGAATTTACAAAAAAAATCAGAATCGAAATTGCGGACTGCACTCTAAAATCCAATCCCACTCAACACATAAGCCCGGCAAAATAATTTAATAGAACTATATTTTATATTTTCAAAACAACAATAGTTGTTGATACTGTAAATTTTTATTGCGGGAGAAAATAGATTATAAAAGGAAATAAGAATACTGCAAGCCACTACGTTGCAGTATTCTTTATACCTGTTCATTGCCGCTGGGTTTCCTGTGTTGTCAGGAAACATTTGAAAGTTTTTTTTAATCTGTACTAAATATTCAACTCTTTTTTCCTTTGGCAGGAGTTTTCTTTCCGGCTGTTTTTGTCGAAGTCTCAGCAATTGTTCCGGAGCCAGGTTTTGCATTTTCTGCCCGATTTGCCGAGCTTCTGGATTTTTTCTGGCTACAATATTTCTTGACCCTGATTTCAAAATCGACCAGGACATTCATATAATTTATGAATGCATCATATGGGGAGTTGTAAGGACTAATTCTTGTTTTCACTACTCCTTCGGAAAACCATTTGGTTGACATGTAATAGAAATGATCGCTGGTTTGCAGTCTGTTCCAGTCATTGAGAATTTTATCATCATTACATTTGGCAACCAAGGGCTCCAGATCAAAGAGTTTATTAAATGCTTCATTTTGCATTTCATTTCCCAGCCATGCAGTGATATCTCTTTCTTCATCTGCCCAGGATATAGGATAGGGAACATGCAGTGGCGATGCAGGCTGTAAGTTTCTTGATACCTGGGAAGGTGTCTGGAAAGTAAAATCAGAATTTTTCAGCACTTCTTTTGGCAGGTTCAACAGAAAGTCAAATATGCCGGATTTTTGAGACTGATTCTGTCCAAAGGTTTCATAATCCATGAACAGGTTTACCACTTCGGTTTTGGGATCTAATGCTTTAAGCCATCCGGCATACTTTTCTGCGGTTAGCGGCCATTCGCTCCATTCTTTTACCGAGAATTTAAAGGCGATATCATCGCTCATCTGGAAGTTTTTCATCAGGAGTTTTACCTTGGGGTTGGCTGCGCTGCAATAGAGCAGATTGGGACTTTTCCATCCCAGGATATGCTTGGGCCCTTCGGTTAAAATGGTGTTATAGCCCAGTCCAAAAACCAGTTTACTGATATCATCATTGTAAATCAGTTCAGTATTCCTGAAAGCACCGGGTTTTACCCCAAAAAGAGATTGGATTTTGGTTTCATGCATTTTCACCTGTCTGGAAAATTCTTTCTTGCTTTTTAACGAAGAAAGTCCATGGTTATAGGTTTCTGCAAGAAACTCAACCTGCCCGGTTTTGGCAAGTTTCTTAAAGCTGTCGAGCACTTCGGGAGCATACATCTCAAATTGCTCGATGGCCATTCCGGAAATACTGAAAGCAACCCTGAAATCTTTTTTGTGTTTCTTAATTAAATCGAGTAAAATCTGATTGGCGGGCAGATAGCATTTTTCTGCCAGCTGACGTATCATATAGCGATTGGCATATTCATCAAAATAGTTGTGATCATTTCCTATTTCAAAAAATCGGTAGGTTTTTAATCTGAATGGCTGGTGAACCTGAAAATAAAAACATATTGACTTCATAGTGTATCTTTGTTTTGACTGCCCGGGCAGTGTGATGTTCAACTTATTTTTAATTTGAATTACAGGGAACTGTTTATGAGAGAAACTTTTCGTAGATTTCTTTCACTTTAACACCTGCCTGATCCCACTTAATATTGTCAACTTCTTCTTTTCCATGTTTTTTGAAGATAGAGGGTAATCCCTGGTAATGCGTAAGGGCATAAATAGCATCGGCCATAGCATCAATATCCCAGAAATCTACCTTGATAGCATGTTGTAATACTTCAGCTACTCCTGACTGTTTGGAAATAATAACAGGGACATTGCTTCTCATAGCTTCCAGGGGAGATATCCCAAAGGGTTCTGACACGGAAGGCATGACATATACATCAGACATCCCAAACATCTTATCTACATCATCGCCTTTTAAAAATCCGGTAAAATGAAACTTGTTGGCAATACCAAGTCTGGCAACACGTCTGATCATTTTCGGCAGCATATCGCCACTGCCGGCCATAACAAAGCGGATATTTTCATCGCGTTGAAGAACTTTGTAAGCTGCCTCAATAAAATACTCGGGTCCTTTCTGGTAGGTTATTCTTCCCAGGAATGTAACAATTTTTTCATCCAGGTGACGGGGTATATCGGTATCCAGTTCTTTTTCGGAAGGCTCCACACCATTATGAACGGTTATAACCTTGCCGGGGTCAATTCCATGACGCTGTATGACAGTATTTCTGGTCATGTTGCTCACAGCAATCACCACATCAGCAGCCTCCATGCCTGCTTTTTCTATGTCAAAAACAAGGGTATTCATATTTTCGCCCGAACGGTCGTACTCCGTTGCGTGCATGTGCACAATCAGAGGCTTTCCGGATATCCTTTTGGCTTCTTTTCCTGCCATGTACGTGAGCCAGTCATGGGCATGAATAAGGTCAAAATCATGCTGCCGTGCTACCTCAAGAGCCAGCATGGCATATCGTTTTACCTCTTCCATAAGGTTTTTTCCGTATCCTCCCGAAAAATTAAACTTTTGGCTGGTTACAGGCCCTTTCTCAAAGGTTACTCCCTTTTCAATACTCTCCATGATGTGGTAGTACTGTTCGTCATCAGCGTAGGGGACCAAAGTGGAATCAACTTCCACAAATGAAATATGATCTACATACTCTTTAAATATTTCATCCTGCACATTGATGGCAACATCGCTGGCATTAACAAGCTTAATGGAGCCGGGTTTTTCGTCACCATAAGCTTTTGGAACAACAAAAATCAATTCCACGCCACATTTCAACAGTGCTTTGGTCAACCCGTAACAGGCAGTACCCAGCCCTCCTGAAATATGTGGTGGAAACTCCCAACCAAACATTAACACCTTCATATAGTCAAATTATTTTTGTAGTTTATCAATACAAACTTTTTTAATTTCTTTTCTTCAATAAGGATTTTCAGTATTCCTTTAATCATTTTCTGGAGAGAAAATCCAGATGATTTCTATCCCCTGATTATGTATCAGTAGAATTATTTTTCGTTTTTAAGGGAATCAATCATAAATCTCATTCTCAGCAACTCAGCGACACTGCCTGAAAAAGAAATTGCTCCCCTACCTGAATGGGGTGGATCGCCTTCAAAAATTTCCGAGATGGTGCCTACGCCGTCTTCAATCATATCTGCCTGAAAATCATTGTATAGCTTTTCGATAAATTCCACCCCCTGTTTGCCATAAATTTTCAGGTAGGCCTCGGCAAAATGGCCGAGCAACCAGGGGTGCACAGTTCCCTGGTGCAATGCTGCATCACGCTCGCGTTCATTACCATTATATTTTCCTTTGTAGGCAGGATTTTCAGGAGACAAAGTCCTTAATCCCCTGGGAGTGAGCAGCCGCCTGGTAACAATATCTACGATACGTTTTCTCTTGTCTTCAGCCAGCGGTGAATATGGCAGCGCGGCAGCTATTATCTGATTGGGTCGGATGCTTTCATCCTTGAAATTCTCATGCACATAATCGTATAAACCTCCTTTTTCTTCTTTCCAGAAAATATCGTTGAAGTTTTCGGGTATCGCCTCTGCCACAGGTGTCCATTTTTTCACAAATGCTTTGTCCTTGCTTTCCGCAGCAGCTTCAATGGCAAACTTCAAAGCATTGTACCACAGGGCATTTACTTCCGGCACATAGCCAAAGCGTGGTGTCACCGGTTTGCCATCTACAACAGCATTCATCCATGTCAGATTAGGATAGGAAGGTTCGATATGCAGCAGATGGTTATTGTGCATCTTTATCCATTCTTTTCCGGTGGCAAGTGATTCGAGAATTCCTGTGATGGTTTTTCCGTAACTTTTCCACACATTTTCTTTTTTCTTTTTCTGGCACCAGCACTGCTGCAATGCCCAGATAAACCAAAGATTAGTGTCTGCTGATTGGTAGGTTGTTGCAGGGCCTCTTCCGGTTTCGGGAAAATCAGAACCTTTCATCTGGGATACCATGGTCTGAACTATTTCCTCGCATGCTTTTTCAGCGTTGCGGGCAAAGGACAACCCGGGAAGGGAAATAAAAGTATATCTTCCTACACGGTCGTACCATGGATATCCTGCTATGACATCAGTTCCTTCGTTATGTTTGTAAAAAAACTGTTCAGCAGAATTTATCAGGCTGTTTTCGTAGGTATTTCTTGGGGTTCTGTTATTGAGCTCTTTGTTAAAGCTTCTGCTTATCATAGAAGGGTTTACCTCTTCTGTGCCTGCATAGAAAATTACACTTTCTCCTTTTTTTATGGGAAACTCAAAAAAGCCGGGCACATACAAATCTTCTTTCGACTCATACCCTCTTCTTTCTTCATGAAAATATTCCAGATCTTCGTACCAGTCGGGGGTATGAACATATTCAGTTTTGTTTTTGGAGACCTGCATAAATAAGGATGAGTAACCATCGTACATGCGCGTCTTAATCCCATTGGCTACAGACTCATATTTGGTGTCGAGGTAAATATTCTTTTTGCTTAATTCGTGGATGTTTCTGAAAGCAAGAAAAGGCTTTATCCTCAAGGTGGTGGGTGATTGTGCCTCCTCCAGCGTGTAGCGAATCATAACTTTTTGCTGTTCTGAAATAAACAGGGTTTCTTTGGTCAACACAACCCCTCCTACTCTGTAGGTAATTTTCGGGATAATATCAGCTTCAAAATTTCGCACATATTTGTGCCCTTTGGGGTTATAAACACCCGGATACCTGTTGATGCCGATGTTGAATTCGGCATCTCTCTGAATTACAGTTTCATCAATTTTAGATAATAATACATGGCGGGTATTCCCCAAAAGTGGTTGAGGACATATCAACAATCCATGATATTTCCGGGTGTTGCAACCTATGATAGTAGTGCAGGAAAACGAACCGGCACGGTTACTTCTAAGCATTTCTTTCCCCAAAGAATATTCAAGATTGATAAGCTGCGTCTTGTCAAAATTTATAAATCCCATAGTATTGTATTAAAATTGATGGTTTGACCTGATTTGTATAAAACAACATGTATGTAACAAAAATAACCTTTTTTTTTGTATCTGTTTTCTGCTCAGCTTAAAAAAACTTTAATTTAAATAGCATAAACTGCTTTTCAATATAAAAAGATAAAAATCAGTCGACCGGATGCAATGCCAGTGAGACAGGAAGACCCGATGAATGCAATCTGGTCAGCAGGTATTAGCTGAATATTGGGTCTGCAAGAATGATCAAAAGGCATTCTAACTGAAAATCAACATAGCCACATTAGAATAATGATGTAAACCCTCAATTGTTTAAACAATGAGGGTTTATATTTACAGGAAACATGTAAAATCAGGAGGAAATTTCCCGGATGCTAAGATTAGCTCACTGGCAATGTATCAAAGATTTTCGAAAACCACGAGGAAAGAGTCGGGAAAATTATCGTTGCGCAAATTGTCGCGAAAGGTTTCGGCAGGGTTTCTCGTATCAAACTGCCCAATAATCAGTTTATATAAAATGCGTCCATTTACATTGGCCACATTGATATAAACAGGTTTGGCGTATTTTTCTTCATAGGCTTTGGCAAGATTTGAAAGGTTGTCGGTATTGGAATAACTTGCCACCTGCACGCCAAATCCACGCAAAGGTGTTTTTGTAAAATCCTGGCTGTAGGTTCCGGATTCAAGCTGCGAAAAATCTGTAACAGTATTTGCTGCAGGCTGAGGTTTCACAGTTTCTGCCGTTGGTTGCGCCGGTTTTTCCGCTGCAACAGTGATTTGAGGCTGAGGCTTAGGATCATCTTCCGGTTGGTCATCGTTTTGCTGTTCTTTAGCTGATGCGTTGAACAGATCGGCAAAATTGATGTCCGTGGATGCTCCTGCTTGTCTTTGTGCTGATGGAGTGGATTGCGGCACATCGGATTCTGCTTTTGTTTCCTGCAGAGTAATTGCTTTTTGACGGTCTTGTTGGGCAGCGGATACATTACCGGTATTTTGCCTTGCATCGGCTCTTGCTTCATAGGCCACTGAAAGCTCAGGGTCCAACTCCAGGGCTTTGTCAAGATCTTCAATAGCCACATAGCTATTCTGTATCTTTAACCTCACCAAACCACTGTAATAATGTGCTTCCGCATTTTGGGGAAGATGTTTTTTGGCAAGTTCCAGGTCAAGCATGGCTTCTTCATAATCTTCCAGGTAATACAGACTAATGCCCCTGTACAGATAACCTTCGTAAAAATCTTCTTTCAACCTGAGTGCGATATCAAAATCCTGAAGTGAACGTCTGTATTCTTTCAGTTTCAGGTTGGCTTTGCCACGTTGATAGAAGGAAACAAAATCAGGATTCATTCGAACAGCAATGCTCAGGTCTTCAATAGCAGCTTCGTACAGCTCCAGATAATAGCGGGCCAGTCCCCTGAAATAATGAGCCTGATCGGAAAAGGCCGGGTCCAGCTCGATGGTAATGGTAAAATCACGCACCGCTTCCTCATAATTGCTCAATTCAATTTCCGCAAGCCCTTTGTAAAGATAAGCTTCGGCAAATAAGGGGTTGAGCTCAATGGCTTCATTGAAATCCTCAATGGCACTTTCAAATTCACCGGTTATTCCCTTTTTAACCCCCGCATTAAAATATTCCCTCGCCTGGTTCATATTTTCAATGCTCGGAGGTTGAGACCAGGAGAAATCAGTAAAGAGAAAAGTGATAATAAGAAGAGGTAAAAACCGGTACATATGCAGAATATTTTTTAAGGTAAATAAAGTGCAAAATTACCAAAACTTTTATCCCTGCCTTATTTTTCTTTATTGAGATTTTCAATTCTCTGTCTAAGCATCTGGTTTTCTTCTGCCAGCTTTTCAGCCCTGGTTTTACTGTCGGTAATGTTATTGGCTATTTTGAAAATTTTATAGGGTTTTCCGTTATGATCAAAAATGGGCGTGTAAGTTTCAGCCAGCCAGAAGCTTCTGTCTTCTACCTGTATTTTTACTTCCTGATGCTGAGTATTACCGTTTTTAATCAGGTTCCAGAACTTTTCATAATCCTGTTTCTGTTCTTCGGTAAGTTCCATCTTATCAGCATGGTGTGTTCCTATTACCTCCTGCCTTGAAATATTCAACAATTTAAGATAAGAATCAGAAATATTGATAATTTTTCCGGACAAATCGTATTCTATCACATAGCTGGAAGAGTCCAGGGCATTGAGGATTCCTTCCATTTCTGCACTTTTACGTGCCATTTCCTCTTGTGTGGCATGCAGTTCTTCCATGTTCTGTCGCATTTCCTCTTCCTGGGCTTTCATCTCTTCGGCCTGCTGCTGCGATTTTTCAAGCAAAACGGTGGTTTGCAGGTTGGTTTTTACACTGGAAATGGTAGAAGCAACACTTTCTCCGATTTTCTCAATGAATTCGATCTGATAGGGTTTAAATTCATTGAAAGAAGCAATTTCGATCACCCCATAAATGTCATCATTTAAAACCAAAGGAACAATGATAAGGGCTCCCGGATTGTCATCGCCCAGGCCACTGGTAATGCGAATATAGTTCTGCGGCAACTGGGTCATGTAGATGGTTTTTCCTTCTTTGAAACAGGTTCCTACCAGTCCTTCACCCGGATAGATTTTCTTTTCGAGATATTTCTTCCTGTCATAGGCATAGCAACCTTGCAGTTCAAGAAAGGGGTCGTTGGTATCTTCATCGTTATAAATAAATATCCCACCCTGGTTGGCCTCAAGGTACTTGACCAGGTTTTGAATAACATCGAAAGCCAATGCTTCCATATTATCATTGTTGTTGCGCAAAACCTCAGAAAACTTAGCATATCCTTCCGTTGACCACCTCCTGATTTTGTTTTCTTCCTGCCTGAGCGACTCTTCCTTTTTTGCTTTGATAAGGTCAGTCTGCATTTCTTTGAGTGACTTGCCCAGAACATCATGTTCGCTCAGCAGCTCCAGTTCAGCCTCCAGGTTGCCCTTTCCAATGGCCTGGGCAAAGCGGGTTTTCTCATCCAGTCCAACGATGGAAGTATTAAATGCTTCAGCCATTTGCTGCAATTCGTCGCCTGTTTGCAGATGCAGTTTCATTTCCGTATCGATTTCTCCTTTTGCCAGTCTCTGCATCAACGCAGTAATAAGCTTAACGGGACTGGAAATATTTCGGGCCACCCACCAGATGATCACACCCATAATGATTAGCCCTGCCAGCCCAATAAGGGCAGATATAAGGAATTGAATGGTAGCTTCGCGTTCAATATGTTTTACAGGTACAGCGATTCCCATCGACCAGGGAGTTTGAGTTTCCCCAATAAAGACGGGTGCGAAAGTATAATAATAGTTTTCTCCTTTTTCGTGCGCACTGGAAAAACTGAAAGTTTCCCCTCTGCGGATTTTATCGGTCAGGTTCATTGCCTGCTCATCCTGCCAGAGATTCTCAGCCAGCGATGTTTCCAGAAAATCAGTCTGGGGATGTGCGGCATACAACCCCTCGCTGGATACCAGAAAGGCATAAGCCTCATCATAGGGCTGAATTTCGGAAATCATTCGTTGCAGCCTTGCGAGGGTAATATCCACTCCCACCAGTCCAATGTAACGGTTATTGAAAAACATGGGCACAGTAAGAGTCGTCATGAGGGTTGTGCCCGTTGCACCTACTTCGAGCTGATCGGGATAGGGCTCCCAAATCATTTCTCTACCTGCCTGCTTGGCAGCTCCATACAAATCCGGATCTCCATCCAGACTTCTTTCGAGCTCCTGAAACTCAATTCTGCCGTCTTCACGAAAATGATAATTCAAAAAACGACCATGAGGCAGCGTCCATTCAGGGTCAATATGAGCGTATTCCCAACTATCCCAGAGAGCATAAAAATCAGGATTGTTTTCAAAAATCTGCCGGTACATATCTACAAAAAGTGGCTTCCATTCTTCAATAGCCATATTGTTATGTACATAAAAAGCCTGGGCCAGGGTTCTGACAACTGCTATATCTTCATTGAAAGTATTGCTGATTTGCTCAGCGTAACCTGCAGCATGACTGTCAACAATGGTGGTTGTATCCCTGAGGGCTCTCTGGCGATTCTTCAGGCTTATGTATCCAATGGACGAAATAAAAACCAGTCCCGTAACCAATAATACGGTAATCTGGAGTTTCTGGCCGATTTTTAATTTTTTGAAATTCACGTTGTCGGAGTTTTGGTTTTATTCAAACGATATAAATTGTTGTAAGAGGTTGCATGTTTTTCTGATACTAAAGCGGCACTTACAGTTTGATACTGCCGGGTATTCTCAATATAAAAAAAGCAGCAATGCAGTTTGAAATCAAGCCAATTGTACCGCCATGATCATATTCTTTGCTGAATCATGGGCTAAAATTAACTTTCTTTAATTACATTACAAAACTCAGATTTTCAAAGAATTCCGGTTTTATGAATCAAAACAAATAAACAGGTTTGTTTTTATTTTAACTTGTTCTATTCGTCCGACCAATTTTTTTATTCTTTGAATAGTTGTGTGTAAATTTTTATTCCTGTAGGTTTTTTACTGCCTCTTTTTCAAGGGCAGCGATGAGATTAGATGAGACTTCATGGTAGTATCTTTTGTTTTTGATGCCCTTAACCCATTGTATCCCGCGAATGGCATTGGTGATAAAAACTTCATCCGCTTTGAGCAGGTCATCGGGCAATATGGCGCACTCAATCACTTTATATCCATACTTCTGGCTTATATCGAGGAGTACCTTTCTCATAACTCCATCAACACAAGCCTGATCGAGATCAGGGGTATAAAGTTTCTTTCCTGCCACCATAAAAATATTGGAGCTGGTAACTTCTGCCACATGGCCTGTTTCATTGAGTATCACCACATCATCCCGGTTGTTTTCCTGCGCATAAATCGATGCCATAACATATAACAGTGCACTGGAAGATTTCAAGCCTCCCAGGGCATTGCAGGCTTTGGTAAATTCGGGGTAAACACCCACATTCAAACCGGTTTTATTCATGGTATACTTTTCATTTTCCAGTTCTTCGGCTTCAATAACATATTCCCCCATATTATTCAAAGGTTTATAAAATCCTCCCGATGAACGAAAAAGCGAAAGACGCAAACGGGCTCCCTTTTCAAATTCATTGGCCCTGAGCAAATCACAGATCTTTTCTTGTATCTGTTCAGGTGTAAAGGAATCGGGAAGCTCGATTTTCAGCAATTCAGCTGATTTTTTCAGTCTGTTGAAATGATATGACCACCAAAGCGGCTGACCGTTTCGGCACCTGATGGTTTCGAACACCCCATCGCCATACCTGAAAGAGCGGTTGGAAAGAGAAAAGGATAATTCCTGAGCATCTTGCATACCGCCGTTATAAATAATTTTTTTCCCCATAATCAGATGCTATCAAAAAATATATTCCAGAAAACCGGTAACAAAGGAAGGATTGAGTAAAATGGTGAATACCAGACCGAATACAGCTCCCCAGAAATGGGCATCGTGTCCTACATTGTCGTCGGCTTTTTTAGCCATATACGCTGAGTAAATAAGGTATAATGCACCAAAAATATACGAAGGAATGGGAATGGGCAGGAATATAAACATAACAGACATGTCGGGTCTCATAATAATTGCTGAGAACAATATTGCTGAAACAGCACCACTGGCACCCACGGCATTGTAATAATCATTGTTTTTGTGTTTAAAATAGGCAGCCACAGTGGAAAAGACGATCCCTCCCAGGTAAAGCAATACAAAATAAAGATTGGACAGGTCGCCAAAATGCTCAGAAAAGCTGCTTTCCACCGCTGTACCAAATGAAAACAGGACAAACATATTAATGAGCAGGTGCATCCAGTCGACGTGTATGAGCCCGTAGCTGAAAAACCGGTAATACTGCCTGTTATGATGAATCAGGTAGGCATTGAATTTCAGGTTGTAAAATGTTTCTCTGTTGGTGAAAGCAAGATAAGAGGTTACACCCGTTATAAAAATGATCAGGAAAGTAATATACATGGTAAATTTTTGTGCAAACCTAAGTTTTTTTTGGCAGACCTGCTAACCGGCAATGTGGTTGAGTTGGGGAATTATAATATTTTTGCTTGTAGAAAGCTCAAACTGTATTTCCTTTGCGCTGGTTTTACTATCATTTACTATAAACATGAAAACCAATAATATAAAAACAATACTCTGGGACTGGAACGGCACCCTGCTCAACGATATCCATCACTGCATTGCGTGCATGAATATAATGTTGAAACAGCGCAGCCTTGAATTGCTTAGCAAAGACAGATACCTGAAGGTATTCACTTTCCCGGTGAAAGAATACTACTCCCAACTGGGGTTTGATTTTAACAAGGAACCCTTTGAAATTCCTGCAGAAGAGTTTATAGTACACTATAATGAAGGATTGCAGGATGTACCTTTATTTCATGATGCAGCACCTTCCCTGGCATTCTTTAAAAGCCTTGGAATAAAGCAGTATATAGTTTCTGCCATGAAGCATGAGGCATTGCTTCAATCTGTGGATGACAGAGGAATTTCCGGATATTTCGAAAAAATAACGGGCATTAAAGATAATCTTGCTTTTGGCAAAAACGGGATTGCCCGTAAATTGATAGAAACCGAAGGAATCATTGCAGAGAACACCCTTTTTATCGGCGATACCCTGCATGATGCAGAGGTTGCTGCTGAAATGGGGATAAACTGTGTTTTGATCTCGAATGGACATCAGCATTTACAGCGACTGAAAGAAAAAGGAAATCCGGTATTTTCATCCCTTTCATCCATGACCCAGTGGTTTTCACAAAAAACATCAGGATAAAAAAAGAGGCTGCAAGGGCAACCTCTCTTTTTGTAATTACTATAAAAAAAATTCCAGGTCTACAGCTATTTATACTTTATATTGAGTTTGTCAAAGGTGTCATCTTCAATAATTTCAATGGCTTTCAGATACGCGTCATCCATTTGCATACGCATCTGAATAAAAGCACTGAAATCCCAGAGACTTCTTGCAACGAGTGCTTTTAACTGAAGATTCAGGAATTCATCTTTCATTTCCTCTTCGTTTTCAGCACGTTCTATTCCCTGGCTTTCTGCATGGTCATACAATTGATTGAGAAGGTTGTCATCCACTACAAAACCCTCCATAAAACTATCTATATTGGAGAATTTACGGGTAAGTGAATCTCTGTTTTCATTGGCATATTCAATGCTGAAGGTATTGATAGCGCCACTCCTCAAAAGTTTGGAATAATAATCTGAAACTCTGTTGGTATCAAGAGGAATAAAAAAGTCAGGCATAATTCCACCTCCGCCAAAAACTTCGCGCTGGTTGATTTTGGTGAGATATTTCAAAGAATCAGGAAACTCGATTTTATCAGGGCTCACCAGTTCGCCGCTTTCCAGGCGGGACATCAGATCCATGTAATACTCTTCTTTACCTTCATCATAGGGCTTTTGTATACTGCGACCGGTAGGTGTCATATACCGCGCCGTAGTAAGTCTGATAGCACTTCCGTCGGGCAAATCAAAGGGTCTTTGCACCAATCCCTTGCCAAATGAACGTCGACCTACAAGCAGACCGCGATCCCAGTCCTGCACTGCACCGGCAACAATCTCGCTGGCAGAGGCACTTCCTTCATTGATCATCACCACAAGTTTGCCCGATTTAAAATTGCCGGCACTGGTAGAATTAAATTTCTGTGTTGGTGCTGCATTGCCTTCGGTATAAACAATAAGCTGGTTACGCTCCATAAACTGGTCAGCCAGGTCAATGGCAACATCAAGAAATCCTCCTGAGTTAAAGCTCAGATCGAGAATCAGGTGCTTCATCCCTTTGCCCAGCAACTCGTTGTGTGCATCACGAAACTCATTCATGGTAGTACGTGAAAAGCGATTGAGTTTGATATACCCTATTTCGGGTGTGGCCATAAAAGCTGCATCCAGTGAGTTGATAGGAATCTTATCTCTGGTAATACTAAAATCAAGAATGGAACTGGCAGCTCTTCTGTAAATTCCTACTTCTACTTTTGTACCCCGTTCACCTCTCAGGCGCTCCATCACATATTCGTTGGTGGCTTTGCTACCTGTTGATTTTTCACCGTCAATAGTAACAATCTTATCTCCTGGTAAAATACCTACTTTTTCGCTGGGACCACCAGGAACAGGTGATACCACAGTAATAGTATCATTGATAATATTAAACTGAACGCCAATGCCGTCAAAACTTCCCAGCAGGGGCTCGTTGGCTCTGCGCAACTCATCGGCTGAAAGATAAACAGAATGGGGATCAAGTTCTTTAAGCATGCCTCGTATTGCATCTTCTACCAATTCTTCCTCCTCCACCGGATCAACGTAGGCAAATCCTACAATCCGCAGAGCCCTTCTGAACTTTTCAGACGGATCAACAGCAGTTTGTCCTATGGAAGGAAAAACTATGGCCAAAAGGATTATAAATACAAGGGAATTTTTAAATCTTTGCACTGAAAATCTGTTATTCATCATTTAGCTTTTATTTAAGTAATATTTTTGAAGATCATGGTAAGCTTTAATCCCCGGCACTGTGGGTATTTAATTTCGGTTTTGCCAACAGTCGGAATGACTATCCCTGATCAACACATTGAAGTAATGATTGTTTATTTCTTTACATAAACGACAAAAGTACCCAAATCGCCTAAACCCCTTGAAAACTTTTCACAAAAAAAACATAAATTGGCTTATAACCAGTATTGTAGCAGAATTCCTGAACACCCTAAAAATTTGCTTACTTAAATCCTATATTATCTACTGCAACAACACCATGCGGCACCTGATCAAAATAAAAGCCTATTCCTGTAATATGCTCAAAATCAAAATCAGGAAATTCGTCAGATAGTCTGTTGAGGGGAAAATAAAAATGCTGAAGGATGGTTTCTGACTTTGCAGCAGATTGCATAAAAGCCAGCTTGGTAAGCTGGCGTTCGAGGGGTGGCTGAACAAATGAACACGAGGCAAGAGGAAAATCAAGGGTTTGCCCCGACGCATCACTCAGTCGTATGGTAAAATCAATCAATTCCGGCTCTTCGTCCTCCTCACTGTCAGCCTCATCTCCGGTGGAATCCTCCTCTTCAGTATTGTTTTTTTCATTATTATTCTCCACATTATTGTTATCATTGTTTTTCGAATCACCCGGAGGGTCGGCAGCCCCCCCGGTATCAGCCAGCGAAAAAACAAGGGCAGCATTTTTTGAAGTTTCAACCAGCCCTTTGTCCCATCGAATTTCCCATCGGGGTTGCAGGGTATCACTTTCCCTTGTATTCCAGCCCAGTATCACCGTTTGAGAGTCGTAATTGCCCCAGTTGAGAGAAAGGGATTCTTCGCGCCACACGCTCAGGTCAGCGGAAGAAATAATGCTTCCCGGCAAACTGGCTGTGCTCAAATCCAAATCTTCCTCAAAGGATGCCACAAAGCGTGTACCGGCTTCTTCAAACTGTGTAATATAAATGGTTTCAGGTAGCCAATGCCTTGCTTTGCGGTGATCCCTGAAAATCTTCCTGTACTCCTGATTGTCCATGAGGGTTGCTTCCAGAAAAGCACTGATATACACTCCGGCAATGGTTTGCTGTTCTTCCTCATCCATGAGTTGTCCCAGATTGAAAAGATTAATCCGCGGACTTGCTCCGTCCTTATTTCCCCATACGCTGTTAAACTGTCCATGATTGGCACCCCAGGCATATACTCCTGCTTTAAAGCCGTCAAAGTCATCAGAGTAGTCGATTCGGTTAAACTGCCTCATTCCCTGGTAAGAGCTGACATCAGCATCGTGAGAGCCTTGCAGCACCAGATAGTTGATATTTTGCAGAGGAGTACGTGTTCCGGCCGGCTGGTATTGCCCGTCGCAGGGAGCAATGGCTATAACAGCTTTGATGTTAAAATTAAAATCAAATGGTTCGTTGGCATCATCAGGATAATAGGGTAAGGTATTGAACAATGCGGCATGAGCAGCTGCCTCTCCGCCTCGCGAATGGCCCATGAGTGCAATATTGCCCATATCCACCTTTTGGTAAAACCTGTTGTCCTCATCATTATTCCATTCTTCCCACGCTTCAAGATGTTTTAATAAAAGCCAGCCTCTGGCATCGTTTTCATTGTTTAATCCGCTGAAAATATTGGTGAATGTACCGTTGAGAAAATTCTGATCCACCGAAGCCATTATGTAACCCCTGGAAGCAAGCAATTGTCCGAGGTATTCATACCCGGGATCAGAGAAATCCTGAGCAAGATGATTGCCATGCACGATCAAAACAAGGGGGAAAGGACCCTGGCCATCAGGATACCATACCCTTGCATTCAGGGGAAGTTCTTCGTTATCGAATCCAAAATAGCGTGTTCTTAGTTTTCCACTCATTCCTGACCAGGAAGAAAGAAATGTGGAGCCATCTGCCGGTTCTGTGGTCATTTCAACATCTGTCCCGAATTCAGCCCGCTCTTTGTCATTGCCGCTGCCATAAGTAAGGTAAGAAACTTTGTATGGCCCGGGGCGTGAAGGATTTTCAAGTTCGGATTCAGCAGGAATTTCCAGCACTTCCATCGATGCATTTACGGGCATTTCTACTTCAGCGCCCGGAAGAACGAGCCAGACAACCCCGCCTACAAGTCCTGCAGCACCCAGTAAAATGCTGACAATTATCAGCACCCTTGTTATACCTCTTGCAAAATGCCAGTTTTGTTTGAATAACCATATTCCTCCTCCCAGCAGCGCAAAAGAAAGAACCAAAAAAGAATATATGATAAAACCAGACAGTCCATCAAGTCCGAAAAACATAAAGGATGCCGGAATTCCCGCTATAAGAGCCACTGCAAGCCAAAAGGGAGTTGTGCTGACAAGTCTGAGGAGTGAAAAGCCAAGGAATCCCATCAAGAATGAAGTGGCAAGAAAAGCAACAATAAATATTATCGCTACCCAGGGTCCGGCAAAATGCAGCATCAGCCAGGCGGAGATGATGATTGTGATGGCAAACCCTGCAAATAAACCTGCTGTGGCGCCTTTGACAGCCGTTGTACCCGGGAAAAAGTTTCTGCGGAATTTTTCGTAGAGATTCTTAAGCAAACCTGCGGATTTTCTATAAAATGCCTTCATAGTGTATATCAAAGTGGTTTATTTGAAGTTTGAAAATAAGACGAATGCAGGTGGGTTTTGTTACAATTTTTTTTGATCTTTTTCTTCCGGGTATACTATATCAAAACTTTAAAAGAAAAAATACCTTATTGTCCGGTTGGAATGAGGAACCGTAAGCTTGGCGAAGCCAATCTCGTTTTAAAAACAGTCTGTTAATTAAATTTACCGGACAGTGGAAAAACTTCTATGCGTTTATAGGTAAATATAAAACGCTGCAACTGCTCAGGTTATTTAGATCATGGACTGTAATCTTTTTTAAACACCCAAAACCCATCAACCCAAAGCCCTAAAGATCGCCAGGTGTTTTCGCATGCCAGATATGCAGAAGACCAGCATTAAAAAGAAAAAAAAGAAAAGTATATGTAGACAAAAGAGCCGGTAACAAGTAAACTGTCGAAGCGATCCAGGAATCCACCATGCCCGGGGATGAGCCGGCTAAAATCCTTTATACCAAACCTGCGTTTGGCAACAGAGGCAAGCAAATCGCCTGTAAAAGCAGCTGCCGCCATTCCCATGCTCAGGAAAATGGCAGTAATGATTTGAGCATTGATCAGATCCCGTATTAAAACTGAGGTAGTAACAGCAAAAATTAACCCTCCCACAGAGCCTTCCAGGGTTTTGTTGGGGCTGATATGGGGTAGGATCTTTCGCTTTCCAAACAATTGTCCGCTAAGCTGACTGAAGGCATCGAAGACCGTAGTCAGGAACAAGGTGTAAAACAACCACGGACTTTCAAGCAAAGTAAAATGAAAAAAGGTATAAGCTACCAGGGAAAATACGATTAACGATGTGAGTCCGGTAAGATATTTTGATGAGGAAAGCGTGTTGCGCAGAATTTCATACAATCCGAAAGCCAGGATAAGCAAGCCTGCATAATGGAAATACTGTTTGTTCCATAAAATGGCTAAAAACAGGGCATTAACAATCAGCAGGTAAACAAAGTATTTCACCCAGCTGTTCTTTCGGTACGCAGCATCTTTGCCCCTGTTAACCAGCGCAATTAATACCCCCCCCAGCACAAAATAGATTCCCAGAATTCCGTATAGCAACTGTTCCATTACTTAGTTTTTAAACCCGGTACAATCTTTCTGATCAGATTGTATTTCAAGTATCATAAACTTAATTACAACAGGTACCACGAAGCCAAATCTTGTTCTATATCCTTGTCAACCTTTCTTTCGGAATATCCGATGACTTAAGAATCAGCATTTACAGCCATAAATCACCCGCTTTGTCAGCCAATTACCTGTGTTTTCGAAACAAATATAGTAAAATGATTTATTCTCTTATCGCTGAGCGTATAATTGGTCGCGCTGTTCTTTCAATCTTTCGTCAGCAATATAATCATCATATTCCATTTGTTTGTCAATCATACCGGCGGGCCCCATTTCAATGACTCTGTTGCAAATGGTCTGGATAAAGGTCTGGTCATGGGAAGACATGAGAATATTACCTTTGAATTTGATCAAGGTATTGTTGAATGCCTGGATTGATTCCAAATCAAGGTGATTGGTGGGCGTATCGAGCAGCATCACATTGGCATTGCGAATCATCATGCGCGCGATCATACAGCGCACTTTTTCTCCTCCGGAAAGCACACTGGCTTTTTTGTAAATTTCCTCACCGGAAAACAGCATTTTACCCAGAAAACCGCGAAGATACAATTCAGTGGTATCCTCGGAGAACTGTGCAAGCCAGTCTACCAGGGTAAGGTCTGTATCAAAAAGATGATCATATTCCAGGGGCAGATAAGCTTTCAGGATGGTTTGTCCCCAGGCAAAGGTTCCGGCATCGGGTTGCAGGTGTCCTTTGAGAATCTGGAACAAAGCGGTCATTGCCCGGGTATCGCGTGAAAGAAAAACAATCTTGTCACCCTTTTGCACGTTAAAGCTAAGCCCTTTAAAAAGCAATTTATCGTTAATGGATTGGCTCAGGTTGGTTACCTCCAGAATATTATTTCCCGGGTCACGCTCCGGGGTAAAGATTATGCCCGGATATTTCCGTGTGGAAGGTTTTATCTCTTCAATATTGAGCTTCTCAATCATCTTCTTCCGGCTGGTGGTTTGTTTGGATTTGGAAGCATTGGCACTGAAACGTGCAATGAATTCCTGTAATTCCTTTTTGCGTTCCTCAGCTTTTTTATTCTGATTCAGTTGTTGCTTTAAAGCCAGCTGGCTGGATTCATACCAGAAGGTGTAGTTACCGGGAAACAGTTGAATTTTGCTGAAATCAATATCCACAATATGGGTACAAATAGAATCCAGGAAGTGCCGGTCGTGAGAAACAACCAAAACCGTATTTTCAAAATTGGAAAGGTAGTTTTCGAGCCAGTTTACCGTATCCAGGTCAAGGTCGTTGGTAGGTTCATCCAGCAGCAGATTGTCAGGCTTACCAAACAATGCCTGGGCCAGCAATACTTTTACCTTCTCCTTTGCTTCCAGCTCTCCCATAAGCTGATGGTGCAGGTGTTCCTTTACCCCAAGCCCGCTCAGCAAACTTGCTGCTTCGTTTTCGGCATTCCAGCCATCCATATCAGCAAACTGCGCCTCCAGGTCAGAAGCTCTCAAACCATCCTGCTCTGTAAATTCACTTTGAGCATAAATAGCATCTTTCTCGGTCATGACATCCCAAAGTTTTTCATGCCCCATAAGGACAGTGGAAAGAACCGGTACATCATTGAACTGTGAGTGGTTCTGACGCAGCACCGACATACGTTCTCCGGCCCCCATGCTTACACTGCCCCTGGAATAATCTATATCACCGCTGAGCATCTTCAGAAAAGTAGATTTACCGGCACCATTGGCACCAATGATGCCATAGCAATTGCCGGAAGTAAACTTAAGGTTCACATCCTGAAAAAGAACTCTCTTCCCGAATTGTATACCCAGGTTTGAAACTGAAATCATAAATTGTTGATGGAATTATTATAAAATAAACTTGATTTTTGAAAGGAGGTGCAAAGGTACACTAATTTACGGAGCACAAGCACTATTCGGGTAAAACATAAAACATGATGGTAAAAAAATGGGTAATGCTGCCTCCCAGCACAAACAAGTGCCATATCACATGGTTAAAAGGCTTTTCGCGCTTAATATAAAAGGGAATGCCCATGCTGTAAATTAAACATCCGGCCAGCAACCATAACAGTCCGGGGGTAGGAACTCCCAGGATCAAAGGCCGGATAGCAATCAGAATGATCCATCCCATCATAAAATACAAAATTGTGGATACTTTCCGGTATTTATCCTTGTAAAAAAACAATTTAAAAATAACACCCGCCAGGGCCAATCCCCATATAACTCCAAAAATGGACCAACCCCACGGGCCGCGTATGGAGACCAGCATAAAAGGGGTATACGTACCTGCAATGAGCACATATATTGCAGCATGATCAAACAAATTCAGAAAATTCTTGACTCTGGGATTCTGATAGCTGTGATATAATGTTGAAGCGACGTACAGATTAATAAGACTCGCTCCGTATATCGAAAAACTTACAATCTTCCAAACATCTCCATATGGCCGGATGCTGGCAAAAACCACCAGTAAAACCAGACCGGCAATACTTAATAATACGCCAATGCCATGGGTAATGCTGTTGAGCAGTTCATCCAAGCTTATTGACCATTTTTTCTTTTCCATTATCTATGCATTAATACAAGCAATTGCCTCCCACAACCTTTGGGTTTTTGGGGAGGCAATTGCTTACTGATTCTCAATTTTCTGCATGATTTTTCATATAATAATCAACGCAGAATTTAAATAATTGTTGGTTATATATTACTTCTTTTGGGCCAATGCTTCCAGAATTTTGGTCTCAATTTCATCTGCCAGTTCGGGATTGTCAATCAAAAGATTTTTCACTGCATCGCGTCCCTGCCCCAGCTTGGTGTCTCCATAGCTGAACCATGAGCCTGCTTTTTTCACGATGTTGTAGTCTACAGCCAAATCAATAATTTCTCCGGTTTTGGAGATACCTTCACCATAAACAATATCAAACTCGGCCTGACGGAAAGGGGGAGCAATTTTGTTTTTTACCACTTTCACCCTGGCCCGGTTGCCTACTACGCTGTCTCCTTCTTTGATCTGCGATATACGGCGTATGTCAAGTCTTACAGAAGAATAAAATTTCAAGGCATTACCCCCGGTGGTAGTTTCAGGATTGCCAAACATTACCCCGATTTTTTCGCGCAACTGGTTGATAAAAATACAGCAGCTCCCGGTTTTATTGATGGTACCTGCCAGTTTTCTCAATGCCTGCGACATCAAACGAGCCTGAAGACCCATTTTGCTGTCGCCCATCTCTCCTTCAATTTCACTTTTAGGGGTAAGGGCTGCTACAGAGTCAATAATAATGATGTCTATAGCTCCTGATCGAATCAGATTTTCCGTGATTTCCAGCGCCTGCTCACCATTGTCTGGCTGTGAAACCAGCAGGTTGTCAATATCTACGCCCAGCTTCTTGGCATAACTGCTGTCGAAGGCGTGCTCGGCATCAATAAAAGCTGCAATGCCTCCTGCTTTTTGGGCCTGTGCAATGGCATGGATGGCCAGGGTGGTTTTACCTGATGACTCAGGTCCGTAAATCTCTACAATTCGGCCACGGGGAAATCCTCCTATACCCAGGGCATGATCCAGCGAAATGCTGCCGGATGAAATGCTGCCAATAGAAATCGCGGGTGAATCTCCAAGCTTCATTACGGTTCCCTTGCCATAAGATTTCTCAATTTTATCAAGGGTGAGTTGTAATGCCTTTTGCTTTTCCGAATTTACATTTTTTTCCTTGTCTTTCTCTTTCTCTTTGCTCATAATCCATTCAATATTATATAAATACTATCTGAAATTCCAATTTTAAAATTACAAAATATTCAACCAATGCATGCAAAATTACCATATAAAATTCAAAGATACCTGTCGAAATGAAAATACTTTTCAAACACTTGAACGCAGGGCTTCAGGTAAAAGCTTCATAATGAATGCGAGTTGATGTTTTTGGTGTTGTGAATAAAACGGCCACAATCTTACCTTTACATTACTATGAGGCCATGCGATAAAGTACTATTTATGCTTACGAAATCAGCACCTTCCCTCCCACTCTTGATAAAATTCTTCAAGAAAGCGTTCCATAAATGCATGCCTTTTCAATGCCATTTTTTTCCCGGTTGGAGTGTTCATCCTGTCTTTGAGCAACAGTAGTTTTTCGTAAAAGTGGTTAATGGTCGGAGCTTTACTGTTTTTGTATTGCTCTCTGGTCATGTTTAAGTCGGGTTTGATTTCCGGATTAAAGATTTCCCTGTTTTTATATCCTCCATAATTAAAAGTCCTTGCTATGCCTGTGGCACCCATGGCATCAAGTCTGTCGGCATCCTGCAGGACATCCAGCTCTGCGGATCGAAAACTTTGTTTTTCATTTCCCCCTTTAAAGGAAATGTTTGCCACAATCTTCACAACATGATCTTTTACGGTCTTGTCAATGTTCAATGTATCCAAAAAACGGCGGGCTTTGTCCGGCCCCGCTTGTTCGTCTCCGTCGTGGAACTTCGAATCGGCAATATCGTGCAGAAAAGCTCCTAATTGAACCACAAATGTATCCACATGCTCAGTTTCAGCAATCTTAAGCGAGAGTTTCCAGACACGATAAATGTGCCACCAGTCATGGCCTCCTTCAGCTCCCGAAAGCTCCGTTTTCACAAATTCAATGGTTTTGTCAATGATTTGTTGTTGTGATGGGGTAAGTGCATTTTTCATGAATAATATTTCGTCGTTGAAATTTTTCTATTTCCTGTCAAAAGTATAAAAAGCAGATGAGGCATGTATAACGGAATCTTGATTTCAATGATATTTTTTTTGCCTCAACAATTTACCTGCTTTGGTGTTACCCGTAATCGTAAAAATCTATTTCAATGAATTTTATCAAGACCATTATAGGCTCCAATCCGGATTTCCAAAAAGCCATTCCCACCAACGTTCCCTATCTCGAAATTGCAGAGTTTTTCTATGATACCATCCAGGGAGAGGGTATCAACCTGGGGCAGCCCGCAGCTTTTCTCAGGGTGCAACATTGCACGCAGAACTGCTGGTGGTGCGATACAAAGGAGGTGTGGAGAAGCGGCAACCCCTATACTTTCGATGAGTTGTTTGACATGATGGATGATACAGATTTGGTGAAAAAGCTCAAATCCGGCCAGCATCTCATTTTAACCGGTGGCAGCCCCATGAAGCAGCAGAAAGGGCTCACCCTTTTCCTGGAGGCTTTTAAAAAAAGATATGGTTTCAGACCCTATACCGAAATTGAAAATGAATGCACCCTGATGCCCACGCCGGAATTCACCAGCCTGATTGATGTGTGGAACAACAGCCCCAAACTGAAACACAGCGGCAACCCGGATTCTTTGCGCTACCGCCCTGATATCATAAGGCATCTTTCGGGATTAAACAATGCATGGTTCAAATTCGTAGTGGCACAGCACGAAGACTGGGACGAGATAGAAGCCTCCTTCCTGCAGCCCGGCCTCATCAAAAGGGAACAAATCATCCTCATGCCCCTGGGTGGCACACGGGAAGGGCTGCACAGAATTCGTGAAACCGTTGTGGAAATAGCCATTCGGGAAACCGTGCGATACAGCTCGCGCGAGCATATAGAGTTGTGGGATAAAAAAACGGGGGTATAGGAATCAATCAAATCATCACATCATTCCTGTCATTCAACTTCTGTTTTTGCAGGAAAGCAGGGTCTTCAATCCATCACTCCTTCTTCAGTTCAATCAGAATAACACCATTTTTCCCTCGCTCGCCATAAATCTCCGTTGCAGATTCATCTTTGAGAATAGAAATGGATTCAATTCTGGCAGGGTCAATATTGAGGCCATCCTTTGTGGGAACACCATCCACTACAATGAGAATATCATCGGGCAGTTCGGTGGATGAAAGATTTTTGTAAAACGCACTATCAAAACCGTTTACCTCCGGATTTCGATGCCTATCATCCCTGTAGCTCAGTGTATTCCACATCAAACTAACTGCCTTCTTACCTTTCATATCCCACTGATTGTTCATAATCACTGAAACGATAAGGATACCTTCATCTTTTTCCCCAATGGTTGTAACCTCATAAATATTTTCCTCTCCTCTGTATGTCAAAGTTGCTCTGAGAATATTTATTTCTTCTCCTGAAATCAATTGCCTGGTATAGTGTTCTTTTTCCATCTGGTAGCCATAAGACAAACTTTCCTTGGTGAGCTCATGGAGCATCATTTCCTCCATAAATTTGGGATTGAACATAGTATATGTCTGAACAAAAAAGCCAGATCCCTCTGCATTCATTAACATAGCCTGGTTTATTCCTTCTTCAACTTCAATTTCAGATACATTATTATCTTTTAGATACTTGAAGCTGAAGTAATCAGTTTCGTAAACCAATGTATCTTTCTGCATTACAGTAATATAAAAAGTCTTTCCTTCGATTTCAACAGGGTAAGTGCTATCCAGGGCTACGTCTATTTCCTGCTCATTGATACGAATGGTGAAGTTCTCCTGGGCATGCACCTGCATGGCAACAATCCAGAAAATGGCTAAAAGGAGGTTTTTTGTCATCTTTTATGAGTATTTGGGTTTGTGTTGATTCAACGAAAATCAATTTGGATGGTCTGCAAAACTATTTTCCGGCTTCCCTTTTATACAGACCCTCAAAAATATTAAAATTTTTAATAAAAACCTTATTGTTTATTCTCCATGCAATCCTTTCTGAAAAATATTACTTTTATCAAAAAAACTATTAACGTTTTAGTTCCTATGAAACAGATTCGGTTTAAGATGCCTTATTATTCTTACATATTGATATTATGTGTTTTAGCCGTTTTTCTCTTCAAATCCTGCGAGAAGGACAAATTCCAGCACCCTGTTGCGCACACTGGTGAAGTAACTGAAATAAGCCCTGAGGGAGCCACGTTTCATGGCCGAATCACCGAAATGGGCAGCTTAGAAATCGTTGATCATGGGTTTTTGTGGGGTACAGAAAAAGAACCCAGCCCTGCAAACTCAATAAGGGTTTCCTTAGGCAAACCCGAAAGAAGAGATTTTCAAAATCATCTTAACAACTCACTTCGAAATAATACAAAATATTACGTTCGGGTTTTTCTTACAGATAGCAAGGGCTTAACTTTTTATGGAAGAATTGTAAATTTCATCAGTATGGGATCCTTGGCTCCTGAGATATCATCAATAATTCCACAGTCAGGTGTTTGGAGAGATACTATAACTATTTATGGTAAAAGATTGGGAGTAAGTCCTGATCATGCAACTGTTTTGTTTGACAATATTGAAGCACAGATTATTACACATAACACTGATTCACTTAAAATTATAGTACCCGATGAATTATTGGATTCTCAGGCATCCATAAGTGTTATTGTTGCAGGAAACACCGGAACCTATGAAAATCCGTTTATAATAAAAGCACCCGAGATATATTCACTCTCACAGGAGTATTGTTCACGAGGTGATACTCTTATTATAAATGGGTTTGGATTTCATCCTCACAAGATAAACAATAAAGTATATCTGGGAGAAAATGAGATAACAGTACATGCGGCAAGTCCCAACCAATTAAAGATTATCCATTCAGATTATTATAATCACGGAGATTACATCCTGAGCCTGAAAGTTATAGATCAAAAGATTGATTATCAAAATATTTTTACAATATATGAACCCTGGAGACAATTAAAGGACATTCCATGGCAGGACGCGGCTGTGACAATAGGATTTTCGATGAATAACAGGGGGTATGTTACCAATACTTACCCGGAATATGATAAGGTTTTAGAATATGTACCAGCTGAAGATCAATGGGTTCAAAAAAATAACCACCCAAGCGAATATCCCAATAATGCATTTACAACCGGGAATCATGCTTATATAATTGATTTTTTTTCAGGTTTTTTTCAATACAATTTTGACACAGACCAATGGACAGAAAAAGCAAATCTGCCACCATCAGATTTTAAATTTGAATACTCAACCTTTTCAATTGGTACTTCCGGATATGTTTGTGGCGGCTATAATACTTCGGGTTGGTATCAAAGTACAAACAGACTGTTAAAGTATAATGAAGAAACCAACACCTGGACGCATAAAAGAAGTTTTCCTCTACCCGGTATTTCAGAGGGTATTGGCTTCTCAATTAATGGAAAGGGTTATGTAGGTTTAGGACGATCAGATGAGTATACTCCTATTCTCGAATTATACGAATATGATCCTAATTCAAACCAATGGGCCCTTAAAATATCTTTTGAAGACATCCTCTATGAAAGTAATTATGGTCGTATTCTTTCCAGCGTATTTGTAATTAACAATAAAGCTTACATTTTTTCAGGAAGTCGCGCTACAGGCACTTATTACAGCACAGAAAGTAATGATATTTATGAGTTTGACCCCATCACAAATATCATAAGAAGATTACCTGATTGTCCCTCCCTTCCAAGGCTCAAGTCATTTAGCTTTGCCGTGAATGGCAAAGGCTATATTGGAGGTGGCTTTGCACCTGGGTCTATGCATAAAGATTTCTGGGAATTTGACCCTGGGAGATTGCCACCGGTAAGAAAATAAATAAAGCTATCATACTAATTAACTTTAATCAATTTAATGCGAATCAGTTAAACCAATATAAGCCGTTTTCATAAATCCGTTGTCTTCTGCTCATTTGAAACAAAAAACCGGAAACAAAAACACGCTTCCGGTTAAAATATTTCTTTAAAAGAGCATCTTACTATTTAATAATCTGCGCAGTGTGCTCCTTGGTTTTTACCTTGTCAATCACCTCTTCAATCACGCCATTCTCATCAATAACAAAAGTAGTGCGATGGATGCCATCATAGGTTTTACCCATGAACTTTTTCGGGCCCCAAACACCGAAAGCTTTGATTACTTCCTTTTCAGTATCTGCCAGCAGCGG
>JAABSE010000003.1 GCA_011390575.1 Sphingobacteriia bacterium
TTTATGTAAAACAGAAGGGGGGGGGGGTGTTAATTTATCATAATTTCATTAAAGCGCAAGAATAGGTAGGCTATAACAGCCTGTATTACTTAATTTTAACTACCCATCACCAATTAGATTGCATTATTTAATTAACATTTTGATTTTTGGTTTAACATTGCTCTTCTGAGGAGTTGGGCTCGCTGTTTTTACTCGTCGGACGACTTAGAGTCGTCGGACGAGGGGGCGGACAGTTCTCGTTAGACGACTTGGAGTCGTCAGACGAGTAGGGTTAGCTGCTGTTACTCGTCGGACGACCGGGAGTCATCGGACGAGGGGGCAGGCGGTGCTTGTCTGACGAGTTGGGTTCACTGCCATTTCCGCTCCGGCTTTCTTCTTTTTCACTTTTCACTTTTCACTTTTAGTTTTTAGTTTTCAACTTCCTCATTCTTTAAACTTGTACACCACAAAGATCATATTATCTCGCATTTCATCCCAATCACCTAACTTCTGCCTCTCTGCTTCATTCAATACAGATTCATGAAAACGGGATAATACACGATGGGATAATGATTGTGGCACATAATCCAACTCTGCAACTGAGCCCATTGCCATTTCTTCGAAAAGATGTAAAAACAAAAGACCTACTCCCTCTTCAAAAGCGCGAAAAACATAATTAGTCCCCTCCTTCTTATCAATGATTATGTTTTTGTAATCGTCATCAAATTCAACAATGGCTATTTTATAGCGTGAGGTTTCTGCCACCTTTACAATCTCATGGTTAATCGTTTTGCCTCTACCCACAAAATCGTGCGGAAGCTTATCATTTGTTTCCCTACCAAGTGAAACGAGTTCATCTATTAGATTTTCATACTGCCCCGAACTATTGTTATCTGCTCCGAAGTCCCATGCAAAATAAGGTTCCGGCTGCATCTGGGTAATATCTGCTATTTCCTGGCTAAGCACAGGGAGGAAAAATGCCTTGTTGTTAAACCGATAGAAGCTCAGGGAGCTGGGCATAAATGGAAAAACACCGTCAGCAATAGCCAAAGGATATTCGGTATGAAGTATTTCCTGTTTATCCCGGCAGAAGAAAATCAACTGGTCCTCGTTAATGGATATCAGCACCAAGGTATCGGCATTTAGTGCAAAGGCCCAGTTATATGCTAAAGGCATTTCTGCAGAAATTCTGTAAGTGTGTGCATGATGGCCTTCCAGATCAAATACCTGAAGACGCTGCATGGAGGGCTCCAGGAGCAAAATCTGATCGTTGAACGTGTCAATTGACATGTGCCCCAGGTATACATACTCTCCCGGCCCGTGGCCCTGAGCTGAAATCTTGAATTGGAACCGACCCTCTTCATCCAGGCAAAAAACCTGTTGCGACTTACTATCAAAGATGTAGTACTTGCCCTTGTGATATTCTATGGATGATAGAGTAGAAATGAGATAATCGGGGTGCGTTTCGGGCATTACGATACGAATCTCAGAAAAGATATCATGCACCGACACAACATCTTCGCGGGAAAGGTCAATGGCATCAGCAGAAGATGAGCTATCACATCCGGCTAAAAATATGGCTACTGAAGTAAATAAAACACAAACAACCAAACTCTTTTTAATGATTTGCATATCGCTTATTTTAAAGTGATTAAACGGGTTGGGTTTTCAACTAATCCACAATAACCAATACCGGGTTATCATGCTCATTAAGTCCATCCAATAAATCCTTTATGTGATTTTTGAATTCGTGCTTTTCTTCGATATTGCTAAAATGATCCAAAAATTCATGGGCTTGATAATAGGATATTAATTTTCCGTTTACATTCCATTGGGGCCAGAAATCCGGTCCATTATCCCAATCATTAGTGAATTTTTTAACGTGCGACACTTTAGCAGTGCTTTTGTTATAGATTAAACGATGTATGTTGTTTCCCGAGAAAGACATATCAATTCCAGCATAAATGGAGATAAGCAGATATTTTTCATTTTCAAGTATTTTATGGACCATTAAATGATCAGGAAACTGAATTTCATTAGGGTCAGGTTGAATGTCCAGTTCATCTCCTCGTAAAGCGTTATTAAAACCCAAATGCAATAACGGACGTTTGCTTAAATCACCTAATATTTGATAAACGGTATCCCTGTAATTATAAATATAATTGATTGTATTGTTGTAGCTATAGTGAATGGGTAGACCTGCTGAATTTCCTATATAGTTCTTCCTGTCGAAATTCATAATTGAATCGACTATATCCCCCATTGCGTCAGCAATATAAACTTCAACCAGAGTGCTATAACTATACCCGAACCGGAGTTCAAATGTCAATAGAGCAAGATGTTTATCAGAAATCATTTCGATAGTATAAGAATCAAAACCCAAATCTTTGCTGTGCTTAAACTCGCCGGAATCAATATCATAAAAGTTCAGTTGATTTGTTCCTGAACTAAAAATCAACACTTCATTTAGAGCATGATTTAGTGTAAAGCTAATTCTGTTGGAATGCTCACCCGGCCCTTTCCCTGGTTTGCCAACCTGTCGGATGAACTTACCATCGTGGTTGAATTGGTAAACTGCACGACGATCCGATACGTAGATATAAGCATCGCACATTTGCAGCTTATATATGCTTCTTAGAAAGTTATTTTCTTTGGTCTCCAAGGGAATATACCTGATATTTTCTTCCAACTTTGTCAGATGAATATCCTCACTCTTTTCCCGGATAGCACTTCTAACATCAATTTGAAATGCAAGGTCATTTGCATTTTCAGAATTGTCAAACATGCAAGATGGTATAAACAAAACTGTTATCAATAAAAGGACTGATTTGAATTTTAAATTCTTCATATTGCTACTCTTTAGTTTTAAAGAATTCAATCTGGGAGTAAAAAGTGTAAAACGAAAATTGAAAAATGTAACCATGAGATTTGATTATTATTCGCATTCTGAGCTAATAATTGTAGATTTAATCTTCTCGTCTGACCAGCTGGAATCTTATCCAGTTTACTCGTCTGACGACTTTGAGTCGTCTGACGAGTGGTGTATCAAACGTTATTCTTTAAATTTATAAACTACCAGAAATGGGTTGTCGGTCATGGGGTTGTGGTTTTCGATTACGTTTTTGCATGTTTCAGATAAAAGTTCTGTAGAAAGATAATCGGCATCATAATAGGAAAAAAGATTCCGATAAAAATCTTGTGCTCTTTCCTTTTTATAATTGCGGGTTTCAAATGCAATCAGCGAGTTCTCTGTAATTTTAAACATGGGATTTATCACTATGTCTTCGGTGAATGCACTGAAAACCCTGAGGTTTTTGTTGTATTTATCATATATCAAATGTTTTACCGTATCGTCACAAACCACAAGTGCCACAACAAACCGATCAACTTCTGCAATTTTCAGTAAGTGGGAGTTTAGAAGTTTATCTTTACCAACAATCTGGTGCATGCGAAGAACTTCATGCGGCGGCAAGCGCTCCGATTCTTCAAAAAAATGCTCCCATTGCCGGCTTGAGTTGTTGTATTCTCCAAAGGAAAGTTTCAGATGATCGACAGCATCAATTTTGGTAACATCTTTAACGGTTTGTTCCATAGCAGGCAAAACAAACACTCTTTTATCAAATTGATAAAAACTTCCCAGACCTGGGCTTAAATGATGTAAATCTGGTTTGGGAAATTCAAATTCCTTTTTAAAAATCTCCTGAGTGGCACGACAATAGAATAAAGCTTGATGCTCACTATTAGAAGATAATAGCATTACAGAGTCATTGATTACGGTCATGTAATTATAGCCCAAAACTTCTTTTATTGTTTTGTTAGCAACAAACTCCCCTTCGAGGTTAAATATGGTAATTTGGCCAGCCGAAGGACTTAAAAAAAGGATTTGCCTGTTAAAAGGATCAATGGCAAAATTTGTTGCATAAAAATATTCTCCGGGACCACGCCCCTGCCTGGAGATTTTCACGACCAAAGCTCCCTTATCATCAAAGCAGAAAAGGGTTTGTAAAACCTGATCGAAAAGATAGAAATGGTTTTCAAAATATTCAACCTGTCTGATTTGGGCAATCAGATTTTGTGTGTCTGTAAATAAAGGTACAATATGAATTTCCTCAAAAATATCATGTACTGAAACTTTTGTTTCGTTCGCTAAATCAGCATAAATAACGTCAGTTTCCAATTTGGTTTCTGCAGCACATGCCACAAGACTCGACAGTATGCATCCCAGGAACATGTAAGTAAGAAGTCGACTGTTAAAAATAAATCCCACAGAACAAATAATCGTTTTTTGGTTCAATTGACTTCTTAAGTTTTTCATTTTTTCCGGCAACAATATTTAAAATGACTACAGACTTCAAATTTTACCATTGTCAACTTTTTACTTTAAACTATTATCTTTTAACTCAAATAAACTCCCCGGGCAATTGACACTTTACTAATACCGGTGTCAGACTTTCCAAACAAAAGGATCCTGCATACAAAATCCCATTGTCATAATCTATGGCAATACCACCAATAAACCGATCGAAATGAATCTCACCCACTGCATTCCCAGACCAGTCAAACACTTCCAGAACGGGTGCAGCTTTCAGTTCTCCCAGTTCCTGTAGTGTAGCATTCAACCGCAGAGCATAAATAAAACGTTCTGAACTTAAAACCTGATCATAATAATACATTGAATTAATATCGGGCATAATTTCTCCCTGCACAATTTGTGGTACAGCAAAATCTTTGCGGGTTTTGATAATCCTTACAACATTTCCATGAATATCGGTGAGCATTAAGTAAGGGAAAAATCGCAGGGCAGAAACAAAAATCTCCTTGTTCTCATTGTAGGTAGTATTGCTATAAAACAGGTATCCTTTGGTGGATCCATCAACCTTGTATCCAGTTTCAGGAAAATGCTCAATGCTTTTGATAACCTGACCATCATTGCGTGCGAACGACATAAAGGCATCGCCTTTTAAACCTGTATAAACCCACATTGAATCAAACTGAAAAACATTTTCCGAATCAGACAAAAAGCCGGGTTCATCAATTGATAGCAGAGCATGGGCATCATCTTCCAGCAATCTGTGAGGATGAACCCAGGCAGACTTTAGTGCCAGATTTCTGAAATACAATGAATCACCTTGCGCATGTCCTGAAAAATATAACCGGGAAAACTCTGAGGGACCATTGCCTTTTGCAATAAGCTTACGGGTAGTTTTAGATCCAGGGTTGATTACCTGTATTAGCTTATCAGTGCAATTGGTAGAAGTTACCAGTTTACCATTTACAAAAACAAATCTCTCCGGACAATCCAGTAAAACGTCCTCAATCTCTATGGTATTCACATCTGCACTTTGAGGAAAACCATCTACTTCGACAAACTTCGAATCAGAAGCGCTACATGAAGCTATCAGGACACTTATCATTAACAGGGTCCAAACGGGCAATACTATTCTGACTGTTTTTTTCATGCGTGACGTGTAATTGTTAGATTATTACTTTACACTATTTTCTTCTCACTATTCACTGTTCTCCCCTCCCGTCATATGATAGCTATCATAATATTTTTCAAATATAATCAATATTTTTATGTAAAGAGAGTGTTTTGTTAAATTTATACAATTTATTACTAATTAATTGCTTGCCTGACGGTCTGGTGCACTGATTTTACTCGTCGGACGACTTGGAGTCGTCCGACGAGTAAATATAATAGAAACCTTATTCCAAAAATTCCGACAACCTTAGTAGAAATTTGCGTGTCGATATGCATGCTAACCTTATTACCTTATTTTATCACCGGAAAAAGAAAATCCGCAGTAATAAGGTAATAAGGTTCATATATCTGTTGATTATCAACATTCTATTAAGGTTATTGGAGATCAAATAAGGTTTTTCAATTTTAATTCCTTATTGGGTTACTCTTCTGGCAGGTTGGGGTTAGTGCTGTTACTCGTCGGACGACTGAGAGTCGTCGGACGAGGGGGGTGGACGGTACTCGTCGGACGAGGGGATGGGCAGTGCTTGTCTGACGAGTTATATACTTATAATCCATAAACCGCAGCCTTAACCGCAGCCTGAGCCTTAATCTCAACCTTAACCTTAACCTTAATGTCACCCGACAAGTGGGTATCATTCTATTTGGAATTCACTTCCATAAGGCTTAACTTTGGGCGGTTCAATACACAGGCCAACGGGGCGCGATGCTAACACATTACAGGTCAGCAAATTGCAACCGGCAATACTGACAACATACAGACCTTTAAGTCATTGCACCCGTTGCAAGCTAATTTTAAAACAGACTATTTCTGATGCAACAATATCTTCAATTGATGAAGCATGTGCTGGATACGGGCGCAAAAAAAGAAGACCGCACCGGCACGGGTACCCTGAGTGTTTTTGGCTACCAGATGAGGTTTGACCTTTCAAAGGGTTTCCCACTTGTAACCACCAAAAAGCTTCACCTCAAATCTATCATACACGAACTTCTATGGTTTTTGAAAGGAGATACCAACATTGGCTATCTGAAGGAAAACGGAGTGCGTATCTGGGATGAATGGGCCGATGAGAATGGCAATCTGGGCCCGGTATATGGCGCACAATGGCGAAGCTGGAGCAGTACTTCCGGACCGGTAGATCAAATCAGCCAGCTCATTCATCAAATCAAAACCAACCCTGATTCGCGCCGCCATATGGTAAGTGCATGGAACGTAGGTGAGATTGACAAAATGGCCCTTCCCCCCTGCCATATCCTTTTCCAGTTTTATGTAGCCAACGGGAAGCTTTCCTGCCAGCTCTACCAGCGCAGTGCCGATATTTTCCTGGGAGTCCCCTTTAACATTGCATCCTATGCCTTGTTTACCATGATGATAGCCCAGGTTTGCGATTTGCAGCCCGGTGAATTTATTCATACGTTCGGCGATGCCCATCTGTACTCCAACCACCTGGAGCAGGCCCGGCTTCAGCTCTCGCGGGAGCCCAGGAAACTGCCTACCATGACCATCAACCCTGAAGTAAAAGATATTTTCGGATTTCGTTTTGAAGATTTCACCTTAACGGATTATGACCCGCACCCACATATCAAAGCAAAGGTAGCGGTGTGATGAATTCACCCTCCCATTCAATCACCAACCAAAACTACAATTATGAAATTAATACCTATTGCAGCAGTAGCCAACAACAATGTAATCGGAAAAGACAATAAACTCCTCTGGCAGATGTCTCATGACCTGAAGCGGTTCAAGGAACTCACCATGGGTCATACCATTATTATGGGAAGAAAAACTTTCGAAAGCATTGGCAAACCCTTGCCGGGCAGAAAAACCATTGTTGTAACGCGGCAAAAAGACTTTGATGCCAAGGGCTGCGAAACCGTTGCCGATCTTAAAGAGGCTATCTGCAAGATAAAAGATGAGGGTGAGGTTTTTGTGGCCGGCGGAGGAGAAATCTACCGCCAGATCATGAGCCTGCATTACACCCGGCGCATCTATCTCACACGCATTTACGCCAACTTTGAAGGTGATAGCTTTTTCCCGGATATTGATACAGATAAATGGGAACTGATCGAAAGAGAGGAGCATGAACCCGACGAGAAAAACCCCTATCCTTACGCCTTTCTCATTTATAAAAAGAAGAAATAAAGCAGAAGGACAAACCAAATATCTCTCAATAACAAAACAGAGGGTTTTGAATCGGAAAAATGCTACCGACGCTAAACCCTCTGTTTTTTCCATAATCCGTTAATCTATAATCCTGTCAATCCTTCGGAGTTGGGCCGTCTTTCAGATGGCCTTCTCATTCTGAAATCTGAATTTTAAATATTCACTAATCACTTGCCTCTAACTTTCTGCCCTTGCGCTGTCATCGCCAGTTTGATCTTACATTCCCTTATTTCGCAGCGCCTTATATCATTGCGTCTCATTACCCGGGGCGTCGTTCCATAGCCCTACGGCAATGTTACTTTGCCCCGGGCTTTGTTGTTAGAGCCTTACAGGCTCAGTTTTATCTTTCCTTTGTACTTTCATCATTCGTGGGACTTCCGCACCGCACCGGCCTTTGAGCTTTCACCTTTGAGCTTCTCTCACTTTTCGCTTTTCACTTCTCACTTTTCGCTTTTCACTTCTCACTTTTTTCTTTTCACTTTTCACTCTTAACTATTCACTTCCTCAGGTTTTCTGTTTCTGCTTCCGTGCCGCAGGGAACAGCACATTATTCAGAATTAGCCGGTAGCCGGGTGAGTTGGGAAACAGATTCAGGTCAGTGGCCGGGTCACCCACAAAATGCTGGTAATCTTCGGGGTCGTGGCCACCATAAAAGGTAAAAGTCCCTTTGCCCATGGTGCCATGAATGTATCGTGCTTCATTTTTACCGCGGGTTTCGCCCATGATGGTTACCGTAGGTTTGATAAGTTGCTTTTTGAATGCGGTGGTTTGACCCATAAAACCTTTGATGAGGGTTTCATGGTTTTGGGTGAGCATAGCAGGTACGGGGTCCCATTTGGCAGAAAACTCGAACAGGCTGAAGAAGTCGGTGCGCTGGTCTCTTCCGGTTTTAGGCACATCGATATCGGACTTTGCGTATTCAAAGGGGTTGGTTACAATCTGGAAATTATGGAATGCAAAGCTTTTATTGAAATCCAGCTTTTGCTGGGCATTGGGGTCCAGGGGAGAGCCATCGAAAACTTCATGCACAATATCAATCCCTTCAGCAGCCAGGGTAATATCAAGGCTTTCGGGGGCAGAGCACATGGCAAACATGTAACCACCACCGGCAACAAACTGCTGAATTCCACGAGCCACAGCCAGCTTCAGGTCGGCTACACGGCTGAAGCCCTGCTTACGGGCCAGTTCTTCGGCCAGCTGTACATCACGCTGATACCAGGGGGCATTACGATAGGCGGCCCAGAACTTCCCGAATTGCCCGGTAAAATCTTCGTGGTGCACGTGCAGCCAGTCGTAAAGAGGCAATACACCTGACAAAACCTCTTCATCGTAAATGGCATCATAGGGTATTTCGGCATAAGTAAGAGCAAGGGTAACGGCATCGTCCCATGGCAAACTGTGGGGCGGGGTGTAAACTGCAATTTTAGGAACTTTGTGCAATACTATCTGCTCCATGTTTACATCGGGGTGGGTTACCTCATTGATGATAGATGCGGCCTGCAAATCGGCTATCACCTGGAAGGAAACGCCTCTTACGGCCAGTTCTTTCTCAAACCGGCTGTGATGGGGAAACATGAAACTGCCGCCTTTGTAGTTGAGCAGCCAGCTTATCTCCACATCATAGGTCAGCACGTAAAAAGCAATTCCATAAGCTTTGAGGTGATTATTCTGGGTATTGTCCATGGGGATGAAGATGTGCGCGGACCTGGCAGCCATGGGAACAATGAACAACAATGCGAGAACAAATACAGCTTTTCGGATAAATATCATAGTAACAATCAGTTTTAGGCTAACGGGTCTGCAGCTGCATAAGTAAAGGCTGCTGAGACAAAAGTCAAAAAGAAGCAGAAATAAAGCGTTTCTTTCTGACTAGCAAAACGTAAAATTACAATTTTTGTTTTGTTTCAGAACCTGCACCCTGTAGCTTGTAAATTACTTTAACAGTTCACGGGTCACTAAATTCTGCTTTCGCCAGGTTCTTTGTGTCTGTATGGCTCAAAAAGAATTTCCATCCAGACACATACAGCTCTGAAAGCAAGGGATAATAATCAAATAATTTCAGGATAAATCAGAATGGAACATCATCTTCCGCGTCATCATTCATACGCGAAGGCATGGTCATTACGTTGGGAGCGGCCTCAAAGGAGCTGGAAGGGGTTAGCCCTCCCTCCTGTTCGAACCCCATGGTATCGTAGTCCATAAATTTGGCGTAATGTGGTATAAACCTCAGCGGAATATCCTCCAGGGCTCCGTTCCGGTGCTTGGCAATGATAAACTCGGCAAGTCCCTCGGTTGAATTGCCCTGCTCATCCTCCATGATCTTGTAATACTCCGGACGATAAATAAAGCATACCATATCGGCATCCTGTTCAATGGCGCCCGATTCACGAAGGTCGGAAAGCAAAGGTTTCTTGGAACCACCCCTGGTTTCCACTGCACGACTCAACTGCGAAAGGGCAATAATAGGGATGTTCAGTTCCTTGGCCAGTCCTTTCATAGAGCGTGAGATATTACTGATTTCCTGCTCCCGGTTACCCCCTTTGTCACTACCACCCGACATCAGCTGCAGGTAGTCAATGATTACCAGCTGAATATCATGCTGTGCCTTCAGACGGCGACACTTGGCCCTGAGTTCAAATATCGACAATGCGGGTGTATCATCAATAAACAGGGGAGCATCAGTCAGGTTACCCAACTTAGCATTGAGTTGCTCCCACTCATATTGCTCCAGTTGACCCCTTTTGAGCTTATCGGCCGGCAACTCTGTCTCACTGGCAATCAAACGCATTACCAATTGTACTCCCGCCATCTCCAGCGAAAAAACCGCTACAGCCTTCTTAAATTCAACTGCCATATTGCGGGCCATGGAAAGTACAAAAGCTGTTTTACCCATACCCGGACGGGCAGCAAGGATAATCAAATCCGATTTTTGCCAGCCGGCCGTAACCCTGTCAACAGCAGAGAACCCACTGGGAATACCGCTGATGTGGCCCTCCTGATCGCGTGAATTCTCGATCTGCTTGATGGCATCTTTTACCAGCGAGGGCATATCAGAATAGTTGCGCCTGAGGTTGGTTTCACTGATGGCAAAGAGTTCCTTTTCTGCTTTGTCGAGGATGTCAAAGACATCTGTGGAATCCTCGTATGAATCGCGTATGATTCCATCGGAAATGCGAATCAGTTCACGTTGCAGGAACTTCTGGATAACAATCCTTGCATGAAACTCCACATTGGCCGCAGAAGCCACCCTGTTGGTGAGTTGAGAGATGTAATAAGCACCCCCTACTTCTTCCAGCATCCCCTTTTGCTTAAGCTTCTGGGTTACGGTGAGAATGTCCACGGGTTCTGATTCTGAGAACAGATCGTGGACAGCACTAAATATTTTCTGATGAGATTCTTTGTAAAAAACTTCGGATTTCAATATATCCACCACATTGGTGAGAGCGTTTTGCTCCAGCATCATAGCCCCTAAAACCGCCTCTTCCAAATCAATCGCCTGGGGTGGTATACGCCCATAATCCGGCAAGCTCCCCGTGCCTGCGCCAAAATTTCTTGATTTCCTTGTAGCAATACTATTTTGCTTCTTATTTGCTTCTTCCATATCTGCAAAAATAACCAATCCCCTTCTAATATGATCTTAAATTCCTGAATTAAGTTTTCAACACCCCCCAAAGCTTTGAGAATTCAGTAAAAAATTTCCAAAATACCGCAAAACACTGAACTGCAAAAACTTAAGCATTACCCCTTAACAGTCAACCCATTAGAAAGGAAACTGACTAACCTATTTTGTAAAGCTTCTCCATAGTTGAAGCAATCTGTAATTGTTTTCTGTTTTACTGAGCATAAATGCCTTGATAAGCGCTTCGGTTTCAGGATTGTTTTCAACCTCAGGAGCAGAGAGTAGCTTTTGAAACAAAGCATCTGCCTGTTCAGGAATCATGCACTTATTATCTGATAGTATGCTTTTCGCACCAAAATGTTTCAGGATTCTTTCGGCCGATAAAGGCATCTTCAGTCCCGGATAAACAATCATTTCCTCTTTAAGAGGTGTCAGCAGGTCCTTTAGTTTAAATGAAAGTTTTTCAAGGTCCTTCTCCATGGCAGGAAACAAACTCCTGCAACTATCCAGCAACCCACCGATTTTTGAAACATCCAAAACCCAGAGGGAGTCAAATTCTCCGGTCACCTTCAGCATGTTACTTACGGCAGCTTCCAATGAAAAGGAAGCGTAAGATTCCAATGAAACCGCAGGGGCAAAATTATCCGTCGGGCTGATCCCGACTCCCATAGGAAGCGGCTGATACGGTGAGGTATGGTCGCAAAACGGAATGACAGGAGCAAAAACGAAAGTCTGAAAAACACCGGCAGTACCTGTAGTTTGAAGAAACGCCGAAAGAACTGGTTTGTCAACTATTACCTCATTGTTTATAATACTCTTTACCTGTAGTCCCAGATTATTTTCTTTTACCACTTCGGCGGGTAAATCTGTCACAGAACCAATCCCTGAATGATGCCATTCAAATTTCTGTTCTTCCCCAATGCCCTCTAACAGAAAAACCGAATCCGGTGAAACTTTTTTCCAGCAATGCCCCTGAAAGTCGCAGGGATATGGTTCATTGCAATGTATACCAATGGGAATGGGGGGAGAACTTTTGAGCTGGGCAACCTCCTTGAGTTCCTGTATTTTCTGCCCTATCTCTGCCTGTTTTTGCATCACCTCGTCCATCAGGCTCTCCATTTGAAACAAGCCATGAGCATCCACCGGCCCTTGCCGTTTATAATCCTGATTTATGTAAGCGATGGAAAAATCTTCCAGCTCAATACCACTGCCGGTAATTACATAATATTGCAGGGCAGCATCCCATCGATAGGTATCGGAAATGCCCCGGCTGCTTTTTACTTCAACCGCTTTCCATTTTCCGTTTTCGCGGTAGAGAATATCCAGGGCCACAATTACATCTTCGAATTCAAAGGCAGCTTCGTAGATAACGTTAACATCGGACTGCTGAATCAGTCCGGCTGTTTTTACTACAGACTGCGCCATCTGGAAGTGGGTTTTGGGGGAGGCATCTACCCCTCCCGGAAAGAGGTTGTGCGCATAAACCCCCACATTGGTGCCGCGTGAAAACCGGGCAAGCTGCTCCAGGCTGAGCGGATCGCGTAAAAAGTAACGGTTTTTATGAAGGTACAAAGCCTTGGTGCATTGCAGTCCCTTGATAAAGGTAGATTTGGAAAGTATGGCTTTTTTCTTTTTGGGCTTTTCTGTCATAAGTGTTATTTGTTCCCGCTGGCTACACGAGCGATTCTACATTTTCATCGGCCAACTCCCCTTTGATGCAATATTTCAAATACAGCCGGGCAGTGGTAACCACATCTTTGTTGCAATAGACAGCTATGCGGTTCAAATCGTTCTCTTTCCAGTAAACCCTGGCTACATCAGATCCCTGAATATCATCTTTTGGGGTGGGAATATCGAATACCGCTGCCAGCAAAGCCAGTGAAGTGTAATTTTTATAATCTCCGAATTTCCATAAATCCATGGTATCCAGCAGGGTTACTTCCCAGGGTTTTCTTCCCGGAATGTTGAGAATATCAGGCAGGGGAATCTGATTGATAAGCATGCGGCGGGCAATATAGGGAAAATCAAACTCCCGGGCATTGTGTCCGCACAGATAGTGATCCTGTCGGTTGAAACTACTTTGCAGAAGGGCTGCAAAATCGTTCAACAGTTCAGCTTCATCATCAGAGTAGAAAGCCTTGCAACGAAACTTAAGGTCATCATCCTCACCATAAAAAAATCCGGCAGAGATGCACACAATCTTTCCGAATTCACTATAAATCCCGGCCTTCTCAAAAAACAACGCTTCCGGGTCAGGTTCCTGGTCAGCAGGAACAATTCTCTGTGCTTTTTTCACCCATAACTCCCGGAGTGCCGGAGACAGGTTACTAAACTCCTCCACCTGTGGGACTGTCTCCACATCGAGAAAAAGGATGTTTTTTAAAGGGATTTTATCCAGCATTTTCTTCTGTATTTTAAAGGTTCGGTTTAGTTATTTCCCAGTACTTTGAATTCTGTCCTTCGATTCATAGCTCTTCCCTCTTCCGTATCATTGGTAGCGATGGGTTGCTGATCTGCATAACCAATGTATGTTAGCCGGTCTTTTTCAATTCCATTTTCCACCAGGTAGTTTAAAACACTCAGCGCTCTTTTTTCCGAGAGTTCTTTATTGTGCCCAAAGGAGCCGGTACTATCAGTATGTCCTCCGATTTCTATTCTCAAATCAGGATTCTGCATCATCAGTTCCTGTAGTTTTCTCAATTCAGAAATGGACTCCGGCAATAGCTCGTGGCTATCCACCTTGAAAAAGATATTGCGCAGCACTACCGACTCTCCTTCTTTTATGGGTTGGAGAGGGATGTTGTACAAATGCGGGTCTGTTCCGGTTCTTACATCATCGAAGGCAAAATTTTCGGAAAAAAACAAATACCCGTCACGCCATACACTCAATCCCAGGTTGGTCATAACCGGAATAGGGATAAGAAACTCACCTGTGCGGGCACTGGACACCGATTGTACAATGATCTCATCAGAGGCAAGGTCAACGAGCTCAAACCTGGCTTCGAGTCTGCGACGGGTATCAGCATCAAACACAAAGCCTTTCATGTAAGTAACCGGATTGGGTCGTGCTTCTTCATAAAGCTCAAAAAAATAAAGGTCGGTGCCACCCTGCCCTCCGGGTTGCTCGGAGGCAAAATAGGCTTCCTTACCTGAGGCTCCCACTACCAGGGAAATCTCATCGCTGTAGGTATTGATGGGATATCCGAGATTGACAGGATCCTGCCATTCACCATCCTCGCCCCGGGTTGTGTAGAAAAGGTCAAACCCTCCCATTCCCATATGCCCGTTGGAGGCGAAAAACAGTGTTTTATTATCAGGATGGATAAAAGGAGACATTTCTCTGCCGGAGGTATTGATAACAGGTCCAAGATTTTCCGGCAGTGTCCATTGCCCTTCTTTTATCTGTCGGGTCATCCAGATGTCCATGGGTCCGAGATTGCCGTCGCGGTTACTGGTAAAATAAAGTGTTTTTCCATCGGGAGAAATAGAAGGTTGAGAATCCCATGAGGAGCTGTTCACCGGGCGCCCGAGATTTACGGGCTCCGACCAGCCATCACCGGCTTTGCGGGCATAGTAAATATCGCAGCTTCCCATTCCTCCCGGACGGTTGCAGGCTGTAAAATACAGATGCATTCCATCGGCTGAAATACTTTGTGCCCCCTCGTTGTTCTGGGTGTTGATGGGTGAACCAAGATTTTCAGCCGGGCCCCATAAATCGTTTTCTCTGACACTTACATAAAAATCTTCAAATTCATGCCCCAGATGCAGGTATTCCTGATTTTCGCGGGGTTTCTTGCGGGTAAAAATCAGGGTTTGCTCGTCAGCAGTAAGCGTGGGGGCATATTCATCATGCTCGCTGTTTACGCCAGGCCCCAGGTTGATGGGTTCGAAAGGCACAGGGTTGCCAACGGCATGCAATGCAAAATCTATTTTTTCAACCATCCTTTCACTGCTTTGCCTCATATTGTCGGAGATACTGGTCTTTTGAAGAAATCGTTCCACATTTTGCGCTGCATTTTCATACTCTCCTATGGCAAGGTATGACTCAGCAAGATAAAATATGGTATTGGGGAAAAAGTCAGGATTGATTTGAATGGCCATCTTGTAAGCTTCAATAGCCTCACGGTGCCTTTGATCATTTTGCAGCATCTCTCCCATTACAATATAGGCTTCAATAAAGTAAGGGTCATGGCGCACGGCGTCATTAAAACTCTCCACTGCCCCATCAATATTGCGTAAATTATATTTCTGTACAGCATCTTCAAAAGCACGCTTTGCCTTATTGCTGGAAGTAGAAAGCTCACGGCTCTGAGAAAGAAGCTGTAACGGAAACAACCCGCAGGCTGCAAAAAGAATAATAAATAATAGTTGTAAAGGGGATCTCATGGTTGAAATTTAAATTAGAGGATACTGAAAGTCATCTGCACTTATCAACATACAAACCTAATAATTTTTCAGACTTATACCTCTTTATCCACAAAAGAAATCGTTCTGAATATCCAAAGGGAAATATTAAGGGATATTCATAAACTTGTGTGACTGGAGCGAAAACATCCAGCGGGGATGAGCAAGAATATAGTCCACGATATGAGGAAGCATCTTTTGATACCGGCTCCATTCAGGTTGCAGGTAGAGCATACACTTTTGCTTCACAAAGGGAAGGTTTTTTCCGGCCCATTCAAAATCTTCGGTATCATACACTATTACCTTCAACTCGTCGGCCAGCTGCAGCATATCACGCCGGGGATTTAACTGCGATTTAGGGGATACGCAAATCCAGTCAAAAGTTCCGCTCAAGGGGTAAGTACCTGAGGTTTCCAGAAATATGCTGATATTTTTTTCTTTCAGGATACTGCACAGGTAATCCAGGTTATACATAAGGGGCTCGCCTCCGGTAATAACCACAGCCTGTGCCGGATATTTGAGTATATTTTCAAGAATTTCCTCTGCCGGGGTGAGCGGGTGGATGGAAGCATCCCACGATTCTTTTACATCACACCAGTGGCAGCCCACATCGCAACCACCAATACGGATAAAAAAAGCAGCTTTCCCTGTATTATACCCCTCTCCCTGTATGGAATAAAACATTTCCATTACAGGCAGCAACCGGCCTGCATCCAGCAGTTGCTGCTGCTGTGTACTAAGATTGGTTAGTTTGCAAATGCTCAATGTCAGGAATAGATTTCGTTGTTACGTGCTTTGAGGGTATTCATCAGCAGAGAAACAATGGTCATAGGACCTACGCCACCGGGGACAGGTGTAATCCAGGAAGCTTTGGGGGCAACCTCATCATATTTAACATCGCCGATGAGCCTGAATCCTGATTTGGTTTTGTCGGACTCTACCCGATGAATCCCCACATCCACTACTACAGCACCTTTTTTTACCATATCGCCCGTAACAAACTCCGGCCTGCCAATGGCAACAATCAAAATATCTGCCTGCGCAGTAATTTCTTTCAGGTTGGCTGTTTTACTATGACAAACTGTCACGGTGGCATTGCCGGGTTCAGTGGCCTTTGACATCAGGATACTGACAGGACGCCCCACGATGTTGCTCCGCCCGAGCACAACACAGTTTTTGCCGGTTGTTTTAATTCCTGATCTTTTCAGCAATTCCATGATTCCATTGGGTGTAGCAGAGACATATGCGGGCAGGCCAATGGACATCCGACCAACATTTTCAGGGTGAAACCCATCCACATCCTTGCGGGGGCTGATGGACTGTATTATCTTTTGTTCGTTGATATGATCCGGGAGGGGAAGCTGCACGATGAAACCGTCGATATCGGGGTCATTGTTAAGAAACTCAACTGTTTCCAGCAATTCCTTTTCTGTAATATCACTTTCAAATTTGTAGGTTGACGAATCGAAGCCTACCTCTTTGCACGCTTTTCCTTTGCTGGCTACATAGGTTTCGCTGGCAGGATCGTTTCCCACCAATAATGCAGCAAGGTGGGGAGGTCTTTCCTCCTTGTCGAGCATTTGCTTTACCTGTTGCGCGATTTCCTGCTTGATTTCTGTTGCAATCTTCTTTCCGTCAATTAATTCCATACCAGTAGTTTTTTCAAAAAGATTCAAACTATTTTTACACGATTACTTTTTATCCATATCCGTTTGAAGTTATACGCTATGAACGGCCCGTAAGGTTCAAACCGGGAACATCTTACTTTCTCATTCCGGGCATCCCCTTCATCATGTTCATTAACTTACCGCCACCGCCTGACATCATTTTCATCATTTTGCGGGTATCTTCAAACTGTTTGATCAGCCTGTTCACTTCCTGTATATCGGTACCGCTTCCGGCAGCAATTCTTTTGCGGCGACTGCCGTTTAGGATTACAGGGGTTTCTCTTTCCTGGGGTGTCATAGAGTGAATGATGGCTTCAATGCTTGCAAAAGCATCGTCTTCCAGATCGATGTCTTTCATGGCCTTACCCATTCCGGGAATCATGCCCATCAAATCTTTTACGTTACCCATTTTCTTGATTTGCTGCAACTGCTTGAGGAAGTCATCAAAATTGAATTGGTTTTTGGCAATTTTCTTTTGCAGGTTGCGGGCTTCATCCTTGTCAAACTGTTCCTGAGCTTTTTCCACCAGTGAAACAATGTCACCCATTCCCAGAATCCTGTCAGCCATTCTTTTGGGATAGAAAAGGTCGAGCGCATCCATCTTTTCACCGATCCCCACAAACTTGATGGGCTTCTCCACTACCGAACGAACGGTTAAAGCTGCACCCCCGCGGGTATCACCATCGAGTTTGGTAAGTACAACACCATCAAAATCAAGCCTGTCGTTAAAGGCTTTGGCAGTATTCACTGCATCCTGACCTGTCATGGCATCTACCACGAAGAGGGTTTCATGGGGATTGAGATTTTTCTTCAACGAAGCTATCTCGTCCATCATTTGCTCATCGATGGCCAGACGGCCGGCAGTATCCACAATAACGATGTCATGCCCCATGGTTTTGGCATGATTAACCGCTTTGCGGGCAATACCTACAGGATCCTTTGACCCTTCTTCGGTAAATACCTCCACTCCTATTTGCTCTCCCAATACCTTCAGCTGTTCGATAGCAGCAGGACGATAGACATCGCAGGCTACCAGCAGTATTTTCTTCGACTTTTTCTTCTTCAGGTAGTTGGCCAGTTTGGCAGAAAAGGTGGTTTTACCGCTACCCTGCAATCCGGCGATGAGCATAATGGCAGGGCTTCCCTTCAGGTTGATTTCCTCATGGGTTTCTCCCATGAGCGAAGTCAGTTCCTGATGCACAATTTTAACCATCAGCTGTCCGGGAGAAACGGCGGTAAGAACATTCTGCCCGAGGGCTTTTTCCTTTACGGTTTCGGTGAACGTTTTGGCTATTTTAAAACTGACATCCGCATCAAGCAATGCTTTTCTAACATCTTTGAGGGTTTCAGCAACGTTTATCTCTGTTATGTGGCCTTGTCCCTTGAGCAGTTTAAAGGCCTTATCTAGGCGATCCGATAAATTATCAAACATCTTTTTCTATACTTTTGATTTTCTGCAAAATTATCATTAATTATTGTTTTATCCTTCCAATTTTTCCGGCCCCGCTTTTCTACCCTGCCTAAATATTGTTAAAAACATGTTGAAAAAAACCGTAATAACACCCACTTCAACGCCAATAAAAATTTATACATTTAACTGTGTTTTAGAACAGCAAAAATGGGAGTGAATGTTTTTTGCTAACTTTGCACAACCATAATACTGGCAAGCTCTTTGATTGAATATAAAAGAAAACAATGAAAGAACACAAAATGCCCTTTAGGTGAATTAAAAATTACAGATGAGAAAATCACTAGAAAATATAGATAACATCCCCTGGCAGGTGCAGAAACTGGAAGAAATGACCAGCAGCAGGCAATCTGTTTATTTTGATGTGGAAGATTTTGAAGAAATCATTGACTATTACGTGATAAAGGCCAATTATGAACAGTCTTTATACATTGCGGAATATGCATGTCAGGTTCACCCTTCTTCTATCAACCTGATGCTTAAACGCGCCCAGCTGCTGGCATCCGTAAACAAAGAAAGACATGCCCTGGAATTGCTCTCAGAAGTTGAGGTGCTGGAACCTTCCAACTTTGAGATTTTTCTTACCCGGGGTGCCATTTATTCGCAATTGCACAAATATGAAAAGGCCATCGAGGAATACAGCAAAGCTGTTGTGGATTCGGATGAGCCCGATTACGTGTATTGCAATATTGCCTTTGAATACGAAAACATGGGCAATTACGACAAAACCATTGAATACCTCAGGAAAGCCCTTGATTACAACCCCGAGAATGACCTGGCTATGTATGAGGCTGCTTATTGCTTCGACTTACTTTCTTTAAACCAGGAAAGCATCGATTTTTTCAGCAAACTTATTGACAAGCATCCCTATTCTACCGAAGCCTGGTTCAATCTGGGCATTTCCTACATCAACACTGAGTTGTATGAAAAGGCACTGGAAGCTTTCGAATTTGCCCTGGCCATCGACCCGGAGCACAATTCGGCCATTTTTCACTGTGCTTATGCATACAGCCTGATGAACAGGTACAATGATGCCATAAACACTTATCACACCTTATTGGACAAAGAAGACGACGATAGTGACGCCATTATCCATTACTACATAGGTGAATGTTACGAGAAACTGGAGGATTATGACAGTGCTAAATCTTTTTACCGAAAATCCACCCTGCTCAACGGCGAAATAACCGATGCATGGATAGGACTGGGGGTTTGCGAAAACGAACTGGGCAACACGCAACCGGCCATCAGGCATATTATCAAAGGTCTTGAACTTGACCCGGAAAACACGGCCTATCTGTGTATCCTTGCAGATATTTACTTCCAGGAGGGACAGATTGACAAGGCTTCAGATCTTTATGAGAAAGCTATTACCACCAGCCCTGAAGAGGAATCCGTAAGAATTGATTTTGCTGATGGACTGGCCGAGCAGGAAGCTTACGATGCAGCTGCAGAGGTCATCATGAAAGCCATTGAAGAAATTGCACCGGGCCCTAATCTTTACTACAGAATGGCAGCCCTGCTCTATTTGCAGGAAAAAAGCAAAGAAGCAGCGTTTTTCATGGAAGAAGCCCTGACCATGGATTTTGAACGACATACTGCTATGCTCGAACAGTATCCCCAGCTAAAAGACCATTCCGCTATCAACAAACTCATAAATCTTTACAGCAGTTAAAACATGATATTACCTCATCTACCTGAAAGACAGGACAAGCCACGCACAAAAGGAGTAACAATGATGATGGACAAGGGACTTTCGTTGCAGGAAGTCTCTAACATTATTGAAGTAGCAGGACATTTGATTGATTTTGCCAAACTGGGCTTTGGCACTGCTTTGGTCAGCAAGAAAGTAAAAGAAAAGATCAACCTCTATCATGCCGCAGGAATCAAGGTATTTCTGGGGGGCACCTTGTTTGAGGCTTGCTTTATCAGAAACAGCCTTAAGGAGTACGAAAAATTCATCCATGAAATGGAAATCGACTGCGTGGAGGTATCAGATGGCAGCATGACCATGGACCACAGCAAAAAATGTGAGCTTATTAGCTACTTTGCCAAAGACCGTATGGTACTGAGTGAGGTAGGAGCGAAGGAAGCTGACGTGTTTACCGACACCAGCCTTTGGGTTCACCATATCAAGGCAGAGCTCGAGGCAGGCAGCAGTTTTGTTATTGCTGAAGCAAGAGAAAGTGGCAACGTAGGTATTTACAAAAATACCGGCAAAGCTGACGACGATCTAATCAATGAGATTCTCAAACACAACCCTCCGAATAAAATTCTGTGGGAAGCCCCGCAGAAGGCACAACAGGTTTGGTTTATCAAATTACTGGGCCATGAAGTCAACCTGGGTAACATTGCCCCTGCTGATATCATACCCCTGGAAACACTCAGACTGGGACTGCGTGGAGATACTTTTTTAGATGTTCTGCCCAAAGAATTCCAGCAATTCAGGATTCAATAAACTCCTGCTGATTTCAGTTTTTACCCAAAACCTTCGGTCTCATCCGAATAGCGCTACATTCATGTCCAAAAGAAATTTCTCAGAATACTCCTTGCTTGCAGCCCGTGGTATGGCCATGGGAGCTGCAGATATTATACCCGGTGTATCCGGCGGAACCATTGCCTTCATTACAGGTATTTATGAAGAACTAATTAACAGCATCAAGTCCGTTAATGGCGAATTTTTCAGGCTTTTGTTCAGAGAGGGAATAAAGTCTGCCTGGAAACATATCAACGGGAACTTTTTACTGGTCCTGTTTTCAGGTGTATTATTCAGTATTTTTTCCCTGGCAAAGGTTATTTCATGGCTATTGGAAGTATATCCCAAAATGGTATGGGCATTCTTCTTTGGACTCATCATTGCCTCTGCCCTCCATGTAGGGAAAAAAATCACCCGGTGGGATATGGTAAATGTCATTGCTTTACTGGCCGGAATTGCCATCGCCGCCTGGATTACCATAGCCACACCCGCCACAACTCCCGAAGCATGGTGGTTTATCTTACTTTCGGGCTCAATCGCTATAACAGCCATGATTCTGCCCGGAATTTCAGGAAGTTTTATGCTGCTGCTGCTTGGAAAATATGAGTTTATCCTCAATGCTGTAAATGATTTCAAAATGGATATCATCATGATCTTCGGTGCAGGATGTTTGGTAGGAATCATCACTTTTTCCAATATTATTTCCTGGTTTTTCCGGAAGTTTCCCAATGCTACCATGGCATTGCTCACAGGCTTTATGATTGGTTCGCTCAACAAACTCTGGCCCTGGAAAGAGGTACTCTCTTACCAGGTTAATTCCTTAGGAGAAGAGGTGCCTTTTCTCGAAAAAAGTGTTTCACCATACAATTATACCGAAATTACCGGAGAGCCCAACCATCTTTTCTCTGTGCTTGTATTTGCCCTGCTGGGATTTCTGTTGATTTTTCTCTTTGATGTATTTACGGCTCATCAATTAAAAAACAAGAAAAACGTTTAACCGCGGTGGTAATGGAAAAACTTCTTGGCCTTATTGGATTTCCACTTTCCCACTCCTTTTCGGCTGGATATTTTGCCCGGAAATTTGAAAGGGAGAACATTACAAATTACAGGTACACTCCTTTTCCCCTTGAGAAGATTTCTTCATTCCCACAATTGATAGTACAGCACCCAAACCTTATTGGCCTTAATGTTACCATCCCCCACAAAGAGACCGTTATCCCTTACCTGGATGAGCTGAGCGAATCTGCCCGCGAGGTAGGAGCAGTGAATACCATTAAGATTATTCGTCGTGGAAGTAACATATATACAAAAGGTTACAATACCGATATTCATGGCTTTGAGCAATCTCTACTGCACCATAATGTAACCTTGCCCGCCAGATCTCTTATTGCGGGTACTGGTGGAGCGTCGAAAGCTGTGGAGTGGGTGTTGAAAAAATACGGATGTAAAATTACTTTTGTTTCCAGAAAGCCTGAAAAACAGAATGCAATTTCATGGGAAGAAATAAACAAAAAATCGCTTAAGGGTTTTGACCTCATCGTAAACACAACACCCCTGGGAATGCACCCCAACACTGAAGAATTCCCTCCCCTCCCCTATGATACAGCCCATGAAGCCCAAACCTTTTTTGACGTGATCTATAATCCTTCAGAAACTGCCTTTTTGAAAAAAGGGAAAACACAGGGTTGTAAAGTAATCAACGGATTGCTGATGCTTGAACAACAGGCTGAGAAAGCCTGGGAGATCTGGACGCAGGAATAAGATTTTACTACTTGAAGTACTTATCTTTAGTGCGCCATACAAAAAACATTAAGCCCGAGATTAAAATTCCCATTACAATGCCGGGATAGGGATTTTGCACAGATGGGTTGATAAAAAGCCGGTACAAACCATAAATCAGCCCAAAACACCCCACACCCAACAGCGAGATAAACAGGACAATATCGAAATATTTTTCTATGGCTTTAAATTGTCCTTCGGCCTGATCACTGGAACTGTAGTGCGCGTAGCGATCACCTTTTGCCCTGTACTTTACTTTTCCCGGACTGTAGTAAACCTTTTGTGAAGGGAATCCATTGTTGAGCCGCATATCATAAAGTCGGCGTTTTTCTGCATTCCTGAGCACCTGGTAAGCTTCATTAACCCTCTTGAACTCTCTTACGGCAGAGGCACTACCGTTCACATCAGGATGAAGGGATTTGGCTTTCAACCTGAAGGCTTTTCGCAAATCACCCTCGCTGGCAAAACGCGACACTCCCAGTATTTGATAATAATCACTCAAGATTGCAGTGGTTTTGGGATACAACGAAACCGGCTAACAAAAAAGTACTTTTGTTATTCCCTTCTTAAAAATAAAAATAAACAAAGGAATAAGCAACCTGAAAATGCAATATCTGAAAACTAATTTTCCACACTGTTCTCCGGCAGTCTCTGCATCTGCCCTCCATCAACTTTTACATTGAGCTCAGCCGGAAACTGAAACACCTTCAATTCAAAAAAGGAGACAACAGAAAGGATATGATCGAAAATATCAGCCTGTATCCCTTCATAATTGACCCAGTTTATATCATTGGTAAAAGCATAAATCTGCAACGCCACTCCCTTTTCTCCCGGGGGCATTTGACGAACCATACATATAAGGTCGGGATGAATTCTGGGATGATTCTGAAGGTACCGGGTAATATATGCCCTGAAGGTTCCGATATTGGTCATCCTCCGCCCATTGGCAGGGATTCCGGTATCAAAATCATACTTTCGGTTGTATTCTTCAATTTCTTTTTTCCGCTGGGAGATGTAATCTTTGAGCAAATTGACCGATTCAAATTTTTTCAGCAACCTCTCATCACAAAACTTAATGGTATTGATATCGATATACACATCACGCATAATCCGGCGCCCACCGGTTTGCACCATTCCCCTCCAGTTTTTAAACGATTCCGAAACAAGTGCATACGTGGGTATAGAGGTAATGGTGCGGTCAAAGTTACGAATCATTACCGTGTGTAAACCAATTTCAAAAACATCTCCATCTGCACCATACCTGGGCATTTCAATCCAGTCGCCTATCTGCACCAGGTTATTGGTCGTGACCTGCACACCGGCCACAAATCCCAGTATGGTATCCTTGAACACCAGAAGCAAAATGGCTGTTACAGCTCCCAGTCCGGTAAAAAAGTATAGCGGGGACTTATCGAGAAGAACGGACAGAGCAAATATCGCAGTAATCATACCAGCTATAAGCTTGGTAATCTGAAGATAGCTTTTAATAGGTTTGGTTCTGGAAACTTCATACCTGTCGTAGATGGCTCCAATCGAATCAAGCAAGGCATAAAAAACGATCAGGATTGTAAATATGATGTAAAGATCGGTAGCCAGATAAGTATAAGAAACCATCCGGGGAAATTCTGACATAAAAGCCGGCCCCATCCAGTAAATAACCATTACAGGGGCAAGATGCGAGAGTCGGTGAAATACTTTTTTCTCCAGCAGCACATCATCCCACTGATTTTTACTTTTACGCACCAGGCTTTTCACAACCACCAGAATAAATTGTTTGGCAACCCAGTTGGCCACAATGCTCAACAATATGAGCAATATAATAAACACAAAAGCTTTGAAGGGCATCAGCAAAGGTTCTGCTACCCCAATTTGATCAAACCATCCTTCAATGTAGTTGTCAATTTTTTCCATAATTTTGCATGAGGGTTAATTTGCATACATTCAAGGGGCAAACCTAAGAATTTTTACCCAATGAAAACCCTCAGAGGAAGAACAAAAAAACAAAAAAACATTTGCCAATAAGAAAAATAATACCGTACTTTGCACTCCCTAAAAAACAGGATTGTAATTTCGTATTCAAAATCTAAAATATTTTCAAAAGATGTCACGAATTTGTCAAATAACCGGAAAAAAGCCTATTACAGGTAATCGTGTATCCCACTCAAATATTAAAACCAAGAGAAGATTTTTACCCAACCTGCAAGTAAAAAGATTCTATATTCCTGAAGAAGATCGTTGGGTTACCTTAAAGGTTTCTTCCAAAGCGATTCGTATTATCAACAGGGTGGGTATCAGCGCGGCATTGAAAAATGCTGAAGCCAAAGGATTTTTAAAAGCCTGATTCAACCGGCAAACGTATTCTTAAAGCTGCTTACCAAAGGTTGGCAGCTTTTTTTATAGGCAAACATTCAGGCCAAATAGCTGTTAATTAAATACAAAACCCATCAGCCCTTTCTGTTAGGATTATGGTTTTGCTGTCTTTATCTGTATTTTAGGGGTGTGTTTATAAAATGTATCCAAACAATAAAAAGAATGATGGATTCCTATAAACATATTCTATAGTATGAGTGCTAATTAGTAAGAGTGCCAAAAATTAAGACACCTCTCTGCCATGCAAAGTTTTTTAAAGTATCTGCTCTTCGTTTCTTTTCTGCTCTCCGGACTGTTAATATTTAACCGTTTGTCAGGTTCAGAGCAGCCACCGCAACGGAATGTAATTCAATTCAGCGGCCTTGTCATGACCGGTGACAGCTTAAAAGCTGTACCCTTTACCACCATCAGGGTAAAAAATACCCGCAGAGGAACTATAAGCGACTTTCATGGCTTCTTTTCTATTACAGTAAGAGAACGAGACACCCTGCAATTTAGTTCGGTTGGCTTTAAGGAAGTACAATACATTGTACCCGACACGCTAACCTCTTCCCGGTATTCTACTGTACAGTTAATGACCCGGGATACCATTCATCTTCCCGAAACAGTAATATACCCCTGGCCTACCCGGGAACAATTCAGATATGCATTTCTAAACACCGAAATTCCAGATGACGATCTTGACAGGGCTATGCGCAATCTGGAAAGGGCCGAAATGCGCGAACGATTTGAAAAAATGCCCCTGGATGGCTATTCCAATTTCCGCCACATGAACAACCAGTATAGCGAAAGGCTCTACTACGCCGGTCAACGCCCTCCTATGCGTATTTTCGACCCCTTTGCCTGGGGAGAGTTTATCCAGGCATGGCGCGAAGGTCGATTCAAAAGAAAAGACTAATCTATTCCCCCAAACAATATTCAAAAGTTTTTTAAGTTATTAATTCTAATGCTGTGCCACGGGAGAATAGAGCACAGTTCGCTTTAAATTTGGTATTTTTGTGCCGCAAATTTCTATGGCAAAACGTTTTAATATTTTATCCGCATTGTGAAGCAACCAATAACTATTCTTCTTTTCCTGTTTGCAGGCTTGCTATCCTCAGGCTTGTCAGCACAAAATACTTCCATAGAGGGAATTGTCAGAGACAACAATGATTTGGTCCTGGAGTTTGTAAGTGTTGCTATCCAAGGCACCACTACAGGTACAACAACCAATGCCGCTGGTTTTTTCTCCCTTCGTATAACTCCCGGAGTAAAACATACCATCGTATTCTCTTACCTTGGATACGAACAACGCCGCATAGAAATTGAACTTAACCCGGGAGAAAAGAGAACCCTGAATATTTTTCTGACTCCCTTAAGCACAACCCTGCCCGATGTGGAAATAACCGAAAGGCAGATTATTTCCAGTCAATACATCAAAATCGATCCCAAACTGACTGCCCTCATACCCGGACCGGGCAGTGGAGTGGAAAACCTGATAAAAACCATGCCCGGAGTAAGCTCTACCAGTGAGCTGTCTTCACAGTACTCAGTGAGAGGAGGAAACTTTGATGAAAACCTGGTTTACGTAAATGGCATAGAGATTTACCGCCCCTTCCTGGTAAGATCAGGACAACAGGAAGGGCTCAGCTTTGTCAACTCCAGCCTGGTTTCATCCATAACCTTTTCAGCCGGAGGTTTTGATGCCAAATACGGAGACAAGATGGCATCCGTGCTCGACATCACCTACAAGACTCCCACAGAATTTAAGGGTTCATTCTCCATGAGCCTGCTGGAAGGCTCGCTGCACCTGGAAGATGCCCTGGCCGACAACCGGCTCACATACTTGTTCGGCGTACGCCATAAATCCAACCAATATTTACTGGGAACACTTGACACCCAGGGTGACTACAAGCCAGAGTTTACCGATGTGCAAACCCTTGTGAATTACATTTTTAATAACGAATGGGATTTGAGTTTCCTTGGGAATTTTTCACGGAACCAATACCTTTTCAGGCCTGAGCGACAGGAAACCCGGTTTGGCAGTGTTGATGATGTGCGACAATTTACGGTATTGTTTGATGGCCAGGAGAGAGACCTTTTTCTGACGGCTCTCGGAGCACTCTCTTTGAACTACCAGCCAGTGGAGGGCCAAAAATTTCAGCTTATTACTTCTGTTTTTCAAACCGATGAAACAGAAAACTTTGATATTAAAGGAAGATACCTTCTGGAAAGAGTGGAAACAGATTTTGGCTCATCCGAATTTGGCCAGCCCACAGGTACACCGCTCGGGGCAGGATCTTTTCACAACCATGCCAGAAACTATCTGAATGCCATTGTCTGGAATATTGAGCACAAGGGAGAAATTGCATCCGGCGACAACTCACTGAAATGGGGAGTAAAATATCAGTACGAGGATATTTATGACAGATTGGGTGAATGGACCATGGTAGATTCGGCCGGATATGCCATTCCCCGTCAGCCTGCTGATGCAATTTTGCTGCAGGATACGGTTAACACGCAAATCTTTTTGCAGTCCAGCCGCATTTCAGGTTTTGTGCAAAACTCCTGGGAATTCGGAAGTAACCATGGCAGGTATATTCTTACTGCCGGGGTAAGAAGCAATTACTGGAGCTATAACAACCAATGGCTCGTTTCTCCCAGGGCGACTCTTCTTTACAAGCCTTTGTGGGCTCCCAGGATGGTGCTGCGGGCATCGGGAGGATTATACCACCAACCACCCTTCTATAAAGAGCTAAGAGACTTTCAGGGCAACCTAAACCCTGATATAAAAGCACAGGAAAGCAGGCAAATTGTTTTGGGTGCAGAATACAATATGCAGTTCTGGGGCCGCCCTTTCAAATATACCGGTGAAATATACTACAAGCATTTTACAAACCTGATTCCTTACGAGCTGGATAATGTGAGGATACGCTATTATGCCAATAACAATGCAAAAGGGTATGGCACCGGTATTGACATGAAACTCAACGGGGAGTTTGTGCCAGGGGTTGAATCCTGGGCCAGTTTGTCAATAATGCAAACCCGCGAAAAGATTGAAGACACTTACTACATGGATAGCGAAGGGAATCAGATTCCCATGGGTTATATGCCAAGACCCACCGATCAGAGATTTGCCTTTAGTATCTTCTTCCAGGATTTTCTGCCCCGTAACCCTGCGTATAAAGTAAATCTGGCACTGATTTATGGCAGCGGGCTACCCATTTCGCCGCCAACGAGCCAGAAATTCAGAAATCCGGTGTATATGCCTCCCTACCGACGGGTAGATATTGGATTTTCAAAAGAACTCATTGGCGCTCAAAGCAGCTTCGGTGATAAAAATCCACTCAGGCACATCAACTCCATGTGGATTGCGGCTGAAGTATTCAACCTGCTGGAAATTAACAATACCATAAGCTATTTGTGGATAAAGGATGTTTCCAACCAATATTACGCTATTCCCAACTACCTCACATCCCGGTTGATCAATGTCAAACTGATAGCAGAATTCTAAAAGCTGTCTTTTTGTCACCCTGCTGTCATAAAACAATATTTATCTATTCCACACAAACGGAAAAAATACACCTTCCTGCACCCCTTGCAACAACATGATTAGCAGTCTTCAAGCATGTATTTACCCAAAACAAACCCATAATGTATTCATTTGCACAGTGTGCCAGAATTGCAACTTATAACAGTATTTTTTGGTTGGCACAATCCTTGAAAAGATGTGGGCGTTAAAGAAAATTCGAAAATCAAATTATAAAACATAACACAACAATGGGTAAAATAATAGGAATAGACTTAGGAACAACCAATTCATGTGTTGCAGTAATGGAAGGCAACGAGCCGGTAGTTATCCCCAACAGCGAGGGACGCCGTACCACACCTTCTATAGTTGCATTCACGGAAAACGGAGAGAGAAAAGTTGGTGATCCTGCCAAACGACAGGCCATCATAAATCCGCAGAAAACAGTGTCATCCATCAAACGGTTTATGGGCGAGACTTTTGAGTCAACAGCATCTGACAGATCAAGAGTATCGTATGAAGTTGCCAAGGGTGACAACTCAACCCCACGGGTAAAAATTGATGACAGACTCTTTACGCCCCAGGAAATCTCTGCAATGGTATTGCAGAAAATGAAAAAAACAGCCGAAGATTATTTGGGTCAGGAAGTTACAGAAGCGGTAATTACCGTTCCTGCATACTTTAATGACTCCCAAAGACAGGCAACCAAAGAAGCCGGTGAAATTGCAGGCCTTAAAGTAAGAAGAATCATCAACGAGCCTACAGCAGCTTCTCTTGCTTACGGATTGGATAAAAAAGACAAGGATGTAAAAATCGCAGTATTCGACCTTGGTGGTGGTACTTTCGATATATCTGTACTGGAACTTGGGGATGGAGTATTTGAGGTAAAATCTACCCATGGTGATACCCATCTGGGTGGCGACGACTTTGATAATGTTGTTATCGATTGGCTGGCAGATGAATTCATCAAGGATGAAAACATCGACCTTCGTAAAGACCCAATGGCTATGCAGCGCCTCAAAGAAGCAGCAGAAAAGGCTAAGATTGAACTTTCCAGTTCTACTTCAACAGAAATCAACCTGCCCTACATTATGCCGGTTGACGGTATTCCCAAGCACCTTGTTCGTACTTTGAGCAGAAGCAAGTTTGAGCAGTTGAGCGACAAGCTTATACAGGCTACTCTTGATCCTTGTAAAAAAGCACTGAGTGACGCAGGTTTGCAGCCTTCTGATATTGATGAAGTAATCCTGGTAGGTGGATCTACCCGTATCCCTGCGATTCAAGAGGTAGTAGAGAAGTTTTTCGGTAAAAAACCTTCCAAAGGAGTAAACCCCGACGAAGTGGTTGCTCTGGGAGCTGCCATTCAGGGTGCTGTATTGAGCGGAGAAATCAAAGATGTATTGCTGCTTGACGTTACGCCCCTTTCTTTGGGTATTGAAACATTGGGTGGTGTAATGACCAAACTCATCGAAGCCAACACAACCATTCCAACCAAAAAGACAGAAACCTTTTCTACGGCTGCCGATAGTCAAACTTCCGTGGAGATTCATATTTTACAAGGTGAAAGACCCATGGCCAAAGACAACAGAACCATCGGCCGGTTCCACCTGGATGGTATCCCACCTTCACCCAGAGGTATCCCTCAAATTGAGGTAATGTTTGATATCGATGCCAATGGTATTTTGAATGTTTCTGCCAAAGACAAAGCTACCGGCAAATCGCAAAACATCAGGATTGAAGCATCCAGCGGTTTGAGTGATGCTGAAATTCAGAAGATGAAGCAGGAAGCCGAAGCCAATGCAGAAACCGATAAGAAGGTAAAGGAAGAAACAGAAAAAATCAATGCTGCTGACAGCATGATTTTCCAGACTGAGAAACAACTCAAAGAGTTTGGAGAGAAAATTCCTGCCGAGAAAAAAGAACCTATCGAGAAGGCGCTTGAAGAATTAAAAACAGCGCACAAGAATAAGGATCTGGCAGCCATTGACACTGCCATGGCAGCCATCAATACCGCATGGCAAGCTGCAAGTGCAGAAATGTACAATGCAACCCAGGGCCAGGACCCACAGGGAGAGCAGCAAGCTGAGCAAGGTCAAAATGACCAGGGCGGCGGTAAAAATGATGACGGTGAAGTGACCGATGTTGACTTTGAGGAAGTAAAATAACCTTTTTCACCTATAACAAAAAACGGACTGATTTATTTCAGTCCGTTTTTTTTTGATCAAAAATCATAGAAAAACCTGCTATATGAGTTTCTTCACAAATTCAAGTGCGGCATCGTAATCAGGCTGATTATCGATTTCGGGTACCACCTCAACATATCTCACCATATCATACTGGTCAATAATGATTACACTGCGCGCCAGCAAACGAAACTCCTCAACAAGCAATCCGTATTTGATACCAAAATCTGTTTCTTTGTGGTCGGAGACGACAGTTACTTTATCGATTCCTTCAGCAGCACAAAAGCGCTTTAAAGCAAAAGGCAAATCGCAGGAAATAGCAATGATTTGTACATTACCCAGTTTAGAAGCTTCGAGATTAAATCTACGGGTTTGCTCAGCACAAACATCGGTATCTACCGAACCCATCGAAGATATTATTTTTACTTTTCCCTGATAATCGCTCAATTTAACCGGTTGCATATCGATACCTGTAGCAACAAAATTTTTGGCGTGACTACCATTCTTAATCATTTTACCCATAAGGGTAACCGGCTTCCCCCCCAGCGTTACAACATTCGTGTTTCTTTTCATACCAAAACTGTTTATATTATACGTTCAGTTAAATCAAATATAATCAAATTACATCAAAAAATCAACACTTAATACAACCAATTGGTTCAAACAACACATAAATTGCCAATTTAATTATCTAAGAATCCTGATCAAAGATGATTTTTTAATTACATTTTGTATCTGTTCAAAATTTGATTAAAGTGGTCAGATGGAGTTCGCCAACAATACTTTGACTGCATGTTTTACCATGCTACGAATTATGATCATCCTCGTGTGTGTCAATAGTTATTATCATGGCTCGGTTCATCCAACGTCTGAAATCTTTCAGCAAAGGAACAAACAAGAAGTTATGAAAATAGTTTTATCGGTTTAGCCCATAGGGGATAAAAAAAACTCCGGCAGCAACTGCCGGAGCTTTTATTCTTATGCCAAAACAGGGAAACTGTTTAGGTCTTCATTTACTTTTTCTGTCAAAATAAGGGTTTTTGGAGGTGGCACTAAGCGGGATGCCCCAGATAATCTTTACACCTTTGCTCAGAATCTCCATTTCCAATGCGGCCATTCCAATGGTATGCATAATTCTGTTATCAACAAAATGTTGAGAAGCAACGGCCACTGCTGATCCCACAGCAATTCCCAAATCGCCGGTATTGTAAACACAAGGCACCAGCGGATGCTTTTCTTTGGTTGCACAATCGGCAAACCCACACAAACCGCAAACTTTCAATCCCAGGGTTTTTATCCTGGTACCGATAAGTACAACAGCATCTGCATGCGCCAGCACATTGTCAGCATCACGGATGAAAATATCGTATTCTTTTTGTTCACCGATTTTGCGCATTTCCATGGCGAGCAAACGTATATCATTGTCGGTAAGAATTGCCATTTCAAGGTTATCGGCACCCTTTCCTTTGGGCGCGGTGCGGGCAGCTACGAGCATGAGCTTAGCCACTTCAATAACAGTATTTTTTCTTTCTTCTGATTCTTTTAATATTGCCATAAACAAAGGGTTAAAGTTTCGCCTAAATTACAAAAAAGCCCGCTGTAAAATATTATCAGCGGGCTTTTTTTAATAATTTAGAACGATTATAAGTAAGCAGGTCTACTTGTCAGTAAATTTAGCAAGACTTTCAATGTACCGCAGTTCAACAATACTTTCATTCTTTTGATCACTATATTTTCCTACAATTAGTTCTACCAGATCGCCAGGGCGTTTTTCACTTCCATTGGGCCGGGTGATCAAATCGACGCGGTGTAAAAACATAACAACATCCGAAAGTTCGGAAAGAAATACGGGTACATCTTTCAATGCAGGTCTTTGAACAACATTGGAAGGATAATGACCGGGAATCTGAGAAAATAGCAACACAGGAATATTCAATTCTATGGCAATACTCTTGAGCGTATGCACAATTATATTCAGCTCTTCCTGTCTGTTGCCTGTATCAGTCTGGGTTGTGTTGAGCAACTCAAGATAATCAACAATAATAAGTTCAATATTATTGGAGATTTTAAGTTGTCTGGCTTTTTGAAAAAGCTCTTCAACCGAAAGTTGCTGGGTATCGTCCATAAAGATATTGGCCTTGGCAATCTGACTTACCAGGGAGTACATATGATCTTTTTCACTGGGACGCATATTGCCTTTGATGAGTTTATCAAGAGACATGCCCGTTTCACTTTCAATAAGTCTGTTGGTAATTTTGGTGCTCGACCTTTCAGAAGAGAAAATAGCCACTGAATGATTATTCTTAATGGCAAGGTTGTTGGCAATTGAAAGCATGAGCGCGGTTTTTCCCATGCCAGGCTTAACGGCGATTGTAGTTAATTCTCCTTTTCTAAAGCCTTTTATAATGTTATCCAGATCTCGGAATCCGGTTGTTAATCCGTTTGACAATTGTATTTCGCCAAAATTTTGGTGAAGTGCCTGATTTACCAAGTCTCTCAGACTGGCAAACTCAAACACTTCTGACCGCTCTGTGACTTCCAGGGTGTTTTGTTCCATAGCTTGTGGTTTTTACATAAAATTCTTTTTCAAATTTAGCAAAAAAAAGCCTCATTTTCATCTGTATTGGGATTACTTAAGCATTTTTCTAATAATAACCCACAGAGGGATACTTTTATTGCTTCGGAAGGGGCTGTTAATCCTGAATTTTGATTTCACAGGGCAGATCCAAATCTCTCATTAAACTTTTCCACGAATCCAGCACATCATCTTCTATATCTGCACACTGAAAAATAAGTTTCACGTTGGCAAATTTTTGATGATGAACATCAAACATCTCCAGAATCTTAAAAATAAACGTTGAAGAGCTGGTATTGAAGTAATCCATTATGAAAATCAGTTTTGTTTTCTCCCTGGGAAAAAACAACAGATACTCTTCTACCCAGTCAATAAGGGGCTGAAAGAAAGTAACAGGATTGGTCGGATAAGAATGCCCGTAAAATTTTAAGATGTGCTGGTCGGGGTCAAAATTTATCCCGAGGGTAGTTTTGGTGGGCGCTAACTCTAGTTTCTGCATGTATCTAAATTGTAAACCCCTTTTAAATTATTTATTCGATACAAATGTAAGGAAATAGAATGACCCGAAAAAACAATCAAGGACTATCTTTCAACCAAGTTATAAACACATTCTGAAAAACAATTCAGCCATGGACAACACAACAGAAAGAAAATTTTAAAATCTGTTTAATCTTTTGTTCGCAAACAATAAACATTTCATTAATTATCACGTTTAAGTTTTCATTAATAAATGCCGAAGAAAGCTTTGATCAATCATTGAAGAATTAATTTCTAAAACAGGAAAAACAAGTAAACCAGAAAATTTGTCAGATTATTCCGGGATTCTTCAATCCGTGAACTATTTCAAAGTATTGTTGTTTTCCCATAAAATAAACCGGCTTTTCAATGGCAATAATTACTGTTAATACCTCCACAATTTTTAATATAAACAAAAATGATTCGCTACTCCATAAATGACCTTGAAAAGATTACAGGAATAAAAGCCCATACCATCAGGATATGGGAAAAGCGGTATAATGTAGTTGATCCTGAACGCACAGATACCAACATCAGGTTTTATAATGATGAAGACCTGAAGAAACTCCTTAATATCAGCACGCTCAACAAGCATGGATTTAAGATCAGTGAAATAGTAAAAATGGGTACTGACCGATTGTGTGAAAAGATTGTTGAAATATCGAATGCATCAACAGACTATGACAGTTACATCAACAATCTGGTCGTTTCTATGATTGAGCTGGATGAAGACAAATTTGAAAAGGTGCTTTCATCTGCTATCATAAAAATGGGTTTTGAAAAAACCATTACGCACATTATATATACTTTTCTCAATAAAGTAGGAATTCTTTGGCAGGTAGGAACGATAAATCCGGCACAGGAACATTTCATAACCAATCTCATCAGGCAAAAAGTAATTATTGCTATCGATGGACAGGACCATTCTCCCAGACCCGATGCCAAAACCTTTTTGTTGTTTTTACCTGAAAATGAACTTCACGAACTTGGCCTGCTCTTTTATACTTATATTATTAAAAAGTCAGGGCACAAAGTAATATACCTGGGGCAGTCAGTTCCTCTCAAAGACGTGCTTGAAGTAATCAAAATCCGAAAGGCTGACTTTATCATCACCTATTTTGTGGCAGCCTTTGAGGCAAAAGACATTCCGGAGTACCTCAGAAAAATTTCTGAAGGTTTTCAAAACAAGGATATTTTTATTGCTGGCTACCAGGTAAGTCAGCTCGTAGAAAACCTTCCCAAAAACATCAAACCCATTCAGGACGCAGAAGAATTCAAATCTTACCTCAACCGATTGTAAGCTACCCATTACCTGTCATTTAGGGTCCAAAACAAGCCTCTGAAATTAGTTCAGGGGCTTTTTTTGTTCAACTTTTTGATTAATTATCAAAACATACGTTAACCCCAGGTTTTAGCATGAACAATTATTTGTATATTTAAATAACAGAAAAGATTAAACAAAAAAAAGCCGATTTCCCTGCTATTAAAGCATTTCAATTCGCAATTATATTCCACTAACCAACGCTCTTTCCACACCAAACGACGTATTTAAGAAACCTGCCCTGTTAAAATATTACAAAAGGCTTGACTTTCGACTTTTTCTGTTTAACTTTACATTAAATTAATTAAACAGCAAACTTTAAAATCTACAGATATGACAGCAATAGAATTTAATCACAAATTACTCGGACTTCAGAAAAACCTGAAATATTTCGCTTACACGTTAACTTCTAACTATGACGATGCTCAGGATCTTGTTCAGGAAACCTTCGTTAAGGCCTTAACAAACCGTGACAAGTTTACCGCTGACACCAATCTTAAGGCATGGACATTTACCATTATGAAAAATACTTTCATCAATAACTATCGTCAAAACATCAGAAACAATACGATTCTTGACAAAACAGATGATTTGTATTACCTGAACCTGTCCAAAGAAAGTAACCTGGGTCTTCCCGATTCAAATTACAGGGTGAAAGAAATTCAGAAGGAGATAGCCAAAGTGGATAAAGACCAGCGCAAACCTTTCGAGATGTACAATGCAGGCTATAAGTATAAAGAAATTGCTGATAAGCTGAATTTGTCCATTGGAACCGTAAAGAGCCGCATATTCTTTACCCGTAAAAAACTGATGGAAGCTCTCAAGGACAATTAATCCCTATATATTTCCCGTGTTCAACCCCTGTTGTTTCTCTCAACAGGGGTTTTTTAGTTGTGGGGCTTTTGCTAACTTTGCTATGAACCTGGCAAACTGGTTCTATGATTTGGTTTGCCAATGAATTAAAGTTTACAATCATCATAAATTCCAATCAACTTATAATAATCCTCAATAGCAATGAAAGTATACAAGTTTGGTGGAGCTTCAGTAAAGAATGCCGATGCCGTGAGAAATGTTGCGGCCATTATCAACAGCCATAATGCAGGTCCTTTGACCGTTGTTGTTTCGGCCATGGATAAAACCACCAATATGCTTGAAAAGCTGACCGGAACCTATTTTAGTGGCGAACTTGAGGTAGCAAAAACGATCCTTGATGAGGTGAAGAATTTCCATCTGGCTATTGCTTCGGAGCTCTTTACCCGAAAAAATCACACCATCTTTGATATCATCGAAAGGACATTTTATCATTTATACTACTACATCAGAGAAACACCCGGAAAAAACTACAATTACGAATACGACAGGATAGTTTCTACCGGTGAAATGATTTCCACCCAGATTGTATCAGAATACCTTCACCAGACAGGTGTTCACAATCGCTGGTTTAATGCCAGGGACCTCATAATTACCGACTCCAATTACAGGGATGCAGGGGTTGACTGGCTGAAAACCGAAAAGGCCGTGAAATCAAAAATCCTTGGATGGTTTAAAAAGCCAAACCAAAAGCCACGCCCGGTGGCCATAACTCAGGGCTTTGTAGGAGGCACTACCCAGGGTTTTGTTACCACCCTGGGACGTGAAGGGTCCGATTATTCGGCAGCCATTCTGGCCTATACACTTGGGGCAGAAGAAGTAGTTATTTGGAAGGATGTATCAGGGTTGTTGAATGCGGATCCCAAAAAGCTGAACAATACCATTCTATTGCAAAACATCTCCTACCAGGAAGCCATTGAACTGGCCTATTACGGTGCCACAGTAATTCACCCCAAAACGCTGAAACCTCTGCTGAAAAAGAATATTCCTCTGAAAGTTAAGTCCTTTTACCATCCGGAACAGGAGGGCAGTGTTATCAACAAAGAATACCTTAATGACAACAGTTATGCATCTTATATTTTCAAATCCAACCAGATGTTGTTGTCAATATTTCCGAAAGACTTCAGTTTTATCGCCGAAGTAAATCTTTCAAGAATCTTTTCTGAATTTGCCAGGCAAGGCATTAAAATCAATCTGATGCAAAATTCTGCACTCAGCTTTTCAGTGTGTTTTGATGAGGACAAAATCAAGACTCCTCCCCTGCTCAAGAACCTGAAAAAGATCTATCATGTAAAGTATAACACCGGAGTAGAACTTATCACCATACGACATTACGAAAAGGCGAATCTTGAAGAGATTCTGCAGGGGAAAGATATTTTGATGGAACAGAAAAGCAGAACGACCCTGCAGTGGGTAGTGAAAAGCAAACGTGATGAAGTAGTTGCAGCTGAGGGTTTATGAGCCGGAATTGTTTGCCTTGAGTTACAAATTTTCCGATTCGAAAGCATCGATAAAATCCTGGTTGGCATTCTCACAACGTGAACCTGTCTTCTCCAGACTAAACTCACGATAGAATTCAGGATTATGCTCTGCTTTGGCTGAATACAAAAGTGGGATGTAAATCCTGCTGCCAGCTACAGGATTATCTTCGCTGTCAAATTTGCCCTCATTTAAGGGATGATTCCTGATAAACCAGGAGCACACTCCATACTGAGAATAGATCCTGCTCCAGTTATCTCCGCTCTTTACCGTATAAACAGCATCATCGGGTATTTGGGCACTTGAGGGGTTAGCAACTTCTTCTTCGGGGGTTATCACCTCTGCAGCAGTGCTATCATCTGCTGCCACCACAGTGTCCGCAGTGCGGCGTACAGGAGGCATAGGATCACGGATAAACAAATCGTAAAACATATAGGCAATCAGCAATACTGCAATCGCTACCAGAACATATTTTACAGGAGAATCCTGGAGCCTTTCCCTATATTCGTTTAGCAGAGAAGGCTTTTGTTCCTCATTGTGTTCTTTATCTTTTGCAGGAAATTTCTTTTTAGTTGCCCTGCTTTTCTTAAGAATAAGGGGAACAAACTTCCTTTCTGTGTGGTCGAGATTATAAAAAGAAATCAGCTGAAGGCTGATATTCTCATCGCCCGACGCAATGCTTGCCATATCAACAAACCGATACACCTTGGTCTGAACAGGCATGGGATCGGTAAGGATTTTCTGAATACTCTTTTCAACAACACTTTCATAAAATCCCTTGCTGCACATGAGCAACATATCATCATTAACCGGAACCAAAGGTTCAGCGTTAACCATGGGCTCTATATCCCGGTTTTTCCCAAGCAGAACCAGGTTGCCTGATTTCTCTGATTCACCTCCCGATGGCTGTTGTTCATCATCTGACTCCACCACCTCTCCCCTCGAAACAAGCACGGGTCGTTTACCATTAAAATAAAAAACGGAAAGTTCTCCCAGGGTAGCATAGAAAACTTTGTTATCGCGAATTAAAACACAGGCACAATGCACATAAGCGTGTTCATATCCGGGATTCTTTCTGCCATATTCGAAAATAAAACCATTGGTATATATCAGGGCATTGCGCAGGGCAGCCGTGGGATTCTCAACAAACTCATTTTCAAGATAATATTTAAGCCGCTCAGAGGCAAGAGCAGCAGGGCTGACTTCAAGAGTATGATCACTGCTGTCCTGGCAGAGGATAAAAACATTTCCATTGACACAATCAAAGTAGGTCAGCTCGTCGGTATTTGTATTTTTCGCGTTGCCTTTTTCACTATGATTTGCAAATTCAAAGTTTTTCAGTTTCCTGTTTGCCATAAATTAAATCCTTGAGAACCTTTGTTTGGTCATAAATACTCCGTAAACTGCCCGTATTTTGCACAAAAGTAACAAATTAAAATCGGTGTTACCTATAAAAAAAAGTAAAAGATGCTACAGTTTTGAAGCACGGGTAATGGCAACAAATTCATCAACGCTAAGTTCTTCGGCTCTTTTGCCCGGAAGGGAAGCAACATCAGCCATTTCCCAGTCGATCTGCATGGGTTTTAAAGAGTTGCGCAAGGTTTTGCGTCGTTGGTTAAAGGCAGTTTTCACCACAGCAAAAAATCTTTTTTCATCGCAATCCAATTGCTCTCTCTGATTTCGCTTAAAGCGAATAACGGCTGATTTGACTTTAGGGGGAGGATTAAAAACATGTTCATCAACCTGGAAAAGATACTCCACATCATAAAAGGCCTGGCACAAAATACTCAGAATACCACCTACCTTTCCACCCGGACCTGACACAATGCGCATAGCCACCTCTTTTTGAAACATCCCCACCATTTCGGGAACCAGATTCCGGTATTCAAGAATTTTGAATAATATCTGCGAGGATATATTGTAGGGAAAGTTTCCAATGATTCCTACTTTCTGGCCGTTAAACAACTCCTGAATATTGGTTTTTAAAAAATCCTGCTCAAGAATCCTGTCCATGGAGTCCGGAAAATACTTATGAAGATAGGCAATGGAATCGGTGTCCACATCCATTCCCCACCATGCAAACTGTGTATTTGGGATAAGGTAGCCGGAAAGCACCCCGGTACCCGGGCCGATTTCAAGAATTATCTCATAATTTCCATGCCCCTGAAGGCTGTCAACAATACGTTTGGCGATGCCTTCATCGCGCAGAAAGTGTTGACCAAGGTGCTTTTTGGGTTTTACTGTATTCACTTCTTCAAAGTCCGTAAAAAAACATTTCTTCTATTGATAAATCTCCCCGCAGGTATCTGAAACGATTTCTGGCATCAGCATTTCTGAGACTTCCGGGGTATTGGGTCATAATCTCAGTATACAATTCCATGGCTGTTTCTTTGTCTTCAAACACTCTTTCCTGCAGAAGTGCCCTTTTGAAAAGAGCCTCGGCAGCATGCAATCCGAGGGGGTAGCCGGACACAACGGAAGCCAGTACCTCGTCAGCCAACTGATATTTTCCGGTTCGAATCAGGATATCAGCGCGCGACATCATAACATCATCAAGAATCTGATGGGAAGGAAATTGTTGCTCCAGGGTGTCTAATACTGCCAGGGCAAGGTCAAACTGGTTCATAAAGGTATGCATCTCAGCCCGCGCATACATTATCAGGGGTTTGGAGGTGTCGCCATCCTGCTCAAGATTATCCTGAATGAGCAACGAGAGCGACATAGCATCATTGGCCATCATCCTTGAGGTTGCAGACTTCAACACATCGAGCTGAGCCTTGGCCCACTTAAATTCGCCCATATAAAAAGAAAGCCTTGCATTTTTATACCTTGCTTCGTGCGCCAGGGGGTCATCGCGAAAAGATTTATCTACCCGGGCATACAACAAATGGGCATCCCAGAGTTCACCTTTGAGCAGCAATATATCGGCAAGTTCAACACGGCATTCTCCTCTAACACGGTTGGACACATTAGGTAAGTCAATAATATTTTGTAACAATTCAGAGGCTTCCTCTGTATTGTCAAGGTAGAAAGCCTTCAAATTGGCCAGATTTCGTACCAGAGAAACTGTCTGAGGCCTCAGACCTATTTGCTCAATTGTGCTTTCGTACTCTGCTTCCACATCACGCAAGAGCCCGTAATCAATCTCAAAGCCTGAGGTGGCCTGGTTGTATTTCACATTGAGCAGCCCTACTTTTGCTTCAAGGTAATAGGGGTTCAAATCACCGAGGCTGATTACATATTCATAACTTTGCCTGGCAACGGCAAACTGATTGTTGGACGCACTCAAAGCAGCAATATCCATTACAAGTCTCCCTTCCTGATCCAATCTTCGGTCAAGGGCGCGTGCCTGCATGAAGGCCAGTTCAAAATCTTTTTGCTGGATAGAATGCCAGATAAGAAGTTCGGCATAAAGAGTTTGCGAAGGATTGCGCTGCGAACCCTGAAGAAGAACTCTGCGCAAGGCATCACTTTTGACCAGGTCCGGATCATCGTTTACCGCATCCTGCAGCAAACCCTGCACCTGTTCCATGTATGATTCGTCGATTATTACCAACTCAACATACTCGCTCATCATGTTTGAATAATCGCCTTTTTGTTCGTAAATCGAGGCTATCTGCAGGTTGAAAGGGTAGGCATCTCCCAGCATTTCCCGACCCTTAAGATAAGTCTCAAGGGCATAATCAGCAAAATCCCTGAACAAAAAAGCATTGGCCAAATCGGTTACAGAAGGAGGATGATTGGGAAGGTCTTTGATGAGTCCTTCCAGCTGTCTTCGGGCTTTGCGCGAATCCCCGGAGCGGGTATAAACATAACCCAGATCAACTTCGAAGCGGGCCCTCCCGGGATTGTCGCTGATCTGGCTCCTGACCACCTTTTGGGCATCGCGATATTCTTCCAGTTCAAGAAGACATTGCAGATAATTGTTGTATATAACCGGCCCCTGATCTTTTTCAAATAACTCTTCATACAAAATCACAGCCTTCTCGTAGTTGCCTTCACTCATCAACTGAGCTGCAAGCTGTTCATCAGAAGACTGCTGATCCTGAGCATGCAATGACAGGGAAAACAGAACAAAAAAAGAAAGAATTATATGATGTATAAACTTCATCTGACATGGGTTTAATAACAAAAGTAAGAACGAAAACCCCGAAGGCAATGTTTTGCCCCCTTCAGAGTTTAACTAATATTGTCAAAGCCGGTATAGGGAATCAGGACTTCAGGAATACGAATACCTCCTTCATGCTGGTTATTCTCCAGCAAGGCGGCGAGTATACGTGGCAAAGCAAGTGCACTTCCATTAAGCGTGTGTGCCAAAACCGTTTTGCCTTCCTTGTCTTTATACCTGAGTTTCATCCGGTTCGACTGAAAGGTTTCAAAATTGGAAACGGAGCTGACTTCGAGCCATCTTTTCTGGGCTGCTGAAAATACTTCCATATCATAAGTTAGAGCGCTGGCAAAGCTAACATCTCCGCCACACAGCCTTAATACTCTGAATGGCAATTCGAGCTTGCGCAAGAGACCTGTAACATAGGAGCGCATTTCCTCAAGCGTTTCATAACTTTTATCTGCTTTGGTAACCTGCACAATCTCTACCTTATCGAACTGGTGCAACCTGTTGAGCCCTCTGACATCCTTACCGTATGAACCGGCCTCTCTCCGGAAGCAGGCAGAATAGGCAGTGCTCTTGATGGGCAATTGTGATTCTTGCAGAATGGTATCTCTGAAAAGATTGGTAACCGGTACTTCTGCGGTGGGGATCATGTATAAATTATCTATTGTCATATGATACATTTGCCCGTCCTTGTCTGGCAACTGGCCGGTAGCATATGCAGAGGCCTCATTAACCATTAAAGGCACCTGGTATTCAGTATAGCCCTCCTTGATGGCTTCATCAAGGAAAAAACTGATGAGGGCACGCTGCAATTTTGCTCCTTTGCCCTTATAAACGGGAAAACCGGCACCGGCAATTTTGGTTCCCAGTTCGAAGTCAATGATATCGTATTTTGAGCACAAATCCCAATGCGCTGATACCTCTCCTTCCAATTCGGGAATATCGCCTTCCTGCCCCACTACCTCATTATCTTCAGGTGTTTTTCCGGGGGGTACACTTTCATGCGGCAGGTTGGGTAATAATACCAGCAAACTTTCCTGCTCACTTTCAAGCTGTGTAAGTTTATCCTGAAGCTCTTTGGTAAGAACTTTATATTTTGCCGTTTCTTCTCTTAACTGGTTGGCCTTATCCTGCTGACCAGACTTAAACAACTCCCCTATCTCCCGGGCTTTCGACTTGCTTTCAGCAAGGGTGTCATCCAGCTGCTTCTGGGTAGAACGGCGCTTTACATCGACATCCAATATACGTTCTACAATACTTTCTGCATCGAAATTCTTCTTTTTAAGTGTTTCGATAACCTTTTGTTTGTCTTCTCGGATTACATGAATCTGTAACATAAACCATTTTTTTTAATAGATAACATTCATTAAAAACCTTGCAAAGATACGGAAGGATTGTTGTTTGTGGGATAAAAAATGCTGTATAAACAATGTATAAACCAAAAAACCCGCTAAAAGCGGGTTTTATTTTTTCAGTAGAGAAAACTTTGTTACGCGCTGTTATGCCTGAGCAAGCGGCTCAACAGAAACAAAAGATTTTCCTTCAGCTTTTTTCTTGAATACCACAGTTCCTTCAATCAATGCAAACAGGGTATGATCTTTACCCATTCCTACATTGTTGCCGGGGTTATGCCTGGTACCTCTTTGTCTTACGATGATATTGCCGGCTTTGGCGTATTGTCCGCCAAAAAGTTTAACGCCAAGTCGTTTGCTTTCCGACTCTCTTCCGTTGCGTGAACTACCGACTCCTTTCTTATGTGCCATAATATTTTAAATTTTTGGGATGAGCAAAAAAATTCTTATCCAACGAATTCTTCAATCTGGATTTGAGTCATCGGCTGTCTGTGGCCGTTCATCTTCTGGTATCCTTTTCTTCTTTTCTTTTTAAAAACCAATATTTTATCAGCTTTTACGTGTGCCAGCACTTTAGCTTTTACTTTGGCACCGTCTACAACAGGAGCGCCTACATCGATTGTGTTACCATCAGCTCTCAGAAGGACCTGGTCGAATTCTACTTCGGCACCTTCTTCTGCAGCCAGACGGTTAACATAAATCTTCTGGTCTTTTTTAATTTTGAATTGCTGTCCTGCTATTTCTACAATTGCGTACATGTTTACAGCTTGTTTAAATGAATTATACAGAATAAATTGGGGTGCAAAGGTAAGAATATTTTATTTACTTCCCAATACCCCTTGAAAAATTTTGCGCGCATCTTCATCATTTTTTCTATTGCATAATATTTGAAACCGTGTACACCATTTCATAAAATGTCTGCTGACAGAATTCCCGCTAAGACCCAACTGAAGAATTGCTGTACTTCCTTCTCAAAGCCCTGTAAAACCTTTTAAGTTTATCGGGGGGTCTGTTGGCAAGGTAAACGCCCAAAAGTATAATCGCTATCCAGATAAGGAATACCGGCAAGAAAGACTCGCCGTCAATAATCCCCCACCCAATGGAAACAATGGGCATAAGATAAGTAACACTGGAGGCAAAAAGGGCCGATGTGCGTTTGATGAGCCAGAAATTGGCAATGATGGCAAGGGCAGTACCCAGTATTGATAACAAGGCAATATAGCCCAAACCGGCCCAGCTGCCATCATCATGCTTCATGATATGGTAAAAGTCGGTATGGAAACTCAAAAAGTACAGGGAAGGAACCCCGATAAAAACAAATGCCAGCGATGCAATGGTGATAGGATCATACCCGGTAAGATAGTTCTTGATAAAGTTCATTTGTACAGCATAACAAATGGTGGCAAGGATAACGAAAGAGGCAGGCACAATATTCAATTCAAGGCTTCCCCCGCCAGCTACCCAAAGCAGTCCTGCCGCTCCTATCAGCCCGGTAAAAACCCCGGTCACATTGAGCCAGTGGGTTCTCCTGCCGAAAAACCATACTCCGAGAATCAAAGTAAAAAGGGGTACCAGCGAGTTTAATATACCCGCCATAAGGCTATCGAGCTGGGTTTGGGCTTTGGCAAATAAAAAGGCGGGCAGGGCGTTGCCAAACAAACCTGCAATGAGAAACAAATGAAAGTTGCGTATTTTCAATTTGCGCAGGCGCATAATGGCAAAAGGGAGCAAAGCAATAAAAGAAATGCTTACCCTGAGAGCGCCCACCTGGAGATTATCGAAGGTGCGCAATCCCTTTTTTATAAGGATGAAAGAACTCCCCCAAATCAGCATCAGTGCCAAAAGCACCAACCAGTCCAGAATCTCGGGTTTCTTTTCTTCCTGCATTGTATATTTTTTAAACCAAAAATGAAGCACAAAGGTAATGACTTATTAATGTGGGCGAACACAGCTCTGCGCTTAATTTAGCCTCAAATAATTTTTCACCCTGAGTTGCAGTCTTTTTAGAATTTTTTATTTACCTTTGCACTCCGTTTTTATGCGGAAATAATTTTTCACAATTCATTATTTACTAATATTTTATAAATCAAAGTCAAATGGTAAGACAATACGAAACCGTTTTCATTATGACTCCCGTTTTATCTGAAGAACAGATGAAGGAAGCGGTAAGTAAATTTCAGACGTATCTGAAAGACAAAGGAGCTGAGATTGTTTTTGAAGACCAATGGGGCTTGCGCAAGCTGGCCTATCCTATCCAGAAAAAGTCAACAGGTTTTTATCACCTGATTGAGTTTAAGGCAGAACCCGAACTGGTAGCCCAGATGGAGCTGGAGATGAAAAGGGATGAGCGCATCATCAGGTTCCTGACCGTTTCTCTCGACAAATATGCTATTGCATATAACGAGAAAAAACGCAGGGAAAAAGATGCACCCAAGAAAGAAGAAACCCAATCGTAACACTTCAAAATCAATAAAAAATGGCAAATCAACAAAATTCTGAAATCCGGTATCTTGCTCCTATAGCAGTAGATATCAAGAAGAAAAAATACTGCCGCTTCAAAAAAGCCGGCATCAAATATATTGATTACAAGGATGCAAACTTTCTTTTAAAGTTTGTAAACGAGCAGGGAAAAATTTTACCCCGTCGTCTTACCGGTACATCAATGAAATTTCAAAAAAAAGTAGCCCAGGCAGTTAAGAGAGCAAGGCACCTTGCTTTGATGCCTTATGTAGCAGATCTTTTAAAATAAGGAGGATATATAATGGATATTATTTTAAGGCAAGATGTTCCCAACCTGGGATTTAAAGACGATATGGTAACCGTTAAAGACGGTTACGCCCGCAACTTCCTCATTCCCCAGGGAATGGCTATCATGGCTATTTCTTCTGAAAAGAAAAAACTGGCCGAAACACTCAAGCAGAGAGCTTTCAAAGAAGATAAAGTTAAGAAAGAAGCGGAAAAACTGGCTGACCAAATGGCTGATATTCATGTAAAAATCGGCGCAAAAGTGGGTACTTCAGGCAAAATCTTCGGTTCTGTTAATGCACTGCAAATTGCTGAAGCCATCAAAAAACAATATGATATTGATATTGACCGTAAGAAAATTATGGTGGATGGTGATGCAGTAAAAGAAGTAGGTGTTTACAAAGCCAAAGTAAACCTTCACAAAGAAGTTCGCTTTGACATCAAATTTGAAGTGATTGCTGAATAATCATACTTCAGCATGGTAATATAACCTGCTTTCCCACCGGAAAGCAGGTTTCTTTTTATACAGGAAAAAATGCTATCCTTATCAAAAATCAAATGGCTGAAATCGCTTGGCCAGAAAAAGTACAGAAAGCAGGAAGGTCTCTTTATTGCTGAGGGTGATAAGATTGTAAAGGAATTGCTTACCAGTAGTATGGAAGTAAAGGGCATTTACGGTACCGCCCCATGGGCCGGCGATGTAAGCTTTCCTGAGGGAATAGTGCCGGAAATTATTACAGACAAGGAGCTGGAGAGAATTTCTTCCCTTAATTCACCCAATCAGGCCCTGGCAGTAGTGAAAATACCGGCCACTAATACCGATTCCATTGAATTGAAAAACCGCTTCACCCTGGTACTGGACAATATACAGGATCCCGGAAACCTGGGGACTATAATAAGAACCGCAGACTGGTTTGGAATCTGCAACATTGTATGTTCGCCCGATACTGCTGAGCTTTACAACCCCAAAGTAATACAGGCCACCATGGGTTCATTTATGCGGGTAAACGTATTCTATACACAGCTTGAGGATTTTTTCGGTGGTATTCCGAAAGATTTTCCGGTTATGGGGGCATTGCTGGAGGGGGAAAACATTTTCCGGACAAATCTCCCAACAGAAGGTATCATTGTTACCGGAAATGAATCCAGAGGTATTTCTTCTCCCATCAAAGGATTTATCACAAACAGATTGTTCATCCCAAGGGGTGCAGAAAGCACTGAGCAGCCGGAATCTTTAAATGCTGCTGTTGCTACAGGGATTATACTTTCTAACCTTACAAATCAAGGCTAACCATTCTTCCTTTCGAATAAAATCTTTTGTATTTTTGCAGGCATTAAAATATATACACCCATGCCACTTATAGAATGGAACAATGCTCAGTACAGCGTTAAAGTAGAACAGTTTGACAATGACCACAAAAAACTTCTGGGATTTATCAACGAGCTCCACGAAGCAATGCTTCAGGGAAAAGGTAAGGATATATTAAATCATACCCTTTCCGAACTTCTGGATTATACCCATTATCACTTTGATGCAGAGGAAAACAAACTGGCCGAAGCGGGGTATCCTGATCTGGAAGAGCATAAGCAATTGCATCGGGCGCTTATCGGTCAGCTTGAAGAACTCATCACTGACTTTACTGACGGAAAGCGTGAGATATCAGTGAAGACTTTCAGGTTTTTAAAAGAATGGCTGTTTAATCACATCCAGGTGGCAGATAAAAAATACACCCCCTGGCTCAAAAAACAGAATTCCGGCACCAATTACAAGCAAACAAATAAGCTTTAAAGCTGTTATAAAAGCACGAGTAAATCATAATAAAACCCATATAAAATGCAAGTAATTCTTTTGGCCATAGCACTGCTGGCCCTGGCTATCGGAGGGATAGCCATCAAAATGTTTTTTATCCCCGGGGGTACATTTACCAAAACCTGTGGCAGCACTTTTGATCCCGAGACAGGGAAAGCCAGACCTTGTGCCTGCGCATCAGGCAACCCGGATGATTGTCATAGCTCTGAGGATAAGAAATCTTCAGAATTGATAGTGGATTTTAAACAATTGAAGGGCTAACGGTTCATTGCTTATTTGTGTTCTCCGCCCGCTTATCTGGCACTTTCCACCTCTTCACGGCTTAAGACCTTCAATCCGGGGGTGGTGTATGAGTTAAGACTGTCAACAGACTCCGAATAAATAAAGAAAGCATCCAGATCTTCTCTGGCTTCTGCAAATTGTACTGATTTTTCCAGTCCCATCACCATAAAAGCGGTAGCAAAAGCATCGGCGGTCATACAGTCATTGGCAAAAACAGAGACGCTGAGCAGATTATGCTGAACCGGTCTTCCTGTTTTGGGGTCAATGGTATGTGAAAATCTTTGCCCGTCCTGTACATAATACTTGCGGGTACTTCCGGAAGTTGCCAGAGCGCGGTCGTGCATTTCCACCATGTAGGCCCACTCCTGGGGAGCAAACATATCTTCAGCAGGTTTTTCGATACCTATGCGCCAGGCAGTGCCGTCGGGCTTAAGGCCTCTGGCAACCAAATCTCCACCCAATTCTACCAGGTAGGTCTCTATTCCCCTTGATTCGAGCAACTGTCCTGCTAAATCTGCCGCATACCCTTTGGCAATGGCATTAAAGTCAAACTGTATTTCAGGAATCTCTTTTATGACCCTGTTTCCCTCTACCCTTACACGATGATAACCCGTAATACTTTTCAGGCTATCGATAACATCAGGAGTCATGGTCTGCGGATGGTCGAAACCAAAACCCCAGGCATTGACCAATGGCGATACAGTGGGATCGAAAGCGCCTGAAGTTTCTTTTGCTATATCAATTCCTTGTTCTAAAACCGAAAGAAAATATCCATCGGCCTGTTCGGTTTCATTCCTGTTAATCCTTGAAATAACAGAATTAGGAACATAATAGGAAAGAGATTGGTTGACATCATAGAACAGACTATCCAATGCAGCCTGGTAGTTTCTGTTGTCAGCACTATAATAAGAAACTGAATAATAGGTTCCAAACACCTCACCCCGGAAACTGATCTGGCGCATTTCCTTTGAGCTGCCACCGCAGGCTGTCAACAAAAGAAGAATTACGATTAAAACATTGACATTTTTCTTCATCACAGATAGAAATTGTTTTAGGTAACTAAAAATGTAAACTACAATTTTGATAAGCACAGAATCTCATTAATTTTATTCTGCCTGAAAGCCGGTACTCAAAGGTATTTGCGGGTAATATAACTCATTGTTTTACAGGAGGTATCAGCGGCTCTGTATGGATGGAAATAAAGGTTTCTCTGCCATATGCTTTTCTGAGCATTCTTTCCAGATCTACGGTTATTTCATGTGCCTGTTCTACATTGAGATCATTCTGAACTTTTATATGAATATCGATAGCTATCTGGTTTCCTATTTTCCTGGTTTTCAACTCATGGGGGTCATGAACACCTTCCACTTCAGCAGCAATCTGCAGAATTTCATCCTCATGATCCCTGGGAAGGGAAGTTTCAATGAGTTCTAAAAGTGTTTCACGGGTGATTTTCCAGGCGATGCGAAAAATAAAAAATGAAACAATTACAGCGGCCAGCGGGTCGAGAATTACCCAGTCGCTTCCCAGGAATATTGCTCCGCTGATACCCAGTAAGGTGCCAAAAGAGGAATATACGTCACTGCGGTGATGCCAGGCATTGGCAATAACAACCTGGCTCTGGGTTTGCCTACCTACTTGAATGGTATAACGAAATAAAATTTCCTTGATAATCACTGAGCCGATAGCTGCATAGAGAGCCCCCAAACCTGGCTGGGGCAAAATAACACCCTGTGTTACCCCGTAAATTTTCATGATGCCGGAATAGAACAATCCAGCTCCCACCAGAATAAGGACTCCCCCTACAAAAGCAGTGGCAAGGGTTTCTACCTTTCCGTGTCCGTACTTGTGATTATGGTCGCGGGGTCGCTGGGAAACAGAAAGGCTGCCAACCACCACCAAATCGGTGGCAAAATCACTAACGGAATGAACACCATCAGCGATCATGGCAGAACTTCTGCCAAATACTCCTGCCATAATTTTGAGAACTGTTAAAACAAGATTGGCAACGAAGCCAATCCATATAACTTTTCGTGCCCTGAGTTTAAGTTCTCTGTCCATGGGAATAGTGATAAAAAAAACAGCCCTGAGTTTTTATCAGGGCTGCAAAGTTAACCACCAAAATCGTCTAAGTCAATATTTTCTTCAGGTACCCCTAAATTATCCAGCATGGAGAGTACAGACTCGTTCATAATGGGAGGTCCACAGAGATAATATTCAACTTCCTCGGGCTCTTCGTGCTTGCTCAGATAATTATCGAGCACTACCTGATGAATAAAGCCCGTATAGCCATCCCAGTTATCTTCCTCTAAGGGTTCTGAAAGGGCAATATTGAATTTGAAATTAGGAAATTCCTCCTCGATCTTCCTGAATTCGTCCTCGTAAAAAATCTCTCTTTTGGAACGGGCTCCATACCAGTAAGATACTTTCCTGTCGGTCTTCAGGGTATGGAAAAGATGGAAGATATGAGAGCGTAAAGGAGCCATACCTGCACCTCCTCCGATGTAAACCATTTCTCTTTCGGTATCCTTAATAAAGAATTCGCCATAAGGGCCGGAAATAGTAACCTTGTCGCCGGGTTTGCGCGAAAAGACATAAGAGGAACAAATACCGGGATTTACTTTCATAAACTGATTCTTCTCTCTGTCCCATGGCGGGGTTGCAATCCGGATGTTGAGCTTTACAATATTTCCTTCGGCAGGGTGATTGGCCATTGAGTAGGCCCGGTTAATGGCTTCGGGGTTAGTCATTTTCAAATCCCACATTTTCAGGTTATCCCAGTCTTCACGGAATTTATCCTGAACCTTCATATCTTTGAAATCAATTTCGCATGGGGGCACATCTATCTGTATATATCCTCCTGACTGAAAATCGAGGTCTTCTCCTTCCGGAAGCTTAACAACAAATTCCTTGATGAAGGTCGCCACATTATCATTGGAAATAACTTCACACTCCCATTTCTTGATTCCAAAGATTTCTTTGGGAATCTGGATTTTCATATCCTGTTTTACTTTCACCTGGCAGGCCAGTCGCCACTTATCCTGAATTTCTTTCCGGCTAAAATAGCCCACTTCTGTAGGAAGGATATCCCCTGCCCCATCCAGTACCTGACACCTGCATACGGCACAGGTACCACCTCCACCACAGGCGCTGGGGAGATAAATACCCTGTTCGGAAAGGGTATTAAGAAGGGTACCGCCGGCATTGACATCAATTTTTTTGTCTTCGTTGATATTTACGGTTACCGGTCCTGAAGGAACCAGTTTATTCCTGGCATAGAGCAATACTCCTACCAGCAAAAGCATGATGGCCAGAAACATTATCACGCTCAGGATAACAACCCATACATTGGTACTTATCAAAAATATCATGGTCAAAATTCAATTTGGTTGATAACTATAATTCAATTCCCATGAAGCTCATGAAGGCAATTCCCATAAGCCCGGTAATTATAAATGTAATACCCAGTCCGCGCAAGGGAGCTGGAACATTGGAGTAGCGGATTTTTTCGCGTATAGCGGCAATTCCAACAATGGCCAGAAACCAGCCTACACCACTACCCAGACCAAAAGATATAGCCTCACCGATATTGGCGTAATTTCTTTCCTGCATAAAGAGAGAACCTCCCAGAATGGCACAGTTAACAGCAATCAGGGGAAGAAAAATCCCCAGGCTACTATACAATGTGGGGCTATATTTTTCAATGAGCATTTCCACCAGTTGCACCATGGCCGCAATAATAGCAATGAACATGATGAAGGACAAAAAGCTCAAATCAACAGAGGCAAACTGGGGTCCGAGCCAGGCAAGGGCACCACGGCCAATGATATAATTTTCAAGCAGAAAGTTTACAGGAACCGTAATCCCCAGCACAAAAATGACTGCAAACCCCAATCCCACAGAAGTCTGAACCGTACGGGACACAGCCAGGTAGGAACACATACCCAGAAAGTATGCAAATACCATATTGTCAATAAATATAGACCTGACAAATATACTAACTAATTCTTCCATTTTTATTTCTTTTACGAGTTAACAAATTTGATTGTGTGAGGGATTAACTTACATCCACAAGTGCTCTGTCGCGATGACGCTGAATCCAGATAATCACACCAACAGTAATGAGTGCCATAGGAGGCAGGATCATAAGGCCGTTGTCAACGTATCCAAAATTGTATACAAAATTGGGGATTACCTGATACCCCATGAGAGAGCCTGAGCCCAGCAATTCCCGTATCGCCCCTACCAGCAACAAAACACTTCCATAACCGGCAGCATTACCAATACCATCCAGAAAAGATGGCCATACCTTATTGTGCAGGGCAAATGCTTCCAGTCGACCCATAATGATACAATTGGTAATAATAAGACCCACAAACACCGACAACTGACGGCTTACATCATACACGAAAGCCTCCAGCACCTGGTCTACCAGAATTACCAGGGAAGCAATAACGGTCAATTGAACGATAATACGTATCCTTGGAGGTATACCATGTCTGAGAAGTGAAATGATAACATTGGCCAATCCCATTACTGCTACAACAGCTATGGCCAGTACCAGGGAGGCTTTAAGCTGCACGGTAACAGCAAGCACAGAACAAACGCCCAGCACCTGCACCGTAATAGGGTTATCTTTCCCTATAGGGTCGCTCAGCAGTCTTTTATTTTTAGGTGAAAACAGCTTTTCTTTTGGGAAATTATTTTTTTCTTCGCTCATGATGTTTTCTGTTTTTTAAAGTAAGGTAAATAAACTTCGAGCCCGTTTCGGATCATGGCTGTAACTCCGTTGGAAGTAATGGTACCGCCACTGATAGCATCAACAGCATGCTCATCATCGCTGGGAGCACCTCCTTTTACAACCACTACAGGTTCAAACTCACCACTTTCGTCAAATATTTTCTTTCCTACAAACTGGTTTTCAAAGGGAGCGTCAGAAATTTCGGCACCCAATCCGGGAGTTTCGCTGGCATGATCAAAGTTTGCGCCGGCAATGGTGGTCAAATCACCTCTGAAGCTAAGATAGCCCCAGATAGCCCCCCACAACCCGTTGCCCCGAACAGGTACCACGTAAAACAATTCTCCATCTACATCTGCGATATACAGGGGAAGTTGCCTTTCTTCAACAGGTTTGCGGTTTTCATCCTGTAAATCCACTTCAAAGGCATCGCCTTCTATTTCTTCACCCACATGGTTGAGGACTTTGGTTTGGGTTATATACTGTTCAAAAAGCTCAATGGCTTCCCCTTTGGAGGCAGAAATTTCTATGGTAGATAAGATATTCTGCATTTTTTCAATACGCATATTCTTCTCCTGCAAAGGTCTGAGCAAAGTGGCAGCGGTAGACAAGACCAATGCCACAACAATCACCATTACGGAGGCATACATAAAAACATATCGATTACTCATTGTTTATTCTTTTAATGGTTTGTTAAGCCTGTGTTTGTACCCGGACTTTTTTCATGCGTTTGATACGCTTTTTGATATTGGCTTCCACTATATAATGGTCAATAAGGGGAGCAAATACATTCATAAATAGTATGGCAAGCATCATTCCTTCAGGATAAGCCGGATTTACCACCCGGATAAGAACTGTAATGATACCGATTAACAGGCCATAAATATACTTTCCCACACCTGTTTGTGAGGCAGACACCGGGTCAGTAGCCATATAAACAGCTCCAAAAGCAAAACCTCCCAGGATAAGATGTCTGTAGGCCGGCATCGCCATAAACTCATTTACTGCAAACAAATTAAAGATGGCACCCATTAGTAAACCACCCAGGAATACTGAAGCCATAATCCGAAAGCTGCCAATACCGGTAGCCACCAAAACTATTGCCCCCAGCAGGATGGCAAACGTGGAAGTCTCTCCGATAGAACCCGGGATAAAACCAAAGAACAGATCGAAATCCGAAGGCATGGTACCTTCCCCTGCAGCCATTACAGCAAGGCCGGTGGCCCCGGAGAATCCATCAATAAATTGTTCTGCGCCTTCATACACCCATACTTCTCCGGACAAATAGGAAGGATAGGCAAAAAACAGAAATGCCCGTGCCAGCAAAGCAGGATTCAGAATGTTCATACCTGTGCCCCCAAAAACCTCTTTCCCGATAATAACGGCAAAAATAGTTGCCAGGGCCACCATCCAAAGGGGAGTGGTAACAGGTATCACAAGAGGTATCAGCATACCCGACACCAGAAAACCCTCATTTACCTCATGATCCCGGGATGTGGCAAATATAAATTCAACGGCTAGTCCCGACACATAGCTTACCACAATGATGGGCAATACTTTTATCAGACCAAAAAGAACCTGATCGATAAACGCTACTTCTTCCCCGGTAGCTTTAAAGTGCTGAAAACCTACATTCCAGATTCCAAATAACAACGGGGGAATAAGAGCTATAATCACATAAACCATCGTTCTTTTCATGTCAATGGCATCGCGTATATGACTTCCTCTATGGGTAACATCACCCTTTACATAAAGAAAGGTTTCAAATGCTTCAAAAGTCCTGTGAAACTTTTCAAACCTGCCTCCCTTCTCAAAATTGGGCTTCACCTTGGTTTCTACAAAATTTATTAATGCCTTCAATTTTATATCCTTTTTGGGTTAATAAAATCTTATATGTAACTTACACTAAATTTATTAAGAGAACTCTCTGCGCACTAAGTCCAGTCCTTCCCTGATGGTTTCCTGAATTTCAATTTTGGAAGGACAAACATATTCACACAAAGCAAAATCCTCAGGGGCAATTTCATAAATGCCTAATTTCTCCATCATATCTATGTCGTTGATCATAATAGACTTGAGCAATTGCATGGGCATGATCTCCATTGGCAACACTTTTTCATACACCCCTGTTACTACGAAAGGTCTTTCTCCACCTCGGATGTTGGTGTTAAGCCGGAATTTTTTGCCTGGCATCAGGAAAGCGGGAAAAGAGCGTGAGAGGCTGAATTTGTCAAAATTGGGCATTATCCATCCAAACATCTCGGGCTTGTCTCCCTCGGGAATAACGGTAATTTGATTGCTGTAAAACCTGAGGAAGTCATTTGTGTTAACCTGGCAACCCGTCAAAACATCCCCACTAATATATCTGGGTTGCACGTCTTCTTCTAATCTCACATTTTTTTGAACAATATCAGAAACCTTTGCTCCGTCAGTTGCCCTGTAATACCTTGGATTGAGCACCTCTGAACCTGTAAGGGCAACGATTTTGGAAGCATCGTAGATTCCTTTTTCAAAAAGACGCCCTATCATGATTATGTGCTGCACACCCACATACCATACAATATCTCCTTTATCAACAGGGTCGATATGATGAATCTGGATACCTACGTTACCGGCAGGGTGTGGCCCTTCAAAATGATGAATCTTCACATTTTTGGCATTCAGAAAGCCTGGGTTAGCGGTTGTTTTACTGTGCACACTCAGGTGTACATCACCATCGGTTAATCTGGAGAGTGCATTAAGACCTGTCTGGAATTCATTTTCCTGACCTTTGATAATGAAATCAAGATCAGCAGCCAGGGGAGCACTGTCAAATGCTGAAACAAAAATTGCTTTCGGTTTATCTTCAGGATTGGCTATCACTGAATAAGGCCTTTGCCTGATGGCTGGCCACAGCCCGCTTTCCAGTATCTTACCTGCCACTTTTTCACGCGACAGAGATAGAGGGTCGGCTGCACCAAAATCAACATATTCATCGGCAGCATCGGCATCTATTGTTACCCGCAGGATACGCCGCTTCTCTCCGCGAACCAGATCAGAAAAAGTTCCGCTTACCGGTGCTGTGAATATAATTTTTTCGTTATATTTATCGAAAAACAATGGCGTCCCCGCTTTTACTTTTTCTCCTTCTTTCACAAGCATTTTAGGAGTCAAACCATGAAAATCCGGTGGGCATACACTATACTTTGCAGACCGTGGAGACGAGTTCAGAATTTTTTCTGCCGCTCCCTGCATGGGGATGTCTAATCCTTTTTTTAATTTTATAGCCTTTGACATTTTGTTGGTTCTATTTTTGCACTATATTAAACAACAAATTTAGAGATATTTTTAAACCTGAAAAACTTTTTTGTTGACCACTACTCTTAAAATAAATAAATATTCAAATAATTAAATATACTGTTTATCATATAAATTACAGGATGATGCAATCTCAAAATTCATTTTTACGCATTTTTACACCGAAATCAGTATTTTTCTTCTCCGCGGTTTTGTTCTTCAGCCTCTGCCTTTTTCCATCTCTGCATGCCAATGACAGAAATATTTCTTTATTGAAAGAAGGAGAAGTAAAGATAATGGAAATGACTGAATTTCAACCTCCTGACGATGATTATTTTGACGGTGACTTCCTAAGATTCAGCGATTTCGTTTATGTTAACAACATTAAATCTATTTTGTTTAACAGAAAAGGATGGGAATTAACGCCTCCTATTATAGAATTAAATAGTGCAGAACAACTGATTCTTCGTTTTGACGATCTGGACGCAGATTTCAAAAATTATGCATACACTATTGTGCATTGCGATGCCATGTGGCAGCCGTCCGATCTCATGGAGTATGAATATATTGAGGGGTTTTCTGAAGACAGAATCAATGAATATTCCTTTTCAAGAAACACCAGGGTTCCTTTCACTCACTATTATCTGGAATTCCCCAACGCTAATATGAAACCCAAACTGTCAGGCAATTATATACTGAAAATTTTCCTTGATGGCAATCGGGAGGATGTGGTTTTAACCCGGCGATTTATGGTATTTGAACAAAAGGTTACGATTGAACCTACCGTAAAACAAGCCACCAACCTCAATTACCGTGATACCAAACAAGAAATTGATTTTTCAATAAATACAAGTCTTTTCCCCATATCCAATCCTTACCGGGATTTGAAAGTGCTTATTACCCAAAATGGAAGATGGGACAATGCCATATACGGATTACAACCCAGGCTGGTGCAAGGCAACATGCTTATTTATGATTACGAAGACGAAAACCTTTTTCAGGGAGGAAATGAGTTCCGCAATTTTGACATCAAAAGCTTAAGACACAGAAGTTTAAATGTAGAGGGAATCAATTCTATTACCAATGGTTGGGAAGTGTACCTGCGACCTGACAAAAACCGGCGGTTTCTCAGATACACCACCAAAGACGATATCAACGGGAAGTTTTTGATAAAAACCGAAGATTATCCGGATGATTTTCTGGAAAGTGATTATGCCTGGGTACATTTTGTTTTGCCGCACAATACCCCTTTGACAGATGGCAATGTTTATGTAATGGGAGAATTGACAGACTGGAATCTTTCCAACCGCAACAAAATGGAATACAACTACAGGGACTCACGGTATGAGTTGCGGATATTACTCAAACAGGGATTTTATGATTACCAGTATGTTTTCCTGGAAGATGGAACCGATGTGGGTGATGAGTCTCTATTCGAGGGTACTCATTCCATTACTGAAAACGACTATACTATATATGTTTACTACCGCAAGCCCGGAGACATTTTCGACAGCCTGATTGGAATTCAGCATATCAACTCGGGCATCTGAGAAGGCCCTGCTTTTAGCCCTCCAATAAAACCGCCTTTGAAAAGGACTCACCCCCCTGTCATCAGGTGAATTACAGCAACTTTATCTCCATCTTTGATAACTGTTGTGTCATAATCTTCCCGTTTGACTGTGGTATCGTTGATGCGAACCAGCAACATTTTGTAAGAGAAATTTTTCACTTCCAGCAATTGCTGAATGGTTAACTGATCATACTCAGGAAAGGTTTCATTGCGGTTGTTTAACGTAATGGTCATGGATTATTTATCTGTTTATTTTTTTAATTGCCTGTTATTATACTGACTATGCTTTATCATGCAAACCCAATAATGTCAGCGCTACGCGCCTTTAATTACTGATTTTGTTTTCGTTTGGTTTTTATAAGCTGAAACCTGTCGAACCTTACAGCTTTAATATATTCATAGGGTCACAAATTGTTTATTAAGGAATTGTTACCTTATTTTTTTCACCCAGAATTCCAGGTTTTTCTCTGTTTCTTCTTCCTGATCCACATCCGTCCACGACATAACGGCAGACAGCCCGGGTTGCAGGCTGTATCCCATTTTCGTCCAGAATTCTTCAAGAGACTTGTAATTATCGGGTTTCATGGGATGATCCTTGCTGCGATTGACTGCACAAAATGTAGTATAATTTATTTGCGGATGCTTCAGGGCCTCCTCTTCCCTGTATTGAAAAAATAATTTTCCAAAACCTTTCCCGCGGTAAATTCTCTCCAGCAGGGATTCGCCAAAATAGAAGTAGCTGTTTACATCAATCCCCTTCTCCTCAAAAGGCTTGCGGATATTATCAGCTTCTTCGCTTAGGGGAAGACATGTGGCTACACCGGTAATCCGGGTACCATAAAACAACACAAAAATCCTCGCATTGGGGGCATTGAAATACCGGCTCAGATAATCCTTTTCATTTTCGATAGTTCCTTTGTAGAGGTAAGGATAATCTCTGAATACCCTCATCCGCAAATCAGCTATTGCAGCAAGATAAGCTTCTGCCTCCTTACCCGAAAAAGATTTAACTTCAAATTCCATAATATCGTTTTTTAACCTTACAACAATTGACTGAATAAAAAGTAACTACTCAGCTTATTTAACCTGCAGGCCGAAGTATAAGTATAATCTCCAAAGTGAAGATTACAATATTTTTCTTGCTTCCGTTTTGACAAAGTCAAGTGCTTTGCGAGTTGCCGATTTATCAATACTCATTTCCAGTATTTTCCGGCTCAAATCGGCACTGCTGGAATCTTCGGGTAGCCTGGCTGCTGAGGTGTTTATCTGGCGAATCATTTCTTCTTTTGCCCCTTTTACCTTTTCCCACGCTTCAATGGAAACATACAGCTGCTGGGAAAGATTATGATCATACTCTTCCCGGATATTCTGAATAAGCATCTGCTGAAATTGCTTTACATTAAGGTTGGGCTTATGGGTTCTCATGACCAGGTTTCCCGGTGATATGCGTTCCAGTAGCAAAACAAGCCTTTCATAAGCCTGAAGACGAACCGGTAAAGAAAGCTTTTGCTTTTCTTCCATCATGCGCAATTGCCTGTTTAGATTCTCCTGTTTGAAAAACTCTTTGAGAATAAACCAGGCGGTAAGAAAAACCACTACTGCAGGCAGTATGTATCGTATCGAAAGCAATAATTCCGTCATATATCAGCTATTTTTCACAAAGATATAATGTAATTTCTACATATCCATTATCAGCAGCATCCTTGTTTCTATGTTTATTACAAAAAACTAAACCAAAAGCAGAAATATTTGTTAAATTCTTTTCAATACGTCAAAAACATTTAGGTTTCATTCAAATGTGAACCTTCAATTTATCCTGTGACTATCAGACCATCTTTAAATTGCCAATTATGAAAAGATTTATCTTACCCGTTTTTTTATTTCTGCTGTCCAATTTTTTACAGCATGTCAGCCGATACATTTCAAAATTACCGGAAGAGCTGCTTCCCACCATACAAAAAAGTGGGGAAGTCCTGTTTGTCGTAAGTATTGCATGGGGGTTGATAGCATTTATCCGGATGTCGAAACTCCAGCTGCTGAAAAAGTATGACATCTCTTTGGCTGATAACCTGAAAAGCAGAAAGGTCTATACCCAATACAACATTCTTGAAAAAATATTGATCATTATTATTGGTGTAATAGCTACTGCCGTTACCCTGATGTTGTTTGAAGGGGTGCGCAATGTAGGGGTAAGTCTTTTTGCTTCAGCGGGCCTTGCCGGTTTGATTATAGGTTTATCGGCACAAAAAGCCCTGGGAACCATTCTGGCAGGATTGCAGATTGCTGTAACCCAACCCATCCGGATGGATGATGTAGTAATAGTAGAAAATGAATGGGGATGGATTGAAGAAATTAACCTGACCTATGTAGTAGTTCGCATATGGGACAAACGAAGACTGGTGGTTCCTTCCACTTATTTTCTCGAACGACCCTTCCAAAACTGGACGCGCACCTCTGCCGATATTCTGGGTACGGTTTTCATTTATACCGATTATACCATCCCCTTTGAACCTCTTCGCCAGGAGCTCACCCGCCTGCTGAAAGCCAGCCCCCATTGGGATGGCAAAGTAAACGTGCTGCAGGTAACTGATGCCAAAGAACACACCCTGGAAATCCGCGCCCTGATGAGTGCCGAAACCAGCCCTAAGGCATGGGATCTGCGGGTTTTCGTGCGTGAAAAACTCATTGAGTTTATCCAGAAAGAATATCCTCAGTGTTTGCCACGGACAAGGGTAGTGATGGAAGAAAATGCCAAAGCCATTCAACAGGGAGCATAGCAATCAGAAAACCTGCCCCGGTATGGTGAAGGTAAGCCCCATTTCTGTTTTGTGGAAAAACTACAAGCGAAAACTACCAATGCCTTAATTGGGTTGTTGAGTGCCATAAATCCCCCTTCGAATCAAATCTGCCCAAACATGTAATCAACTGTATATCAAAAGATAAGTGCGGTCAGCACTTACAACAAAGACAGTAAAAATGCCTGAACAAGATCGGTATAATTCAGAGAATAAATCCTGCGACAATTTTTACCTTTGATTTATACTATTTCTCAATTCGTGTAAACCCCCGCTGCAGACATATTTGCATCAGGATTTTTCAGGAGTAGAAAAACCTTTATAAATCCAGTTATCTGGCTATTATTTTTCCCAAATTGATGCGACATACATCCAACCACAATACATCTGAAATCAACGCAAATTCTCAGCACTCAGATAGCGATCTTTCAGAATTTTCTATAAGCACCCAACAGAAAAATTTATGCGATCAGATCTGTATGAGCCTGACCAATACCGATTCTACAGATCAGGTTTACTATCTGTCGCCGGAAGGATATCTCGTTTTGCGAAGCAGAAAAAGCAACCGGTTTTACCAACATCCCGGCAATCTTCACCTGCTGGATTTATTACATTACGAAAACAAGGAACAATCATGGAATGCATTTATCAAGGCTGCATCAGAAGGTAAAATATCCCAAACCACCCACAGGCTTGCCACGAAGAAAACCGATTACCGCTGGTACGATGTCTTATTCACTCCCGTAGTTATTGACGGCAAAGTTTTAAGAATCATAGCGTTTGTCACCGATATTCATGACGAGAAGATAAAAAACGATGAAAACCGATATATGGCCGAACTGTTAAACCTTGTTGGCCAGGCAATTATCGTAACAGATTTGCAGGGTAAAATAGCGTTTGCCAATCAAACCTCCCGTACCCTATACGGTTGGTCACCCGAAGAAATGGCCGGAAAAGATTATTCAATTCTGTTTCCGGAAAATCATTCTATCAATACACAGGAAATATCTGATGCACTTAACCGTGCCAGGAGCTGGCAGGGAGAGCTGTTTTTAAAGCATCGCACCGGAAAGATCGTTCCTGTGTTATCAAGCAGTTCACCTTTGCATGATTCAGAAGGAGAAGTTAATGGTATTGTGAGTATTTCCGGCGATATAAGCCATACAAAGCGAATAGAAAATGCACTGAGCTTAAGCGAGAAAAAATACAGGAGAATGTTTTTGCTCAGCCCGCAACCCATGATGATATACGACAGGGATACATTCCGATTTCTGGAAGTAAATGAGGCTGCACTGGAGAAATACGGATACACCAAAGAAGAATTTCTTGAGATGAGACTTAAGGATATTTGTTTGGAGGGGGAACATCCATGCTCAGAAGCAAAATCGGTTAAAGATTCTAACTCCAGGGTGTTCTCATCCTATCGTCACATCAAAAAAAATGGTGAATTGATGCACGTAGAGATAATTTCACAAAATATCATTCACCAGGGTCGCAGTGCAAATCACATACTCATCAACGACATAACAGAGCAGAAAGAGGCAGCCCAGGCCATTGCAGAATGGAAACAAAGATATGAAAAGGTAACGGCAGCTTCCGGTCAGGTAGCTTATGAATATAACATAACCCAAAATCAGCTTATCTGGGGAGGAAGTGTTCGCTCGGTGCTCGGCTATTCAGACCAGGAACTCAATGGCAATACATCTGTATGGAGATCGCTGATACATCCTGAGGATTTGCCTATGGCATTAAAACTACAGAAAGAGGCTCTGAAAAATAAATCCCGTAAAATTGCCCAGTACAGGATAAAACACAAAGACGGTCATTTCATTTTCCTGCAGGAAACCGGGATACTGATGGAACACGCCAGAGAGGAAGATCAGATAATGATTGGGATGATACAGGATGTAACAGAAAGTAAAAAATCTGCCGAAGCCCTGCGCGAAAGCATGGCCCGTTTCAATGCAACCTTTAACAGCGCTTTCCAGTTTATAGGATTATTAGACACTACCGGCAACATCCACGAAGCCAACAATACATTTAAAAAATTCCTTAACAAATCCACTGAAGAAGTCATTGGAAAATACATTTGCCAGGTATTGGGTGACAATGAAAGGCCTCAACTGACAAAAATCATCCGTAAGGCCGTGAGGGCAGCTGCCCGTGGGGAGTTTACCAGGCATGAACTAAATTTAAAACACTTTTCTGATAAGAATACCTTTATCGATTTCTCTTTAAGCCCCATAAAACATGATGATGGAACTATCGGGATGCTGGTATTTGAAGGAAGGGACATTACCCAGCTTCGTGAAAAAGAGGAAATGGCCCGGATCATGGAAAGGGCTTTTAACAAATCTACCAATGGGGTTGCCATTGCAGATGCACGACTTCCGGATTTGCCTCTGATTATGGTCAATGAAGCATTCGAAAAAATTACAGGATACAAATCAGCGGAAATTTTGGGACAGAACGCCAGGTTCATGCATGGGGGCAAATCTGACCAACCCAATCTGGAAATCGTCCGAAATGCCGTGCGAAAAGGAATTGAATGCAGAACCGAAGTGATCAATTACACCAAAACCGGGAAAAAATACTGGAATGAACTGTATCTTGCCCCCGTAAAAGATGACATGGGCAAAGTAACCCATTTTTTGGGCATCCATAACGACATTACCCAAAGGAAAAAGGCGCAGGAGGAACTGGAAAGCTACCGTGCAAGCCTGGAAGAAATGGTAAAAGACCGCACAGAAGAGCTGAAAGGAGCTTATGAAAAGGCGGAAGCAGCGAATAAGGCCAAGAGTACATTCCTGGCCAACATGAGCCATGAAATACGCACCCCCCTCAATGCTATAATCGGATTTTCAGAAATTCTCATGACTTCGGTGGAGGATAAAAAGCAAAACTCGCAATTAAGGTCCATCCGCAACAGCGGTCGCAACCTGCTCAATATCATCAACGAAATACTTGATCTTTCCAAAATTGAAGCAGGCAAAATGGCCATAAAGAAAGAGCCTGTAAACCTGAAAACCATTATCGCCGATTTGGAAAACATCTATTCAGAAAAGGCCGGAGAAAAAAACATTGTATTCTTTACCGAAAAACAGAAAAACATCCCCCCTTCACTCCTGCTTGACCCCGTAAGATTACAACAGGTGCTGGTCAACCTTGTGAGTAACGCCATAAAATTCACCCATAAAGGTCACATTATTTTATCTATCGACACAAAGAACAGGAAAAAAGATACGCTGGATCTTGTATTCAGGGTGGAAGATAGCGGCATCGGAATTCCTGATAAAGACCTTGCCTGCATATTTCAACCTTTTTTCCAACCGGAGACCCAGCAGGAGAGTATTTATGGTGGAACGGGACTGGGGCTTCCCATCAGCAAAAGCATTACCGAAGCCATGGGAGGAATCTTGTCTGTAACCAGCAAGCAAGGCGAAGGTACCATATTTGAAGTTTGCATCAAGAATGTGGCCATATCACAGGATGAATTATGGATAGAAGAAGACACAAAAGCTTTTCATTCCTCTGTTTCTTTTGGACCGGCCAGTGTGCTTATTGCCGATGATAACAAGGAAAACCGACAACTGCTCATCGACCTGATAAATAATCCTTCCATCAGCATTCACCAGGCCGGCAGTGGTAAAGAAGCCGTAAAACTGGCAACAGAAATATTACCGGATTTGATATTGATGGATCTGCGCATGCCGGAAATCAACGGTTATGAAGCCACCAAAATCATCAGAAACAACATCACCAGGAAAGACATAAAAATCATTGGAATCTCTGCTTCTGTCAAGGTGCTGCCGCAGTATGAATCTCCCCTGGATATATTTGACGATTTTATCCCCAAGCCTCTTAACATACCTGAGTTCATTGAACTTCTGAAAAAGTATCTTCCTTTTTCAGTGAGTGAAAACCAGGAAAACAAAGAAGTATTACTGGAAGAAAATCCGGAGTATTCCGATTATGACCGGAAAAAACTTGCAAAATTAGCTACCATATTGTCAAAAAAATATGTTACTTTACAGAAAGAAATTATCCGAAAGAATTTAATGGATGAGATTCAGGATTTTGGTTGTCAACTTTTGCAGGAGAGTAAAATATATCAATTTGACCCTTTGAGCAAATATGCCAATACCATTATTTCGCTGGCCGATCAGTTTGAGATTGAAAAACTTCGAAATACGCTGAGTCTTTTCCCGGATATTGTAAAAAAACTGAACATATACCTGGAGAACTGACCCCATGCCTGATAAGACTGAACCATTCAAAATATTGGCAGTTGATGATAACCCCACAAATATTAAGGTAATAGGTAGCATTTTGCGTGATGCGGGATACCGGATTGGGTTTGCCATGAACGGACGTGAAGCCCTGGAAATATTAATGGAAAACGCAGATTATGATCTGGTACTCATGGATATCAACATGCCGGAGATTGATGGTTTTGAAGCATTGGAGCTCCTGCAGCAATGTGATGAATGCAGGCTAATCCCGGTAATAATGCTTACTGCTTTCAACAACGTGGAAAATATAGTGCGGTGTTTTGACCTGGGTGCTGTGGATTATATAACCAAACCATTTCATTCAAAGGAATTGCTGAGCAGAGTCAATACACAGCTGCAATTAAAACACAAAACCGACCAGTTGCAACAATATGCTAGAGAGCTTGAAGCGACCAACGCTACCAAGGATAAGTTTTTCTCTATAATATCTCATGATCTGCGCAATCCTATTGGCTCACTGCAGATAATCAGCAAAATGCTCAGAGCCAGCATTGAGAAAGATGACAAAACACAAATCAATGAACTGCTGGAGGTGCTGGAAACAACCATCGGAATGGGTTCTAAACTTCTCGAAAATCTGCTGCAATGGGCACGTTCTCAAACAGGCAGGTTAAATGTCAGACTTATGGAATTGCAGCTTGCAGCCCTGGCAGAGGAAGTACTGGAACTAATCGAAGCGCAGGCAATGGGGAAAAATATCAGTTTTTCTAATTTAGTACCTGAAGAACAGGTTGTTTATGCCGACAGAGACCTGTTGAAAACCATATTAAGAAACCTGCTGAGCAACGCTGTAAAATACTGCAACCCCAACGAAGGCAAGATAATCATCACAACCGAAAAAGATCAGGAAAACGTCCGTATCAATGTTAGTGACAACGGCATTGGAATGGACTTGCCAACCCAGTCAAAATTATTCCAAATTGAGGGTAACATCACTTCCATGCCTGGAACACAGGGTGAAGAGGGAACAGGTCTGGGACTCATACTTTGCAAGGAGTTTGCGGAAAAAATGGGAGGAACCGTTTCTGTTTTAAGCAAACCGGGAAAAGGAAGCACATTTACGCTCAGCCTGCCCGAAACAGATGAAGCATCCCGGTAATCTCATTTCAACTTTACCTAATCGTTTAACAATGTCTGAGGTTTTGCAGATACAGAACTACTGCTTTCCATCATCTGTATGTCAGATATAACCGTTTTCCCTGAACCAATTCATTGCTTTTTTAATGGTTTTTTCGGTATTCGCCGGCTGCAGATTTAATTCTTTAACCGCTTTGGTATTGTCGAAGTAGTTATCGAGGCAAAGCAGGCGTTGTTGCGTGCTGTTAAAGGGCATGGATTTTCCTGCAATCTTTTCAATGAGGTCAAAGAAAAATGCTGTACTTCTGAGCAGCAACTCAGGCAACGGGATAATGAATTTTCTTTTTCCTGCAATCTGCGAAAGGATTTTAAAAAACTGCCTGTAGGTCATATTCTCTCCTGTAAGCAACCAAACATCTCCCTTTTTTCCAGCTGTAAGAGCACTCACCACTGCCTGTGCCGCCAGTTCTGCATCTACAAAGCTCTTTCCGCCGGGCGGGCAAAAAACAATCCGGTTCTTCAATACATACAGCATCAACTGCCCGCTGGAGGGCTTGGCATCGCGGGGCCCGATAAGAAAGCCGGGAGCTACCACAACGGCAGGAAAATCATACTTTTTCACGTAACCCAATACTTCCTGCTGAGCAAGGTATTTGCTGTAAGCATACCCCGATTTTTTGAGCCAGGGCATGAATCCACTATCTTCTGTGCCGGGATTTTCGAGCGTTCCATTGGTGAAACTATTGGGAGTACTTACAAATACAAATCGCCTGATTCCCTTTGCTCTTGCAACCTGAAGCAACAAACGCGTACTTTTGATATTGGCAGCTTCATAGTGCTTCAGTTCTGACGGATACTGCGCCGTACGACCAGCACAATGAATGACATATTCTGCACCCTCCAGGGCTTGTTCCAAATCAGGCTTTCGTGTAATCTCTCCTTCGAAAAGCTCATAATCCAATCCTTCCAGCGATCGCAACAATGCTCCTTTTCGAACCATCGCCCGGGCCCGGTAGCGGCCATCCTGCCCGATAGCACAAATAACACTGGCCCCAAAAAGGCCATTAGCGCCGGTAACCAACACTATGGACTTTTTTTGCATATTTGCGTCAGGGTCCTGCATTTTCTTCATCCACTACATCCTTTCCAATGGTTTCTCTGGCAGCAAAAAAAGTTTTGCCATCTGCCATCTTCATATCTTTACGCAAATAAGCCAATATCCAGCCATCCGGAACAATTCGGGTAATCAACCAAACCAACTTATTCATCAACCCGGGTATGATCATGGGATGCTGTTTCAGCAATCGCCTGATGCAGATTTCAGCCGTATGTTCGACCGATAAAATGGTGGCTTTTGTAATACCGTCGGCTTTCCGGATTCTTTGGCTAACCTCCGGATTGGTAACCATACCCCCCGGATGAACCACACCTACAAACACATTGCTTCCTTTTAATTCGGCATACAACCCCCTGGAAAAAGAATAGATAAAAGATTTGGAGGCTGGATACACACTCTTGTAAGGCATGGGCAAAAAGGCAGCAAGGCTGGATATATTCAGCACGTATGCCTGTTTTTGTTTTTGCAAAAGGGGTAAAAGCGCATGAGTCAGCAATACCACACTACGGATATTCAACGAAAGGATTTGGTCTGTTTGGTCCACCGTAAGTTCATCGAAAGCTTTGGTACAGCCCATGCCCGCATTGTTAATAAGAATCTGCAGAGAAAAATTCTGTTTTACCCAAAACACCAGTCGTTCCAGTTCTTTTTTTTGGGTCAGGTCACATTCATAATACCGGGCATCTATATTTGTTTCGGCTTGAATCTCGCGGGCTTTTTGCTCCAGATTCTCTCCCGGCAATGATACCATAATCAAATGATAACCGCGTCTGGCAAGTGATTGTGCCAACATATATCCTAAACCCTTACTAGCCCCGGTTATCAGTGCATAATTGGGATGGCTGTTCATCTGTTCGGTTCTGGTTGTGTTTGTCTGCTTTTTTTACTGTGCAAAATATACATAAAACCCACCCGGTATGCCTTAACGCTGACTAAGGCTTTCCAGCAATTTCAAAGCATCTTCCTGATTTTTGATTACGAATCGTGCGGCTGTTTTCAACATACCTACTTTAAGGGTCCATGCATGCTCAGGCAAAGCATAAAAAAGCATCTCATCAGACCATCCTGCACCCATTGCCATCACAAAATCATACTTTTTGCGCGACACCCAGTGCATCGCCAGCTCCCCTTTGTTGATTCCCGAGTTGCTGACTTCAATCACCTTCTTACCCGGCATTACCTGTACCCCAATGTTGGTAGTCATAGAAAGAAGGTGGTCGCTTACTTCCCTGGAGAGAACAGAAGATTGCTCAATATCGGCTTTGTGGTAGTGCCAGGAAATGGAGTAATCTCTTTCCACAATGAATGAGCCGGGCAGTCGGTCGGTATACAGTTCCAAAACAGGCAACACTTCTTCTTTCCAGCTGTTGGACAGAGGCTTAAAAAGTTTCCAGTTGCGGGCCGAGGATTCACGAATCCAGGTACCATGCTCGGCAGTGAGATTCACCGGAGTATCTCCCAGCCAGGCATCCAGATCGTCGCGACCACGACCACTGATAATAACAATATCTGTGTCGTCTGTTTTGTTGAGATTTTCAAGAAGTTTTAACAATGCTTTGCCGGGTTTTGCTTTGTCGGGATTGCTGGTGGCAGGCACCAGGGTACCGTCATAATTTACAATAACAATACGGTTTTTCGATGTTTTATAGTTGTCCAGCAGTTCATTGGTGCGCTCCTCGTTCAGACGCTTAGTCTGTGAAGTAAAACTGGAGGCCCTGCTGATATCCAGCAAACTATCCACATAGTCATTGGCCCAGCGGGTTACATTGTACCTTTTGAGCCTCTTCTGCATCAGCTTATTGCGCCTAATCTGCTCCTCTTCGGGAATACTGAGTGCTTCTGCGATACCATCTGCAATCTCTTCAATATTGTTAGGATTAATAATGATGGTTTCACTCAATTCTTTGGCAGCACCCGTAAACTCACTCAATATCAAGACTCCCTTCTGGTCGGTGAGGGACGCAATATACTCCTTGGCGACAAGGTTCATCCCGTCGCGCAGGGGCGTAATGAGAGAGACGGCACTCATCCTGTACTGAGCAATGAGCTCTTTGTGGGGCAATGAGGTGTATTGGTAAATAATGGGAGTCCAGTTTACTTTTCCGTAATCACCATTGATTTTCCCCACCAGTTCATCCAGTCTTCTTTTTATTTTCTGGTAAGAAGTTACGCCCGTCCTTGACGGGACAACTATCATATTCAGAAATACTTTTCCATGCCACTCGGGATGTTTTTTCAGAAACAACTCAAACCCCTCCAGGCGGTTGACAATCCCTTTGGAGTAATCGAGCCGGTCAACAGAAAGGACGATTTTGGGCTCATCGGGACCGGGTTTTTCGGAAGGGAATGGAGAAACATCCATCTGATTGAATTTGTTGTACTCAATACCCATGGGAAAGGAACCTACTTTCACCATCCGGTCGGGCAGGTCAATGGTTCCCATATGGTTCTCCTTTCCAAGTATACGCAGCACCGAACGAAGGAAATACTGAGCATAATCATAGGTATGAAAGCCGATAAGATCTGAACCCAATAACCCTTCCAGGATAGCATTGCGGCTTTCTTTGGGAAACATGCGGTACATCTCAAAAGAAGGGAACGGGATATGCAGGAAGAACCCAATGGGGTTTTTTACTTTTTCGCGCAACATGCCTGGCAACAAAAACAGGTGATAATCGTGCACCCAGATGATATCGTTGGGCTGGAGTACTTTCAGGATCTCGTCACAGAAGATCCGGTTCACCTTCTGGTATTCAGACCAAAATTCATTGTCAAAACTGGCATAATTGGGAAAATAATGAAACAGCGGCCAGATGGTTTTATTGCAAAAACCAAGGTAGACTTTATCCATGAGCTTTTGAGAGAGGAAAACCGGTGAAGCATTGTAATCTTTTTGTACGGTATCTCTAACATAATCCTCATCCTCTTTCTCAATGGTCATCCCGGGCCAGCCCATCCAGATATATTCATCAACTTCTTCTTCTGATTTTCCTAATCCTTCCAGAAAATCAGAAAGTCCGGACACCAGGCCTCCGGCACTCTTCTCAAAAACAAATTTCCCACCCTCTTTTTTCAGGGATACGGGTAAACGATTGGATACTATCAGCAGTCTCATCTTTTTCCTCGGTTTATAGTTTAAATACTTTTTTATCGTTGGTTTCAAAATGGTGGGTTTCACCTTTCACCCCAATGGTAACAGGGTTTGCCCAACCTTTGTCAAAGGTAATGGTCAGTTTCTCATGATTAATTTCCAGCTTCATCCAGTGCCCCCGGTATCGCAGGTGAAAATTCATTTGCTCAATATCGTCAGGCAATCTGGGATTGAACCATAACACATCATCTCTTATTTCCAGGCCTGTATAGCATCTTTGAATGATATCAAGGGTGCCTGCCATCGCCCCCAGGTGAATACCTTCATGGGTTGTGCCTCCCTGAACATCTTTAAAGTCGCTCATGAGCGCTTTCCTGAATCGTTTCCAGGATTCGTCGCGTCGCGAACGGGCATAAACCCATGCATGAATAACCTGGCTGAGGGTGGAGCCATGTGCCGTGCGCTTGCGATAATATTCGATATTGTCAGGAATATCGTTTGCCTCAAAAGCATATCCCAGCCTTGTAAAAATTGCCTGTAGTTCTTCACTGGAAAACAGGTAAAACAGCATCAATACATCAGCTTGTTTGCTGGCTTTATAATCATTGCATGATTTGCCTTCTGCTTCAAGGATGCGGTCAAGGCGTAAAGAATGCCCGTGTTTCTCATGATAATACTCCCAGTCAAGCTCCTTCAGTTTTTCATATCCCTCGAATTGCATGATGATATTATCCTTGAACGGGACATACATTTTAGTTGCTATATCTTCCCATCTTTCCAAATCCTTCCGGGTGTACCCAATTGTTTTTTCCAGGTTTTCGCAGCAATTATCATCCAGCAACTGCAACAATTCAAGTGCATGCTTTATAACCCACACCACCATAACATTGGTATAGGCGTTATTGTTGAGACCCGGTTCATCTTCTGCAGCATCAGGATAATGGGTGTGATACTCATCAGGCCCCATTACTTTGCGGATTTCATACCGTTGGGTACTTTCATTGTATTCTGCTTTGCTTGACCAGAACAGGGCTGTGGAAAGAATGATTTCTGCGCCATGAGAAAGCAGAAAGTCCATATCGCCGGTACTCTGGTAGTAATGCCAAACGTTGAAAGCCACCGCAACATTGATATGATACTGAAGGTGCGAAACATCGGGTAGCCAGCGACCTGATTTGGGGTTGAGATGAATTTTCTGGGTTTCCTCCCTGCCGTTGCTTCCGCTTTGCCATGGAAACATTGCACCCCTGTAACCGGCTTCTGCAGATGCCTGCCGGGCTTCGGGCAAACGACGGTAACGATACATGAGCAGAGAGCGCGATAACTGGGGATGATGCAAATCAATAAAAGGCTGAATGTAAAGCTCGTCCCAGAAAATATGACCCCGGTAAGCTTCGCCATGCCAGCCCCGGGCGGGAATGCCAATATCAACATCAATACTGTTATTGGAAACCGTCTGATACAAATGCATGATGTGCAAGCGGGTCACCAGCTGATCTGTTTTCTCAGGGGTTACAAGCTCAATGTCGTTATACTGCCAGATTTGCTCCCATACGGTACGGTGCTTTTCTTCCAGAACCGCAAATCTTCCCACCCGATCAATTAGGGTTTTGGCTTCCGTTAAGGGATCAGCAATGGCCATATCGCGGGAAGTGAAAAAGGCAGTGATTTTTTCCACGGTAATACTTTTCCCTTTTTCACAAGAAACGGTATAATCTCCTGCCACCAGGTTATCTTCTTCAAACCTGGATTGGGATAATTCAAGGCTCTCTTCTTTTTCATCAAAGAAGTGGGTGCGGGCAGCCTGAGCCACCAGCACATTGGATTGCTTGCTGTGGCTTAGTAAAAACACGCTGTTATCGTTAAAATGACCGGCTGTCAGCACCTCAATGTGATCCTGGTTCAAATCGCTGTACCTTTCCACATTGTTGTTGATAATATGGCCATCAATACCTGAACGTATGTGCAATTTCCCGGACCAGTTTTCCGGTGTTATTTTCCACTGGATGGCTGCAGCATGTTTATTATCCATGCTTACCAGCCGCCGGCTGACAATGGAGGTTTCCCTGCCCTGCTTGTCCCTGAAAGTCATCCGGCGCTCCAGAATGGCTTCCTGCATTTTCAGGTAAGTTTCAAAGTTCAATACCTCCACGCTGTCCATATCAAACCAGTCTCCATCTTCAATCTTATAAGTGAGATACAGCCAGTTTGGCCAGTTAACCAGGTCTTCATTTTCAATCATCTTATCCTGCACCTTCGATTCCATACGGTTGTAACCGCCGGCAAGGTAGGTGCCCGGATAATTCCAGTCTTTCCCTGTGCCATTTCCCTTGAATTTATTTCGTTCCATTTCAAGGGCAGCACGGGTGGCAAAATATCCATTGCCCAGGGTGCACAAGGCTTCCTGCAATGGATGTTCTTTGGAATCAAATTCTTTATAGTGTACAGTCCAGCTCGACATATTTTCTTACATTAGGATTTACGGTTCAACATTATTTTTTCTCATACAACTTCAGCAACCTGTTAAAGAACTCCCGCACCTGGTAAACATTTTTCAGGGCATATTGCGCATGGGTTTTCTGACCATGCCCCCCTACCAGAATTCCGATGCCTTTATCCTTTAATACCTCAAACCCGTCCTCATCGGTAATATCGTCGCCAATAAACATGGGGATAATATCATCCCTTCCGGTCAATTCAAGCGCATCCATGATCCAGTTTACCGCTTTGCCCTTGTGCCAGTCTATGTCCGGTTTGATTTCCACGATCTTCTTTCCTTCCCCTTTTTTGTGGCCCGGGTATTTTTTCAGGATGTCATCCACTATTTTAAGCACTACCTCCTCATCTTCAGGCCGGGCATTGCGGTAATGAATGCCGATGGCATAACGTTTCCGATCCAACTGGGTTCCTTCTGTCTTTTCTTTGAGCAACTCCTTCAGTTCTTCTTCAATTTTATCGAGTCGGGGAATGATTTTCTCTGAATCGGGGTGCTCCATGTGCAGTCCGTCAGGCCCGGTAATGATATACCCATGGCTACCGGCATATACCAGTTCATCAAGCCCCACCAGGTTTTCCACATCTTCCTTATCGCGACCAGTTACCACGGCTACGGTAAAGGTTTGAGCCAGTTTCCGCAGGGTCTGCTTCATCTCTTCAGAAATCACTGCATCTTCAGGCTTGGGAACAATGGGGCTGAGGGTGCCATCATAATCCAGGAAAATGGCTGGTTTTTTTTGTGAAAGAAGGGTAAATATTTCGCTGTTATCAGGAAAAATTGGTTTACCCTGCCGGGAGAAATATTCTTCCATGATTTCTTCATTATGCAAATCCATCTCATCAAAATTGTCGATGGTGATATCGGCACCGTTCTCCAGCAATGCCTCTTTGTTGTTAAAACGGTTCACTCCTACCACCAGGCCAAAGTAGCCTCTTTGTCCGGCCTTAACGCCAGAGGTGGCATCTTCAAATACCACGGAGTTTTCGGCGCGTGCATCAAGGCGGCGGGCTGCTTCGGTAAAGATATCAGGATCAGGTTTGCCGTTGAGACCTATTTCTTCTGAAACCAGGCCATCAACCCGCGAGTCGAACAAATCATCGATACCTGCTACTTCAATGATTTTTTTGCAGTTTTTGCTGGAGGATACAATAGCTGTTTTAATGCCTTTATTCCGCCACTCTCTGAGCTTCTGCAAAGCATCCTCATAAATCTCTACCCCTTCTTTCTCCAGAATCTCATTAAAAACACCATTTTTTATATTTCCCAGTGCACATACGGTGTCGAAGCCCGGTTCATCGGAAGGTGTTCCGAAAGGGAGTTCAATTTTGCGCGACTGCAGGAAACTCTGTACCCCCTGGTATCGGGGCTTCCCGTCAATGTACACCTGGTAATCCTCCTCGGTCATGGAACTTTGATCCTGGTGTTGCTTTTCAAAAAAACGATCAAACATTGCTTTCCATGCTTTCTTGTGTGTTTTGCGGGTCTGGGTAATTACCCCGTCAAGGTCAAAAATCAATGCATCAATATGCTTATAGTCACCGTCACTCCCGGATGAATTCTTCATAGCTTTTTTAAAATATGAATGAATGGTTTTGCCAAAAAAACATCTTATTCAGACAGAAGTATTTGCTGTCTTTATCATAAGAATCACGAATATACGAAATTTTGGGAAGGCTGCCAAACAGGATTTACCCCGGATTTATACCAAAAAAGAGGGTTGATTATCAATTCTGATGGACTTTTGGTAATTCTTGCGACCCCTTTAAACGATGCCTGCCAGGTAATCAAAAAAACGGGAGCCGATGTAAAACCCGGCCCCCGTTGAGGAATGAAGAGAATAATAATTAAACAGGAGTACTTAAAGGATCTTCAGCTGCAGTTTCTTATGATTACTATCTGCTGATAACAATCCTTGTATGGTGAACTTCACCTTCTGTACTGGTTAATCTCAGCAGGTAAAAACCCTGTGAAACAGCAGAAACATTCAGAGTAATGTTTTGTCCGGTTACTTTGGCTTGATAAACCACCTGGCCGGTCATATCCATTATGCTCACCTGTTGCAGATGAATATCACCATTTAACTGCAACAGGTCATTGGCAGGATTGGGAAATATGCTGAGGCGGTTTTCCCACACATCATGAACGGAAACTTCATCTTCCACGAAATGGGCAACCAAAGTAAGGTCAGAAGTAAGCGTTATCTCATTTTGTTCCAAATCCGATATAGCATTGCCCTCTTCATCGGTCCAGTTAACGAAGACAAAACCGGCATTGGGTTCTGCGTTTACCGTTACATCGGTACCGTTCTCATAATCACCGGCTCCTGTAACAGTACCTGCCTCTTCGGGAAAAACCAGAAGTGTAAGGGTATGCATAGGCGCCGTTACTTCCAGGATTACGGGCACAATTACCAAAGAATTTCCCTCATCGTTACTGGAAATTCTGATATTTGCTGTATAAGTACCAGCCTCAAGTTCTGCACTATTAAAGGATAACACAATTTCGTCTGATTGTTCTTCTTCTAAAACTCCAGATGAAGGACTGATACTTAGCCAGTTTAATCCATTAAAAGAGAGATTAGCACGGATATTCCAATTGCTGTTCCACCCATAATCGATAAGGCGTCCCCATTGCAAAGCGTCAAGACTTATCCAGCCACCATTTAAGTTGACAGGTCCTCCATCATGACCAAGTATGAACGAACCAGCATTATGGGTTGTTTCAAAGCCAATCCAAATATCCGATCCGCTAATCGTAACCGGGTTTTCCAGACTTACAGTGTTCCAGCTATCTTGGGTAGGTGTAAAGCTTTGTTCGTACAATAAGCTCCCTGCTGATGTTGTTGTTCCTGCATCCCAAACCATTAGCTTAATGGCAGTGGGTACATTTTTTATGTAAACATCCACTGATTCGAGTTGATAATTTTCAAATACCGAAGTCATGCCGGAAGGAAAACGTGTTGCGCCATAAAAGGTACCTCCTTCTTCTAAACCTATGGCATTAACATTATCACCATCATAGTTAAGTGTATTGTTCTTTATTGATTTTGGTCCTGAATTACTTTCATTACCAATGGCTTGCATCAAATCAACAGGTAACTCTTCTGATTTAAACGATTTTCCCTCAGGCACTTGTTGTACCTTAGAATCATCTGCGGTGTACAGAACCAATGTATTGTAATCCAGGGTTCCGGCACCCACGTTCTTAATTTCAATGGTTCTGTTTGATTCCTCGTTCGTGTTTAAGGTCTCAGAAATTTCCAATGGATCAACTTCAATGATAGGATCGCCCAGATTGTAGTCATTGGGGTTCTTTGTAATGACGAGGGTGTAATAGAACACTCCATACATATCTGCAATGAATTGAAAGGCTCCGGTGTTTAAATCATAGGTACCAAATGCACTAAAAGTTAAACCACTTGCAATGGTATACAACAGGCCTGTTTCTGCGTCATAGGAGACATCCTGGGGATAAACTATGTCTATACCAATTGGCCCTACTACGTTGAACTCTGCAGTGACCGGGTCAATCTTAAGCAATTCGTTTTGTATGGTAACAGCATACAAATAACCATTATTGGCAAAATCCATTCCTACAATCAGTTGGGTACTAATACCGATCTCAGTGAGGGCATAAGTTTCCATATCCAGAGTACACAAATGCGAGTAATCGGTATCTATATTTTGAACCACCACATACATAATTCCTGTATCCCAGTTGTAAGCCAGAGCCGCAGTATAACCGGGCACACCGGTCATATAACCCAAATGGTGATACGAGCCATCCGGGTTGACTGTACCTATAGAGGCATCAGCGTTAACCCTGTATATATAATTTCCATCATATTCCTCTGCTAACTGCCATTGGGTATAATCAGTTGATCCCACACTAACCATTTCGCCTGTTGACAGATCTACTTCATCGTAAGAATGAGTTATGCCATTTATAGCATATGCATCAGCCAAAAGGCCTACTGCTCCACTTACAATAAACATATCATTTGACTCATCTTCTCCACCCCCTTCGGTAATTGTAGCCTGCGCCACATATTCCATGCTTTCTACAGGTGTAAATGATGGCAAAACGACATTTACGGTTTCATTGGGACCAATGGGTTCTGTAATGGTCATTTCTTCGTAATATCCAAAACCAGAAACTTCCAAACTTACTTTATAAAAGGTCGTCTCCTCAATCCCGACATTCCTTACTGAAACAACAGGAACAAAATCGGTTCCCAACACCACGAATGTTGGCTTGAAATTAACAATAGCTAAATCAAAATCAAGGGCTTGAGGAAGATCAATTGTTCCAGAATTAAAATTTGGTGGAGCCCCATAACCATCTCCGGCGATGTACCAATCCACTGTCAATGGGCCTGAAAAATCTTCACTAATGCTTACATTAACCGAAAACTCACCACTGGATTTAAGTCCTCCTAATCCGGAACCCCCTTCAATATTCCCCCATGTTACAAGGGCTCCATCGCCAGTTTCTCCATTGTAAGGAAGCTGCTGATAACCTGTAGTTGTACACACAGAAGCGGAATTCACAAATACTCCTTCAGGAAAATCTAAAGACACTCCATCATCCCATTCGCCATCGGGGGTGGAATAGTTGTAGTAAAACAGTAAATCAATTGTTGTTCCGGGGTTGTAAAATTCTGTTATATATGAGATTGAACCATCCACTTCCTTGCCATTCGAATTGGTTTCTGCCTTTAATATCATCTGTTGTGCGAATCTATTTTCTGCATTCGCTAAACCATTTATCATCAAAGCAATCACTGCAATGATAGCTATTCCATTTACTTTCATTATTCAGAGTTTGAGATCTTTTATTAAGAATTTTGGTATCTGTCAAAAAGCTTTTAATGAAAAAGGAGGCTGCCATGTATTGGCAGCCCTCCCCAAAAAAACTCATTATATTTATCTATCTGGTTATCAGTATGCGTGTGGTATGGATATCTCCTGCCATATTGGTTAGTTTTACCAGGTAAAACCCTTGCAGCAAAGTTGATACGTCAAGTTTGTAGTTATTTACATTTACTTCGGCACCGTATACCTCTTGACCGGTAAGGTTATATAATTCAATATTCCTGATATTATCATCGCTCATGAAGTTGATGAAATCAGATGCAGGATTAGGATAAATAGTTAATTGACTTTCCCAAACATCATGAACACTGCTAATTAAAAGAAATTTAGCAATCAATGTTATATCACCGGAAATGGTGATCTCATTCTCTGCCACTTCTGAAACAATATTTTCATCGGCATCTTGCCAGTTTACGAATTCGTAACCTTGGTTGGCAATGGCGTTTACTGTTACAACCGTTCCTGAATGATAAGAGCCTGATCCGGTAACTGTACCTGCCTCCTCGGGGTTAACCAGCAGCGTAAGGGTATGCATAGGAGAACCGGTAACTTCCAGGGTAACGGGTACAACAACCAGTTCTTCATTAATGGCATTGCTGCTGATCCTGATGTTTGCAGTGTATGCGCCGGGTTGAAGCCCTAAAGCATCAAAGTTAATGGTAACAGCCTGGCTTTGATCATCTGCAATAGTGCCTGAAGCAGGATCGATGTTGAGCCATTGTACTCCGCTATATTGCAATCTGGCGCGAATATTCCAGTTTCCATTCAGTCCATAATCTGATAGGTGCTCCCAGTCAATTGCATCTATACTTAGCAGGTTGCCATTCATATTGGCCGGACCATTATCAAGACCTAAAACAAAAACACCAGCATCATGGGTTATCTCAAAACCAACCCAAAGATCTGCTCCGCTTACAGCCAGGGCCTCATCAAGTACGACTGTATTCCAGCTTGAGGCGTCAGGGGTAAACACCTGTTCATGTAGCAGGGCTCCAGGAGTTGTTGATGTTCCTGCATCCCAGATCATAAGCTTTACTTCAGTTGGTATGTCGTTGATATAAACATCAACCGATTCAAGTAAATAACCACCAAAAGGAGCTACCATTTGCGAAGGATATCTTGCTGCACCATAAAAAGTTCCGCCGGCATTAAGTCCAATTGCATCTATATTGGCACCATCATAATTCAAAATTATGTCATTTTTATCATTCAATTTGGTGGCAGGATGGAAACCATTGATATTTTCTTTCTTTCCAAGCTCAATTGAACGACTAAACGATGAAGTTCCTTCAGGAACCTCCTGAACTTTTGCATCTTCTATAACATACTGAACAACTGCACTGTAGACAAGGTCTCCTTCACCAGAATTGGATATTTCAAGGGTTTGCTCAGAAGAAACATCGATTTCAAGTGATTCAGATATGCTAGTGGGGTTAATCTCAATTTCCGGCTGAGCAGGTGCAAAGTCCACCAAAAAACTTATCCACTCTCCGCCAGGCAGTTCGGCTGCACCCACAAACTTGTTACCATCGGGAGTAACATCGTTTACGCTGAAGAAAGTCCAGTCTGATGCATCAAACCATCCTCTGCCTGCAACGAACTCATTGAATGTTTCCATTGTTCCATTGGGATGTCTTACAAATGCACGGCGAGTATCTGGAGTTGGAGGAAAGCCTTCAGCAGTATAGCCAAATACAGTTCCATCTTCTAAAACAGCCGTTGGGCTCAAAGTCCCTGCATTAAGTGTATTTTCAAATTGGACTACACCCTCAGTTGGCGACCAGATGAAACCATAGGCTCCAAAATAACCTGCAACGTAGTTTCCATTGGCAGAAGCTGCGGTAGATTCACCAAAATTTGATTGCGTTTCGTCCATGAATATCATTTCTTCATTATGCCAAATTACAGGCGACCAAGTCCAATTTGGTGCTGCCCATCCGTAAATGACACTGCCGTCTGCACTGACCCCATTTGCTCTTGAATCGTATCCGTCGGGACCAATCATCTCATAACCATTTTCCTCTGTCCATTTAAATGCTTTTGCACTCCAGTCTTCAGTGTATTGCAAGCCCACAATAGTAAATCCATCGGCTGAAATGCCCCAGGCTGAATTATAAGATGTTCCAGTAATTTCAGGAACTTCAGGATTCATACCCAGAAAAGCCCATTCTTGTGTTGTCCTATCCCATATTCCGGCAGTCTGCACTTCTAAACCGTCAAATTCAAACTCAGTATCATAGGTTCCAGCCACTAAACCATTGTCTGTAACGCCACTAACATCGCCGGTAATTTCAAAGGTACCCTCAAATTGTGTCCACAGGTAACCCGCCTGTCCGCCAAACTGGCTTCCCGACACATACATTCCATCAGTAGAGATTCTGGTTGGAACAGTGTACTCGGGATAAATTTCTGTAAGACTGATGGGTTGAGCCTCCATTACATTGAGGGTTACATCTACTGCAGCGCTTGGATTCTCTGTATCATTACTGGTAATGATAACATTTGCCTGGTATATTCCTATATCAAGCCCTGCTGCATCGAATGCCAATGATATGGTTTGGCTTGATTTTGCCGGGATACTACCTGATAGAGGGTCAGCGGTTAACCAACCATCTCCATCCGTAAATTCAACTTCAATATTGAAGGTGAGATTTTGGATTCCATCATTCATAATCGTAAAACTTTTTGAACCAGCTCCCTCCTGTCCGACGGTCTGATTTATCTCAGTTGTTTCCACTATCATGAAGGGAGCATCATCAATTTCTTCACCTAAGGAGATATCATCAATGGCCCAAAAATGAGCGAACTCTCCTTCATATCTGAATGCTATGTAAATATCCTGCCCAGCATACTCTTCAAGATTAATAAAGCGCTGTGTCCAATTGTCTGAAACATTTTCCTCAGTCCACACTTCTACAAAATCTTCATCAGCGGGGTTACCGCTTCCGGTAGAAACCCATACACTATTTTTGTCATAATAGGCAGCATCACCAACCTGGCTCCAAAATGATAAATAGAAAAATCCTTCAAGGGGAACCGATATTTGTGGTGTTACCAGCCAACCATCCTGATAATTCGCTGCATAATTATGCAATGCAGAATATTGCCCTTCAGGAGTATGGTTATACCAACTTAGTGCCCATTCTGTTTCATCGCCATCCTGGTTATAATTTGTCCAGCCTACGGGTGGAAAAGTTTCGCTTTCGAAATCTTCAGTGAACGGATATACATTAACGTCTATTACTTCAAGTGTAACCAACACGGTGTCAGCCGGATTCTCAGAATCGTTACTGTTTATAATAAGATTGGCCTGAAAGATACCGATATCAAGGGTATTGGCATCAAAAGCAAGAGAAATCTCAACAGCAGATTGACTGGCAACACTTCCATTAAGCGGATCAACTGTAAGCCAACCCTCAGAATTAAGGTATTCAAATTCAATGTTAAAAGTAAGATCCTGTATTCCTTTATTATTTATCTCTATGGTTTGGATTCCCGAGCCATTCAAACCTACTGTTTGACTCACTTCCAACTCGCTGACATTAAAAATGGGTGAGTCATCAACCAATGATACATCATCTACATTCCATGTATGCCCCCATTGATCTCCTTCATATCTAAAGGCTATATATATATCCTGCCCAATATAGTCCTCAAGATCAATAAAGTAATTCATCCAAAGCCATGCGTTATCAAGATCTGACGCATTGTCCCAAACTAAAACATACTCGTTATCAGCAGGATCGGGGCTGCCTGTGCTGATCAACACAGTATTTGACTTGTAAACCCAACTATTGGCCAGATAGCTCCAGATAGACAGATAGTGAAACCCATCAGCAGCAATGCTTAATTGTGGGGTCACCAGCCAGTTGTCAACCGATTCTTCTTCGGAAGTACTATTGTGATATGCCGATTGTGTTCCTTCGGGAGTAATGTTTTGCCACTCGTTAAGTGTCCAATTCTGGGTTGTGTCCAGCAAGCTGTATACAGTCCAGTTGTCGGGCGGGAAGTTTTCGCCTTCAAAATTCTCATAAAAAGGATTATCGGCCATGGCAGGTAATGTCATTAGCAAGATAATTGCACTTAAAATTCTTAGTAATTTAGTCTTCATCATAAATTTGGTTTTAGTGAACTTAATAAATCCTTTAGGATCGTAAATAATTGATAATAAAAATTCGTTCTGATATATAGTAAGGTTTGTAAATTGATTTACTTACTACCCTTGTCAACATCTTGTGATGGTTGCTTATGATTAAAATAGTCATAGATTTTTTTCAACGCCTCGTTCTTCAGCCTCATTTGCTCCATCAAAACATTGATTTCCCCTTCAGAAAAAATGGTTGATTTTTTCCTTCCGGATGGCTTGTTTTGATTTCTATCTGAGGATGAGGATTCGGGCATTTTGTTTTTTTTGGCAATAATACACCTTCGAAGAGGCTGAATGCAAATAATTGCCCTGCACAATGCTGCCACAGGCAATGAAAAACACTGCTACAAAACTGCTACACAAAAATTTAAAAAGCTATATAACAGCTTTTTAAACGTTTAACAAGAAGTCGCTAAGATTGATGTCAGAATTGGTAAGATGGAGTTTTTTCCGCAGCCGTGTTCGGGCAACCTCGATGCTGCGGAGTGATTGACCAGTGATCGAGGAGATCTCCTTTGAGGTCATGTTCAGACGAAGAAAGGCACAAAGACGCCTCTCATTCAAACTTAAATCCGGGTTGATTTCATGGAGTTTATCATAGAAATCATTGTGCACCTGGTGAAAACGTACTTCAAATTCATTCCAGATAGACTCATCCTGTGTGCTTTCCAGATCTTTTACAATGCTCTGAATCAGGTATTGTTTTTCTTTATTAAGCTCGTGACTGTACCTGATAAGTTTCTGAGAAATATCATTGATAAGCTCATTTTTCCTGATCTGATACATTACATTGGTGGTCAATTCTTTGTTCTTGACCTCCAGCTCTTTTTCAAGGTTTTGTTTTTCCAGGGAGGTATTGAGCGCTTCCAGCTGGATGTTGTCATTAAGAAGCCTCAACCTTTTGGCCCGGCTGCTGGCCAGGTACCAGAGTAAAAAAGCGATAACTGCAACCAAAAGCAACAACCCACCCACCAGAGTGTATTGCTGGTCTTTTCTTTTTTGTTCCATTTGTCTTACAAGCTCCATTTCCTGGTAATGGGCAGTAAGCTCCAGGCGTGTTAATTCCCTTAGGGTTTCCTCCCGGTTTACCTGGTCTGTATACTCCTTCAACAGTTTGTGGTATTTTAGTGCAGAATCGGGCTGGTTATACAGGTCATAATACTCAAACAACTGCTCCACAAAGTTTACTTTAAGATTCAAAGCCCCCACTTCTTCGGCAATAGCCAGCCCTTCATATAAATAACCCAATGCTTGTCCATATTGCCTGCGCGTCATATGATATATTGCCAGGTTGCGGTAAGAGGAGCCTATACCCTGCTTATCCCCTTGTTGCAAGCGAATGTCCAACGCCTGGTTGATAGCCTCAAGAGCTTCATCATCCATTCCCATTTGGTCGTAAGTTCGTCCCAGGTTGTTGAGCAGATTGGCCATGTCGCGTTGTGGATTTTCTATACGCCGCGCAATAAGAATTCCCTTGTTATAGTAATCCAGTGCTTTGTTATACTCCTGAAGATTGTGATAGATGACTCCCAGATTATTGTAAATCACAGGATATTGTGCGGGAGGGACAGAATCCACATCTCCGGCAGCCATTGTTTCATTGAGATAATCCAAAACCTCCAGAAAAATTTCCCTGGCATCTTCAAACTCCATCATCTGTAGCTTAATAGACCCCACATTGATCAATGCACTGGTGATACCATCAGGGTTATCCAGAGATCTCTGGATCTCCAGATACCTGTAGTAATTACGGGCAGCCAAATCAAGTAATCCATTGTAAAAGCATATCAAACCCATGGTAAACAAGGATTGGGAAATCAGATCATTGTCTTTGGTTGTCTCAGCCAAATCCAATGCCTGCTGCGCATAATCCAGCGAAACAGGTAACTCCCCCACAGCATACTCTCTGGCCAGCTCAATGAGCGTCATAACTTTGACAGAGTCAATGCGTGCCATTTCCAGGTCATAGCGCAGCGAGTCTACCCTGGCCTGGTTTTGCGAAAGCAGAACCGCAGGAAATACTACAAAAGTCAATATAGTGGTAACAAAGCCTTTGAAAAGGGAGCTCATTACATATAAATTTGTCCATAAACGGATGGCGGGCAACAATGCAAAAATAAGAAAAAAACAACGGGGATTTCTCTCTTTATTTATGCACGTTTCGCAAGACCACAGTTTTTAAAGGAGCATTGCTGTGTGCTTTGCTTCTCCATTTTATGCAATTTTGTTCTTAATTATACAAAAAACGGATATCAAAATTACAATGATACCCGTTTTTTATCTTTGAATGAGTTGTCTTTTTGGCGATTAATCCGGCATGAGCCTGACAAACAGCCCCGGAGACTCCGTCAAAATATAAATATACCCATCAGGTCCTTGCCTTATGGCTCTGAAGCGGGCAAAGTCCTGCATGAGTTTTTCAGTTTCCACTACTTCGCGCCCTTCTAAAGCTACCCTGTGAATATGCTGACCAGCCAGTGCTCCCACCAGGAGACTGCCCTGCCACTGAGGGTATTTATCACTGGTTACGATATCCAGTCCGCAGGGAGCAATAGAGGGTGTCCAGTGCAGAATAGGGTCTACTTTTCCGGGCAAAGTGGTATCGGGAGTAATGATGGTACCATTGTAGTTAATCCCATGGGTAGCCAGGGGCCATCCGTAGTTTTCACCTTTCATGATGACATTGATTTCATCGCCTCCTTTGGCGCCATGTTCATGTGTCCATAAATCGCCCGTTTCAGGGTGAAAGACCATCCCCTGAATATTGCGGTGACCATAGGACCATATTTCGGGCATGGCCCCGGGTTCATTGACAAAAGGATTATCATCAGGCACACTGCCATCATCGTGCAGGCGCATCACAGTGCCGTGATGATTGCTGAGCTCCTGGGCAGTATTTTGCCGGCCACGATCACCAATGGTGGTAAAAAGGTAGTTCTCCTCATCAAAAACTATCCGGCTACCAAAGTGAGCTCCTCCGGAAGTATAAGGCTGCCCATGAAAAAGCTGTTCAAAATCTATCAGTGCATTGTTTTGCAGACGGGCCCGCCCTATAGCAGTATTCCCTCCACCGGAGCCGGGAGCCGCATAAGCAAAATACAACCAGCCGTTTTGATCATAATCAGGATGCATCACTACATCAAGTAAACCACCCTGTCCGTGGGCCCAGATTTCGGGCAGTCCACTTACGGGTTCATCATGCAAAGAGCCATCTTCCCAAACCCTCAGTCGTCCGGCTCTTTCTACAATAAGAATTCTTCCATCGGGCAGAAACTCCATCCCCCAGGGGTTTTCCAACCCTGTGGCAAGTGTATCAACTGTGAATGAGAAATCTCCATTTTCAGGGGATTCATTCTTTTCTGCCGAACTGCAGGAAACTACGGAAAAGCTTATCAGCAATGCCGCTATAATTGATTTGTATCTCATAATAAAAGGTTTTGTTTTATGAATCTGGCACACTGCCAGGGTTTTTCTGCACAATTTAGTTTGATTTATAAAATTAAACAAGCAAACCCATAAAATGATTGAACGGTGCTAAAAAACCTCACAACAACCTAACATACTGCAATATAACACGGCATAACAAACACCAGAATTAAACAATTTTATTCTTTTCTGACCTGCAAGTCTGTTTGGATTTGCTTTGCACTGCATTTAGCTGAATTGCTTTTCTTTATTATTTTCATTTTACCCGGCAACAAACAATTTAATTTCTCTTTTTGTTATCAGTTAAGATCTGATGCCACAAACCCTCCGAGGCAGATAAAGCATCAGCGAGTTGATAATTTTTAAGAATTTAAACCATGCGAAAAATACTATCGATGCTAATCCTGTTGTTCAGTATTAGCTGTATTTACACACAAAATCCCACAGATATGCAATCACGAAAAACATCGGCACAACACAACGATACCGGAGAATATCCTTTAGAACGTTCAGAAAAGGAATGGAAGCAAAACCTTCAGCCCCTGCAATACCAGGTGCTTCGTGAGGCGGCTACCGAGCGTCCTTTTACCGGGCAATATTACCAGAACAAAGATGCGGGCATCTATTATTCTGCAGCCACAGGTCAGCCTCTGTTTGTATCCGATACGAAATATGATTCGGGTTGCGGATGGCCCAGCTTTTTCGAGCCCATTACTGAAGGGGTAATACTTTACAGGAAAGACACCTCAGGAGGAATGATACGTACTGAAATCATCGACTCCTCCAGTGGATCACACCTGGGGCATGTATTTGATGATGGTCCGCCTCCTACCGGATTGCGTTATTGCATGAACAGCGCCGCGATGATTTTTGTGGGGGTTGGAGATCAGGCTCCGCCCATGGTGAGAGACTACATGGAAAGACATGCATCGCAGGCAGAAAAAGATGCTGTTGCTTCTTTCTTGCGCGAAAACAGATGATTTGCCGATCCATGGTCAAATTATTTTCAGAATTTTCTGTTTTTTTACCCAAAAAACCCTTAGGTTTGGGGCATAAAAACAATCTATAAAAACAACAAGTTAAATCAACAAAACTCATGGAAAACCAGGTAACCGATATTTTAAAACAAGCCATTATAATGGAAAACCGGGGCAAAAGCCTGTACCAGATGGTAGCAGCCCAAACCCCCAGTGAAGAGGTGAAAAACATTTTTCAAACCATGGCTGACGAAGAGCAGATTCATATTGAGTTTCTCAGCAAGCAATTTGCCTTTTACCAGAAAAACAAGACTTTTGATGTGAACCAGCTGGAAACCGCAGCAGAAGAAGATGCTATTGCCAACACCATTCTGACCGAAAAAATAAAACAGGATATTTCGGGAGCCGGTTTTGAATCAGCGGCCATTTCCGCGGCCATCGACATGGAAAATAAATCTATTGAAGTGTATGAAAAGCGCGCCAAAGAATCAACTGATGCCAACGAAAAAGAGCTGTATCAGTTTCTGGCCGATTGGGAAAAGGGACACCATAAGTTATTGCTTGATCTCAACAAGCAACTGACCGAAAAAGTATGGTACGACAATAATTTCTGGCCGTTCTAAATCCATCAACCGCATTTTAGGGGCAGTTCCGGTGTTTAGTACTGGTGCTGCCCTTTTTTTTGTTACAGCCAAACATAAATTAGACTCACGTGTTTGATTTACTCATGTTTTATGTAGCTTTGCAGGAAAATCAATGTTTTCCGACAGGAACCCCTGACAAGCGTTTTACTACATTTTATTAAGCTATGAAGACTTTAAACTTTCCACGCATAACCACTCACGTGCTTCAGGAAATGAAGCTTAAGGGTGAAAAAATTGCCATGTTAACCGCTTACGATTATTCCATGGCAAATATCATAGACAACTCGGGTATTGACATCATTCTGGTCGGCGATAGTGCCGCCAACGTAATGGCCGGACATAAAACCACCCTACCCATCACTCTGAACGAAATGATTTACCATGCCAGTTCTGTAATGCGGGCAGTGGAAAGGGCTCTTGTGGTGGTTGACCTTCCTTTTGGTACCTACCAGGGCAACAGCCGTGAAGCGCTCAACTCTGCCATCCGCATCATGAAAGAGTCCAATGCCAATGCAGTAAAACTGGAAGGAGGCCGCGAAATCAAAGAATCTATTGACAGGATACTCTCAGCGGGTATTCCTGTGATGGGCCACCTGGGGCTTACGCCACAGTCCATCAATAAATTCGGCACTTACGTGGTACGGGCAAAGGAAGAGGAAGAAGCCCAAAGGCTGAGAGAAGATGCCAGGCTCCTGGAGGAGGTGGGTTGTTTTGCGGTGGTGCTGGAAAAAATTCCGTCAGCCCTTGCTACAGAAGTAACTGAAAGCATTAAAATTCCCACCATCGGCATTGGTGCCGGCAGTGGTGTTGATGGCCAGGTACTGGTTATTCATGATATGCTGGGTATCAATCATGATTTCTCACCCAGATTTTTGCGCAGATACCACAACCTGTATGATGAAATGAAAGGAGCTGTGGAAATGTATATCAAAGATGTAAAAAGCCTGGATTTTCCCAATGAAAGGGAACAATATTAAACCGTCAGGGATACAACTCCTGACCTCACTGAAATGTAAAAAGGGTAGAAAAGGGGGAGACTGAAATTCACCAAAGAGTCAGGAGGATAATTTCGAGGTTATAGAATCGTCAATCTCACGGGTATTGAAGGGTTTTTTGAAGTATTTTATTATCAACCCTGTTTCAAGGGCTGAGGTTATTTCAGGGGTGATTTCATATCCGGTCAGGATGAAGAAGTGAATTTTGTCATAAACTTTTTTGGCTTTAGATACAAACTCCAGTCCTGTCATCCCGGGCATATTCATATCGCTTACCACTACTCTAACATCGCTGTTTTCAGCCAAAATATGCATCCCCTCTTCACCAGATGATGCACTTATTACCCTGTATTTCTTGCGAAAGAGATTTTCGAAAAGCATGATATTAAAGGGTTCATCATCCACGTAAAGAACTTTTACTTTTTCATCCTTCATGCCTTTTCTTTGTGTAGGGGTAAATTAATGATAAACCGTGTCCCCTTATTCAACGCAGATTCACAGGAAATAGTTCCGTTATGGTCGCTGATTATGCGCTGCGAAATAGAGAGTCCCAGGCCCGTTCCCTTGCCTGGGGCCTTGGTGGTATAAAAAGGATCAAAAATATTGGGCAATCGATCTTCGGGTATTCCCACCCCGTTGTCCGAAACAATAATTCTGAGCATATCATTGACTTTACGGGTTTCGACATGGACTTCCCCCTCCTGCTCAATGGCCTGGATTGCGTTGGCCAGTACATTCAGGAATACCTGGTGCAATTGCCCTTCATTGCCCACTACAATAGCTTTTTCCCTGGCATATTGTCGGGTTACGTTAACCCTGGATTTGTATTGATTATAAAGCAGCGTAAGACCGTCATCAATAATTTCATGGACATTGCAACCCTCAGAAGGTACTGATTCGCTGCGGTTGTACTTGCTCATGCTACGTACTATACCCGTAATCCTTTTTACCCCGGCAGAAATGGCTTCGAACAAGGGGGTTAATTCTTCCACAGACTCGCGGTGATGATCAGAGATGTAGCTTTCTACGGCAGCGGTGCCGTTGGCAATAAAATTGATGGGATTATTAATCTCATGGGCAACACCAGCGGTAAGAATACCCAATGACGCCATTTTTTCCGATTGAATGAGTTTCAGCTGCAAAGACTTCAGGCTGTCCAGGGTTGCTTCAAGCTCCTCTTTTTGCTTGCCGATAATCTGGTTTTTGTCGGATAGCTCGTCATTGATGGCTCTGAGTTCTTCATTGGCAGCTACGAGCTCTTCGGTGCGCTCCTGCACCAGGCTTTCAAGGTGATTCTTGTATTCCTCCAGTTCTTTCTCAATCTTCTTTTTGTCTGTAATTTCAAGACTGGTACTCAACAAACAGGGTTCACCATGGATGGTAATCTGGTTACCATTGTAATAGGAATAGCTTATTTTCCCCTCTTCATGCCAGCTAATCACTTCTTTTCCTTTAACAAAGCCGTTATTTGTCAATTCTTCACGAATGGATTCAAGGGATTTTTGCTCGAAATGCAATCCTACTTCCTCTGAAGTTTTACCAATTATATATTCTGCCGGTAACTTAAGCTTATCAGCCACCTGCCTGTTTACCAGCATATACCTCCCCTGTCTGTCCATTACAGAAATGTCAATGGGAGCCGAATCAAAAAGGGTTTCAAACATTTCCTTGTTTTGTCGCAATTCCTCTTCTGCCAGTTTCTTTTCGGTAGTATTTCTACCAAAAAAACATGATCCAATTACCTGTCCGTCCATCACAATGGGATTACCTGACACTTCAATAAAAATATTCTTATCTCCGTAATCTATATTGTCTTCAAAAATAACGTTTTCATCCGCCAGTATGCGATCATAGCGCTCTTTCCAAAGTGGCCTTATGCTTTCAGGGAGGGCATCCAGCAGGTTCATCCCTTTTTCCAGTTCCTTTCCAAAGACAATATTAAACTCATCGGCAAACACATTGTTGACATACTTTATTTCATAGTTCCTGTTCAGCGACCAGATGCTGTCCAAGGAATTTTCGATGATGGCCTTTAAATCTGTTTCACTTTCCAGCAATGCATCTTCTGCCTTTTTCCTGTCAGATACATCCCGGCAAATTCCCTCGTGATATAAAACTTTACCGTTTTCATCCCGGATAAACCGGGCATTTTCCTCCAGCCAGATAATCCGTCCATCTTTGCGCTTCAGACGAAAAGTAACAAGTTCCTGCGAGAAATCTGAATGGATAGTTATCTCCTCTCGTTCTGATTCATGCACATACAAATCAGTGGGGATGTATACCTTTTTCAACTCCTCCAGTGAGCAATATCCCAGCATTTTCACAAACGCAGGATTGGCTTCCACAAAATAGCCTTCGGGTGTGGAACGGTAAAAACCATTTGGCATACTCTCAAACAGGTCTTTGTATTTAGCCTCACTTTCACGCAGCGCTTCTTCAGATTTTATTCTCCGCTGCACATCGGATTCTGCTTTGTCGATGGCGGCTTTATTAATGGAGTAGATATTGTAACTCACTATGCCCAGAAATACCAGTGCGACAGTAGTGTTGATAAGAAAATCGTTAAACTCATAGTCTGTAATAACCAGAGAGTTTTTGACAAGGAACATAAAACCCACCAGAATGGCTACATTGACAAGGGTATAAAGCAGGCTTAAACCCTTCTTTTTGTCAATAAGCAGGGGAGCCATGGCCAGGATGGCAAACAACCATACCACAGTATCCAGGCGGGCAATTCCCTGGTTTTTACTTAATAGTATAATCGTCCAGATCATAACCAGGCTTGACACAAGCAAAAGGTTTGCGGACATCAGGTAATGACCTCTGGTCAGCAGCAAGTAACACAGACCAAATACAATTCCCCCGACAAACATAGGCATTAACACAGGCAGGTAAATTCCATCATGAAAATTACCAGTTACATGCAGGTAAGCTATCACAGGAAGCATAAATCCCACAACAATCAATGCCGATACTATAAGGTAATACACAAATTTTGCTTTCAGCAGGACAATAAAATCAGCATCTTTATAAACCCGTAAAGCTTTTGGAATAGTAGATTTTCCCTTCATATTTCTTTCCTGGTATCTTTTAACTCAACATGAATTTTCCCGTACAATGCCATTCATCTGTATACAATCTTATGAGTTCGGACAAATGCCTGTCCCGCTCTTGCGTGGCGAGCTCCGGCGAAAAGCTGGATAAATCGCCAGCTGGCAGTTGACACAACTATTGTATCCAGTTGACTTACTTTGGGATCCCAAAATTACTAAAAATTGAGTCTGTCTGCTAATCAGGGGTTTCAGGGATGCAATGTGAATAAGTTTTTTAAAATATTTCAGGGATTTGCTCTTTAAAAAAAGTATCTGAGTATTTTTATATTTAAGCATGAAAAACAAAGAATTCACCGCATCAATCATCCTTTGATCCTTTGAAAGGAAAGCTTTTTCGGTCTTACTCTGAGTTTGAATAGAGACAAAATATTTTCCAGCAATAACAGGTTAAAAAACTTTAATATCTCATTATCTGCCCCTTACTCACTTTACTTTTCTCCGATAAGTTTTCAACACTCCGGGTTGATAAAGAGAAGAATGATAAAAAGTATTAATTTTACCACAAAGAATAAAACAAATGCACAAACTTCTATACATAGACGACGAAAAGCACAATTTGACCACTTTGAAGATATCACTCAACAAGTGGTACGAGGTTTTCACCCTTGAAAATCCATTGGAAGCCATTGATTTAATTGAGAAAGAGAAGATAGGGGTTGTGATTACGGATCAAAGAATGCCCAGGATGACAGGGTTGGAGCTGGCAGAAAAAATCAAGGAGAAATTTGAAGATGTAATTGTCATTATCCTTACTGCCTACGATGACAATAACGTTCTGCTTCAGGCCATCAACCAGGGTGGGATTTTCCGTTATATTCTCAAACCCTGGGACATCAAAGAGCTGAGGCAAACCTTAAAAAATGCATTTGAAACCTACGAGTTAAAAATAAAGAACCGCCGGCTGGTCAATGATCTCATTAACCAAAACCAGGAACTTAGCATACAGGAGCGAAAATACCGATTGATTTTTGACTACTCACCTCTGGGCATAGCCCATTTCGACCAAAGTGGGATGTCTACCCGGTACAATAAACGATTCAGTGAAATTGCAGACACTCCCGAAAAAATCTATAACCTGAGTTTCTTCACCAAAGGACTGAATAGGGAAATCGTTGCAGCCTTCACCAGTTCACTGGAAGACAACCAACCGGTTACTTTTGAAGGGATGTATCAGCAGGCATCTGGCAGGGAAATCCCTGTAAGGGTTATTCTCACTCCAATTCATGAAGGGGACACCCATGATGGTGTGGTGATGCTCATTGAAGATCTGAGTGAAATCCTCAAACAGGAAGAATTGAAAAAGCAGGTTACCATTGCAAGAGAAGCAGCCCGGTTTAAACAGAACTTCCTGGCAGAAATGAGCCACGAGATTCGAACCCCCCTTACCGGTGTAATTGGTATGATCGATATCCTGAAACAATCAGGACTTACCACCGAACAACAAAAACATGTTGCCATCCTGAAACAGTCAGGAGATGATTTACGTGAAATCATCAACCAGGTACTGGACTATTCGAAAATTGAAGCAGGCAAGTTGCCTTTGAAAACCAGCACTTTTCGGTTGAATAGTCTTTTTGAGAAAGCGGAACAATTGTTTCAGAGCATCAACAGCAAACCCATTACTTTTCACAAGGAACACCATGCAGCAATACCGGAATATATTATCGGGGATGAATTGCGCATCATGCAAATCATAAACAACCTGATAACCAATGCAGTAAAATTCACCCAACAAGGGAGAATTTCACTCTCATCCAAGCTATTGCCACCCACAACCGACACTGAGGATTTGAAGATTAAATTTTCGGTCACGGATACGGGAAAAGGAATCCCGCAGGAATTGCAAAAAATCCTGTTTACTCCTTTTACCCAGGCAGAGCAGGAGCAATCGGCCGCAATAGAGGGAACAGGACTTGGACTTGCCATCTGCAGAGAACTCTCCAGGTTGCATGGAGGTGAAATAGGGGTAGAAAGTGAACCAGGTTCAGGAAGCACGTTCTGGTTTACAATTCGGGTAAAAAAGGGGATTGAACCCGCAGCCGGAAAATCTGAAGAGGAGCAGCTGATTTCTGCTGATTCTCATGAACCACTGAGGATACTCCTTGCAGAAGACAACAAAGTTACCCAAAACGTTCTTTCCCTCTTGCTCCAGAATTTTGGCCATCAAATCTCCCTGGCCAATAACGGGGAGGAAGTGCTGAAAAAATATACACCCGAAAATTTTGATTTGATTCTGATGGATATTCAGATGCCTGTGATGGATGGTGTAGCAGCCACCCGAATGCTGAAACAAATGCACAACAACCTGCCTCCCGTGGTAGGACTAAGTGCCAATGCCCTGGAAGGAGATCGGGAAAAATACATGGCGCTGGGACTTGATGAATACCTTACCAAGCCTTTCAGCGAGAATGACTTCCTCAGGGTATTGAAAAAGCTGCAACTTACCGTTTAAAAAAATCTGCCCAGTCAGTCAAATAATTCAGACAATCATTAAATACCGCTGATTGTATTACCTTTGTGGCCGGGCTGATGCTACTCAACGATTTTACGCAACGAAACCCACGCCCGGTTGAAATATATTTCTCATAACCCAATAACCCTATGCAAACCGCAGAATCTTTTGTATCCCGCATTCTCTATGAAGACAATCACCTTATTGTTATCAACAAGCTTCCTTCGGAAATCGTGCAAGGTGACAAAACAGGTGACATGCCCATGAGTGACCTGGTAAAGGCCTACATAGCAAAAAAATACAACAAACCCGGCAATGTTTTCCTGGGTGTTGTACACCGTATCGACCGTCCGGTAAGCGGTGCTGTAGTTTTTGCGCGCACTTCCAAAGCACTTACCCGCCTCAATGCCATGCTGCAAAGCCGCGAACTAAAGAAAAAATACTGGGCTGTGGTAAAGAATGAACCACCCGCCGAACAAGATAGCCTGGTGCACTTTCTGCAAAAAAACGAAAAGCAGAACAAGTCTTATCTCGTTGATGAAGGAGCCAAAAACAGCAAAAGAGCAGAACTGCAATACCGGCTCATCAGCCGCAGCAAGGATTACCATTTGCTGGAAATTGAGCTTATTACCGGTCGTCATCACCAGGTACGAGCCCAGCTGGCGGCCATGGGATGCCCCATTAAAGGAGACCTCAAATATGGTTTTGACCGCTCCAACCCTGATGGAAGCATCCATTTACACGCTCGTGAACTATTCTTTAATCACCCTGTAGGAGATAAACCCATCCATATTGTTGCTCCCGTTCCGGAGGATACCTTGTGGAAGTTCTTTGAGAAAGATACTGCTGCTTCGGCATAAAATATCTTCCTGACAGAAAATATTTCTTTTCTTATAACGTACTGCTGAGAACATTCATAAGGCAAAGTGTTTTATATTTGATCATCCAAAACCCAACACCCTCGTTTATGAAAGTAAAGTCTGGCTTCAGCATACTCCTCTTGTCTCTGCTTCTGTTTTTAGCAAAAAGTTCCTATGCGCAGTTTTATTCTGCCGGACAGGACCCGGCTTCTGTGCAATGGCTTCAAATTAACACCGAAAACTTTCAGGTCATTTTTCCTGAGGGATATGAAGAACAGGGGCGATACATTGCGGATGTTCTGGAATGGTCGTATGAACATGCATCGCAAAGTCTGGAGCACCAGCCGCGAAAGATTTCAGTTATCGTACACAACCAGACTACCGTTTCCAATGGTTTTGTTTCGTGGGCACCACGCCGGGTTGAATTGTACGGAACGCCTCCTCCGGAAAACGATCATCATGACTGGATGGAACGATTGGTTATACATGAATTCAGGCATGTAGTGCAGATTGACAAACTCAACCAGGGGTTGACCCGGCTGCTGGGGATACTTTTCGGAGAAGTGGGCACAGGGGCAGTGGTAGGCCATATCCCGCTTTGGTTTCTGGAAGGAGATGCCGTAGCCATAGAAACGGCTCTCACATCAGCAGGAAGGGGCCGCTTACCAAGATTCGAGCAAGGGTTGAGAGCCCAGGTGCTGACCAGGGGAAGACATTCTTTTGAAAAAGCGGTATTTGGCTCCTACAAAGAATTTGTTCCCAATCATTACGAACTGGGATACCAGCTGGTGGCATCAGCCAGGGCAGAATACGGAGCCAATGCATGGGCTCCCATGCTGGATAATGTGGCACGGAGACCCTGGGGGCTATTCCCTTTTTCAGCCGAAATGAGAAGGCAGTTCGGCCGGGGAAAAGCACGGTTTTACCGGCACTCATTTCAAAACCTGGAACAAAAATGGAAAGAACAAAGAGAAAACCATACTTACAGTCCTGTAAACAGGGTCAACAAGAGCCAGAAGCTTTATACCAACTACCTTTACCCACGCTGGATAAGTGATTCGTTGCTGGTAGCTTTGAAAACGGGCTTAAGAGATATCCCGACTGTGGTAACCATTGACCTGGAAGGAAACGAAGAAGTTCTTTTCCGCCCCGGCTCGGTATTTCCCAACTCTTTTAATTATGCAGCAGGCAAAGTGGTATGGAGTGAGTACAATCCGGACCCCAGGTGGGAACACCGCAATTATGCCGAAATTGTCATCTACAACATTTACACCGGGGTGAGGGAACGCATTACCCACAAAGGAAAGTTCTTCTCCCCTGCCCTTTCTCCTGATGGCAACCAGGTTGCTGCAGTGGAGATTTCACCTGAGGGCAACAATTCGCTGGTTGTGCTCAATGCCGTGACGGGAGAAGAAAACTGGCGTTTTTCTTACGAAAACAATGAATTTATCATGCAACCCGCCTGGCATCCCCGGGGGACTAAAATCACCCTTATTGCACTGGACAGCAAGGGTAAAAGGCTGGAGGAGATTATCACAGAACATAAAGTTTCACAAACCTTGCTGCGTGCTGAAGATGCTGATATTTCATCCCCTCAATACATGGGTGAAGATGTAATTTTTAACGCCACATGGTCGGGTATTGATAATATTTACATCTACAGAAGGCGGACCGCTCTGGCAGAAAGAATGGTGTCGTCAGAGTTTGGAGCAGTGAATGCTGTCCCCAACTCTACAAATACACTGGCCTTTTCCGACTATACAGCCAACGGGTATCAGCTTACCACCATGAAAGCCATTAACTTTGAAAGAAAACCCTTAAAAGATGTTGAAGACCATTCGGTTGCTTTCCATAAAATACTTGCCGAACAGGAAAACGCAAAAATCAACCCTGAAGATATAACCCCGGGATCGCATGAAATTGAAACCTACAGCCGACTGAAGAACCTGTTTTACCTGCACAGCTGGGTACCGGCAAACATCAACGTGGACATGATGGAAGTTGAGCCGGGAGCTTCATTGCTTTTGCAGAACAAACTAAGCACCTCCTTTGCCCAGCTGGGATACAAATGGGATATGAACGAAGAAGCAGGAAGGTTTGTAGCGCAATACTCCTATCATGGATGGTATCCTGTTGTGGGAATCACAGCTGAGAGCGGAGACCGGTATTTTTATTATCCCAACAGTGAAGATGAGCTGGAAAGATCCAGATTCAGAGAAAACAACTATCAATTATCTATCTCTTTACCTTTGCGCTTTCAGCAAAACGAATTCTTTTACGGAATAACACCTCTTTTCAGGACAGGTATCAGCGATGCTGCCCGCAGCTCTCTGACTCCTGATACCATTTTTGTGGGCAACAACCAATACTTCCAGTTTGAGCCTTCACGCTTTTTTACGCAGGATTACAGATTGCTGGCATACAGGCAGAGAAGAAGTGTGGCAAGGGATATTTTCCCCCGCCAGGGTCAGATTGCAGATATCAACTATCGGCATTCACCACTGGGAAAATGGGACATGGGTAGTGTACTATCATTGCGGGGGACGGTATTTTTTCCGGGCTTGATCCGACACCACGGAATCAGATTGTCGGCAGCATACCAAAACAGACAGCGGGGGGTAAATGAACAAAAACCGGGAAAAATGCCCATTATTTACAATTTTGGAAATATTATCGGGTATCCCAGGGGGATCAGCGGCCAAAGTCATCAGCAACTCAGAACCTTTTCGGCCGATTATGCCTTTCCCCTGCTCTATCCGGATTTCAGAATACCCCACCTGCTGTATCTGAAAAGGTTGCGCACATCCCTGTTTTATGACCATGCTATGGCTACTCCCTTTCCGGAGAGGAACAACCCATCGCCTGTGCAAAATGAGACTTTATATTCCTGGGGATTTTCCCTTACCGGCGACATGCACTTACTGGGTATTTATGCACCCGTCGCCCTGGGCGTTCAAACAGCCTTCACTTCTAATGAGGATTATACGCTCCAGCTGCTTTTCAATGTTACCTTTTAACGGGACAAGGAATTCACTCTTTGCAGCTTATTGACTGCGAGACTTATTCATATTTCCTACGATGAAAAGAAACCCAAACAAAACCAGGAAGTACGAGCCATACAAAACATGATGAATAACCTTCCAGGTATGAATAAAATGGGTCATGGATACAGCCAGGAAAAAGGAAACCAGCGACAAACCTGCAAAAACCAAGGCTACTTTGTGATCAGAAAGACCAAGGTAAGACAAGTGATGTGTGGTATGATCCTTCCCACCCACAAAGGGTGACTGACCACGGGCAATCCTTTTATAAAAAACCGTGGTGGTATCGATAATGGGGAGGGCAAAAATGATGGCAACCGAAAGAAACCTCATTAATGGAGTACTATCTCCTGAAAACGCTTCACCGTTCCAGAAGAAACTAATGCCCAGCACTGCCAGCAGGACACCCAGAAACTGACTTCCTGTATCGCCCATATACATGCGGGAAGGGTTCCAGTTGTAATACAAAAAGCCCAGCAAAACAGCCATCATTCCAAGCACTACTACTATAATTGGGCTCAGAAATTGTTCGCGCAGCAGTATTCCTGCAAAAATTGTGACCACCACAGCCAAAGAAACAATTGTGGTGATGCCATCCATGTTGTCGAGCATGTTGATGCTGTTCATCATTCCCACCACCCAGAAAAGGGTAATGGCATAGTTGAGCAGCTGATTCTCAAAGATGGTAATATAAGTACCGGTAGCCACCAGAATAACCCCGCAAAGCAATTGAGAGAAAAACTTGATCCACGGATGGGTATTGTAAGCATCATCAAACAATCCGGTAAGAAAGCCCACGGTTACCACTACAAGAACTCCCATGGTTTGCAGATTGAAAAAATCCGTTTCTTCAGGAATAAGGAAAGATATAAAAATGATGGAAAACAGGAAGATAATATAAAAAGATATACCACCCAAAGCAGGCTTAGAGGTAGAGCTCCATCTTATAATCGTTTCACTTGCATTTCTGATGCCCAGGTTGCGGGAAAATTTTAGTAAAAACCGGTTTATCACCAGTGTAAACACCAATGAGGCCACAAAAAATAGACTGTAAACAAGAAGTAAGTTCTCAGTCATCTACTATTTATTTTTTTAATTTGACATGTTCCGGGTAATCCCCGGGGTGAATTTAAAAAGGGCTGTTGAAGTCCCTGAACAAGGGTGCAACCTTGTCTTTTTCAGATACAAGGGGTTCTGTAATGCCCCAGTCGATTTTAAGATCAGGATCAAACCATGCGATAGAGGCTTCCGATTCACGGTTGTAAACCTGTGTACATTTGTAAAAGAAAATGGTATTTTCCTCAAGGGTAAGGAATCCATGGGCAAAGCCGGGAGGTATCCACAGCATATTTTTCTTTTCTGCAGTAATTTTATACTTGAAATGCTGCCCGTAGGTAGGCTCACCCTTGCGCAGATCAACCACTACATCCACCACAGCACCTGTAATCACTCTTACCAGCTTACCCTGTTCCCAGGGAGGCAATTGAAAATGCAGGCCTCTCAGAACATGGGTACCCGACATGGACTGGTTGTCCTGCAGAAAATTCTGGTCAAGCCCCGCTTCTTTAAACTTTTCCTTGTTCCAGGATTCAAAAAAATAACCTCTTTTATCTTCAAAAACCGATGGCTCTATGGCATACAAACCTTTGAATCCCGTTTCAATTACCTGCATTGTATTAGTTTTTGCTGTTCCCTATTGCTGTTTCTTACCCAGTCCCAGCAACCGTTTCCAGAAGCTTCGTTTCACAATATTTATCTGATCGTCGTAATATCCGTAGCCTGATCCATAACCTCCATAATAATAACCGTAAGAATACCCTTTGTCATATCCGTAACTTGAGTATTCCTTATCAACTGCGTTGAGCACCACCGAAAGTTTGCTGATATGACTTTCGTTAATCAACCTGTTCACATTCTGGATAAACATCCGTTTGGAATAGTTGGCCTTAAAAATATAAATCGGGTAATCCGACATCAGGATACTCTTCATACCGTCGGTAACAATCCCTACCGGTGGGTTATCCACAATAACGAAATCATACTTTGATTTCAGATAGTTGATCATTTCATCCATGCGCGGCGTGAGGATCAACTCTGAAGGATTGGGAGGCACAGGACCGGCTGTAATAAAATCAAGGTTTTTCACCTTTGAAGGCTGAATACAATCGTCAATAGTGTCAATATTTGAAAGAATGGTACTGACTCCCTTGATGTTTTCCACATTAAAACCCAGGTGGATTTTGGGTTTGCGCATATCAAAGTCAATAACAATTACTTTTTTATTGCTAAAAGCGAGGATCCCCGCCAGGTTCATGGCAAAAAATGTTTTTCCTTCTCCTGAAATGGTGGAAGTAACCGCTACCAGCTTAGGGCCATCGTCGTTGTTGATAAACTGCAGGTTGGTTCGTATGGCCCGCAGGGCTTCCGAGATAAGCGACTTGGGCTTCTTCAGAACCAGCAGTTGGTTGGGCGGAATTTCACTCTTGTATTTGGGGATGACACCAATTACGGGCGCCTGGGTATACTTTAGAATGTCGTGCAGTGAAGGAATTTCATTGTAGAACAGGTACTTGAGCAGGAACACGCCAATGCCCAGGAAAAGGGCCGCCAGCAAACTGCTTGCATAAATACCCCTGGGTTTGGGAGAAATAGGTTGTCCGGGCACCCGTGAGCTTTCCAGAATCACACTTTGAGAAACATATCCTGCCTTGGAAATAGAATATTCGGCCTTTTTCTCTACCAGCTGATTATAAAATCGCTCATTGATAGAATGTACCCTCTGCAGCATGCTGTATTCAATAAGGCTGTAACGGCCTCCCTGGTTGAGCAGGATACTCTCGTAACTATCTATTTTGCTGTGTATTTCGTTGATATGTGTATCCAGGTTATTTATCAGGGTTGTGATACTTTCCACCACCAGTTTTCGCTGGATATTGATCTGGTGGTTCAAGGCCTGAATCTGACTGCTTTCGGGCGTAACCTGGTACAACAGCTGTTCTCTTTCGATGAGCAAATCCTGCAGGTTCTGCAACATTCGGGATACCATGCCACTAAATTCACTGCCGGCAAGGATGGCAATAAGCCGGTAAATATCCACATCATTATCCTGCTCGAGACTTTGGGCTATTTCGTTGAGGATGTTATACTCCATCTGAAGCATCACCAGCTGGTTCTCCATATCACCAATTCTTCCCTGAAGGGTAGGAAGCGGAGTAAGCGTTATTTCATCAATGCCATGCTCTTTTTTAAACTCCTCCAGTTCTATTTCTGAGTCTGATAATTTATCGAAAAGCAAATCAAGCTGCTGATCAATAAAATCAAGGATATTATTGGCACTTTCAGCTTTCTTTTCCAGATCGTAAATGCTGAATTCTTCGGCAATGATATTCACAATGTCGGAAGCTTTTTGCGGGTTGGTACCCGTATGGCTTATCTGAATGGTCTTGGCGGCGGCATTGAGCACGTTGATACGTATATCCCGGCTGTAAGCCGATGCAACGGTTTCAGGGTTATTCAGCACAAAAAAGTAAGAGTTTCGGCTGAAAAGACTCTGCTGCTCACGGATAATACTAAAGTTGTGAATATCAATTAAAATATCCATTTCTGGAAGCGAGGTACGTCCATTGATATGAATTTCCCTTTTTTGGAGTTCTCCCCGATAGGTGAAAGTCAGAACAATCTGATCCCGACTAACAAAATCAACGTAAATAGGGATACCATAGATGGAAGGATTCTTCACAATGGCATCAACAGTAAAGGGAGAATTGCGGTAAAGCTCAAAATTCAACACCCTACCTTTGGAAAAATAAGAAACTTCAAGCGGAAGTTTGGAAAGGGCCCTTTGCAGAAAAACCGATGAACGCATCAGCTCAATCTGCTTGGCCATATCATCATCATAGATATTGGCCGTGGGGAGAATCCTGGTGGCCTCGCTTTGCGATCCCAGCTGCAAAATACTGGAAGTCTGGTAAATGGGAGGTGTATAGCGCAAGTACAACCAGGCTCCGGTGAGGGCAAGAATTACAAAAATGACAGGAAATAAAATATTCCTCTTTGCGATGTAAAGGAATAGTTTAATATCCAGTTCGTCATTGATGGATGATATTTTTTTTGCCGCCGGATTGGTCATTTGCCTATTTAAACAATGAATAAACGATTAATGCTGTGGACAATAAGGTAAGATAAGGCCCCACATTCTCCATAATTCGCTGGGGCACTCTTTCACGTGGTTCGACGTAAATAATATCATTGGCCTGGATGATCATATCAGCATTCTGTACCCCTTCTATTGTAGAGAGGTCAATAAGAAATATTTGCGGGTTCCGTAGATCACCCCTGATAACTTTTACCTTGCTGGCACGTCCGTCGGCAATACCGCCGGCCAGAGCCAGTGCTTCAAAAATATTGGTATTGGTATTCTCCAGATACACGACAGAGGATGTCCCGCCCCTTCCACCGGGAAAAATGGTGACACGATGATTGGTCACCCTGAGTTTTACAAAGGGTTGATTATAAAATTGCGAAAATTCCTCTTCCAGAAATTTTTCTGCTTCCCGCAGGGTCATGCCGCTGAGCTTTGTCCTTCCCAGCACAGGCAGTTTAACCAATCCGTCAAATTCGATGGTATAGTTTTGCTCCCCTCTCATTTGCTGGGTGAGGGGCGAAATGGGATCAATCAATCTCTCCCCTTCGTTGGTATACAACCTGAAATACAACTCATCATTGGGTGCCAGGCGATACTCTTCCACCATGTGCTCATCAGGAAACTCAGCAAAT